>NZ_JBSHAW010000066.1:0-36275 GCF_053611685.1 Streptomyces sp. NPDC054786 | reverse complement strand
GCCCGCGGGTTGGGGCGGGGCGGGTGGGGCCTGGTGTGTGGACGTAAAGCGCAGCAGTCCACACACCAGGCCCCGCAGGCCCGTCACCGCACCCACAGCCCCGCGCAGCGGACCCGGCCCGCCGCAGGCGCAACGGTGAGAACCCCCCACGGCGGGACACCGACAACGTGGGAAGCCGTCCACATCGTGGGACATCCCAAGAAGAATTACGCGCACCTTCGCCGAACCGGCGACACCGTACGCGAGGACCTCGGCGGCCCTGCCGCCAAAGGCACTCACAGCCGCTTCACAAGGGGCCTTCCGGGGGTGCGGGCGGCCCCGGTTCCGGCGTCCGCCGGCGGTCGACGGCGGCACCCGTTGGCCACTCGAAGTGATCGACAGAACACAAGAAGCTGCGAATCGGCCTCGGGTCCGGAGGTCATTTGAGCTATTCTGCTGGGCAGAAGGATCCGGGCAGCGTTGCCCCCGGGTCCTTTTGTGCTTTCAGCCACGTGATGCGCGGCTGTGAGGACCGTACGAAGCAGTGCCGCAGACTCCCCCGGCCGAGGCCGGGAGGTGCCCCCGTCGCAGGGACCGAGGAGGAACCAGACGTCATGGGCGAGCGAAGCAGGCAGGACCGCACGCAGCAACAGAGGATGGAACATCCCGAGAACCGGGTAGGTGGTCGGAAGTGAGTTCACTCCTGTTGCTGACCAATGCACTCCAGCCGTCGACGGAGGTGCTCCCGGCGCTCGGCCTGCTGCTGCACAGCGTGCGGGTGGCCCCCGCCGAGGGGCCGGCTCTCATCGACACCCCGGGGGCCGACGTCATACTGATCGACGGCCGCCGTGACCTTCCGCATGTACGGTCGCTGTGCCAGCTGCTGCGGTCCACGGGACCCGGCTGCCCGCTGGTCCTGGTGGTGACGGAGGGCGGACTCGCCGCCGTCACCGCGGACTGGGGGATCGACGACGTCCTGCTGGACACCGCGGGCCCCGCCGAGGTCGAGGCGCGGCTGCGGCTGGCGATGGGCCGCCAGCAGATCACGACCGACGACAGCCCGATGGAGATCCGCAATGGTGATCTCTCGGTGGACGAGGCGACCTACAGCGCGAAGCTGAAGGGGCGGGTCCTGGACCTGACCTTCAAGGAGTTCGAGCTGCTGAAGTATCTGGCCCAGCACCCGGGCCGGGTCTTCACCCGCGCCCAGCTCCTGCAGGAGGTGTGGGGCTATGACTACTTCGGCGGTACGCGGACGGTCGACGTCCATGTCCGACGGCTGCGCGCCAAGCTCGGCCCCGAGCACGAGTCGCTCATCGGCACGGTCCGTAACGTCGGCTACCGCTTTGTGACGCCGGAGAAGGTGGAGCGGGCGGCGGAGGCCAAGGCCAAGGCCAAGCAGGACGCGGCGAAGGCAGTGAATTCCGCCTCGAACGCGGAGCCGGCCGCGGGCCGCGCCCCCGAAAGCGGTGGCGGTTCCGGGACGGCGGCCACCGCGGGCACGGACCCCCACGGTGTACGGGCCGGGCGCAGGTAGGTGAGGGGTGCGGCAGGCCCGTGAACCCGCGGAGAACTGCCGCACACACCCTTGCGCCACCCGCGTAGACTGCCGCGCGTGGCCAAGGTGACGCGGGATGATGTGGCAAGACTGGCGGGTACGTCGACCGCCGTTGTCAGTTACGTCATCAACAACGGACCACGGCCGGTTGCCCCGGCCACGCGCGAGCGGGTACTCGCCGCCATCAATGAGCTCGGCTACCGGCCGGACCGTGTCGCGCAGGCGATGGCGTCCCGCCGTACCGACCTCATAGGCCTGATCGTGCCGGACACCCGGCAGCCGTTCTTCGCGGAGATGGCGCACGCCGTCGAACAGGCCGCCGCCGAGCGCGGAAAGATGGTCCTGGTCGGCAACGCCAACTACCTCGACGAGCGCGAGGTGCACTATCTGCGCGCGTTCCTCGGGATGCGGGTGTCCGGGCTGATCCTGATCAGCCAGGGGCCCAGTGAGCACGCCGCCGCCGAAATCGACGCCTGGGACGCCCGGGTGGTGCTGCTGCACCGCCGGCCGGACGCCATCGACGATGTCGCGGTGATGACGGACGACATCTGGGGCGCGCAGCTGGCGACCCGGCATCTGCTGGAGCACGGCCATCCGTACGTCGCCTTCCTCGGCGGCACGGAGGAGACCCCGAAGTCCGGCGACCCGGTCACCGATCACGTCGAGGGCTGGCGGCGGGCCATGCTGGAGTCCGGGAAGCCGACGGACGGGTGCTACTTCCAGGCGCCGTACAACCGTTACGACGCCTACCAGGTCGCGCTGAAGCTGCTGGCGGGTCCGGACCGGCCGCCGGCCATCATGTGCGCGACGGACGACCAGGCGATCGGGGTGCTGCGGGCCGCCCGTGAGCTGCGGATCGATGTACCCGGCGAACTGGCGGTCGCGGGATTTGACGATGTGAAGGAAGCCGGGCTGACCGACCCGCCGCTGACCACGGTCGCCTCGGACCGCCAGGCGATGGCGCGGGCGGCGGTGGACCTGGTGCTGGACGACGGTCTGCGGGTGGTCGGCTCCCGGCGGGAGCGGCTGCGGCAGTTCCCGTCGCGCCTGGTGGTGCGGCGGTCCTGTGGCTGTGGCGGCTGAGGGAGCCGGGCCGCGCTTCTGATCCGGGCGTCTTTATACCGGGCATACCTGCTTCTGTGGGACCTCTCAGGGCATTCTCAGACCGCTCTCATGGACCGGCGGCAGAGTGATCACCATGACCGAGAGCTACCGCCGAAGCGGCGATGAGATGCCACAGGACGGGCCGTACGGATACGGCGACGACTACGGCCGGCACTACGGCCACGAGGCGGGCCGGGCCGCGCAAGACGCTCCGGGCCCCGGGGCGCAGGCGTTCCCCCCGCCGCCTCCGTACGCACCCGGGCCGCGGCGCCGGGTCCGCCGGCCGGTCGCGCTGATCGCGGCAGTGGCACTCGCCTCCGGTCTCATCGGGGGTGGCAGCGCGGCACTGATCGCCGGCGCCACCACCCGGTCGGCACAGAGCGGGCCCTCCACCCCGCTCGTCAACGCGGGCAAGACCAGCGGCAGCGGCGTCTCGGGGGTGGCCAAGGCGGTCAGCCCGGCGATTGTGGAGATCAAGGCGCGGACCGGCAGTGGTGAGTCCACCGGCTCCGGTGTGGTCGTCACCAGCGACGGCGAGATCGTCACCAACAATCACGTGGTGGCCGGCGCGCGCACGGTGACCGTCACCTTCAGCGACGGCAGCCGGAAGACGGCCAAGGTCGTCGGCACCGATCCCGGCAAGGACCTGGCGCTGATCAAGGTGCGCGGCGCCAAGAATCTGACCGCGGCCTCGCTCGGCGACTCCGACAAGATCACGGTCGGCGACCAGGTGGTGGCGATCGGCTCGCCCGAGGGCCTCACCGGGTCCGTGACCAGCGGCATCGTCTCCGCTCTCAACCGGGATGTCACCGTCCCCAAGGAGCAGGGACAGGGACAGGACCAAGGGCAGGGACAGGACCAGGGGCAGGGCGGCCCGGGCGGCGGCGGTGGCTGGCCCTTCGAGTTCGGCGGCAACCAGTACAACGGCGACACCGGCTCGTCGAAGACCTCGTACAAGGCCATACAGACCGACGCCTCACTCAACCCGGGCAACTCCGGTGGCGCCCTGATCAATATGCAGGGGCAGATCGTCGGCATCAACTCCGCGATGTACTCGCCGAGTTCGGCATCGAGCAGCTCGGCCGGCAGCGTCGGCCTCGGCTTCGCCATCCCGATCAACACCGTCAAGGCCGACCTCGACTCGCTGCGCGGTGGCGGGAGCGGTGGCAGCAACAGCGGCGTCTGACCGCCCGCACGGCCCGTGCCGTGCAAGGCTGAGGACCAGCCGTTCCGACATCCACCCGAGGTAGTCACGCATGAGCCCCGCCGAGCACGGTGACCAGCCCGCCCGCATTCTGATCGTCGACGACGAGCCCGCGGTCCGGGAGGCCCTGCAGCGCTCGCTGGTCTTCGAGGGGTACGGGACCGAGCAGGCGGTCGACGGGCTGGATGCGGTCGAGAAGGTCGCGGCCTACGACCCCGAACTGATCGTGCTGGACGTCTTGATGCCCCGTATGGACGGGCTGACCGCCGCCCGCCGGCTGCGGGCGAGCGGGGTGCGGGTGCCGATCCTGATGCTGACGGCCCGTGACACGGTCGGTGACCGTGTCACGGGGCTGGACGCCGGCGCCGACGACTACCTCGTCAAGCCCTTCGAGCTGGACGAGCTGCTCGCCCGGATCCGCGCGCTGCTGCGCCGCAGCTCGTACGCGGCGGCGGCCGGTGTTCCGCCCGAGGAGGGCGAGACGCTGAGCTTCGCCGATCTGCGGATGGACCTGGCGACCCGCGAGGTGACCCGGGCCGGCCGGCAGGTCGAGCTGACCCGTACCGAATTCACCCTGCTGGAGATGTTCCTCGCGCATCCGCGGCAGGTCCTCACCCGGGAGCAGATCCTGAAGGCCGTATGGGGCTTCGACTTCGAACCCACCTCCAACTCCCTTGATGTGTACGTGATGTATCTGCGCCGCAAGACGGAAGCGGGCGGCGAGCCGCGGCTGGTGCACACCGTGCGGGGGGTCGGCTACGTCCTGCGGGCGGACGGCGGCGCGGAATGACCGAGGCGACCCACGCGCGCGGAACGGGCGGCCCGGCCTCCGCGCGGAGCCGGCTCGGCGCCCGGATCGCCCGGCTGCCGCTGCGTTCGCGGCTGACCCTGCTCACCGCGGTGGCGGTGGCGGTGGCGGTGGCCGTCTCCGCGCTGGCCTGCTGGCTGCTCACCCGGGCCCAGCTGCGCGACGAGGTGGACAGCTCGCTGAAGAACGTCAGCGTCCCCGCGGAGTATCTGCAGCTGACCTACGCCAACTGCCAGCCCACCGACCCGACCGAGAGCAAGAACGCCCCGCCCTCGTACTACAACGTCCAGATCGTCCAGGTCGACGGCTCGCGCTGCATCGGGCCCAACTCCCAGCCCGTGAAGGTGCAGCGCGCGGATGCCGCCGTGGCGCAGGGCGTGCAGCGCGACACCCTGCACGACGCCGTCACCACCGACGGTGCGGACGTCCGGGTGCTGACCAAGCACATCGGCGTCCAGGGTGTGCAGTTCGCGGTGTCCATCTCCCGCCCGCTGACCGAGGTCAACAGTGCGCTGAACCGCCTCGCGCTGCTGCTGGCGGCCGTCGCGGGGCTGGGCGTCATCGGTGCGGGCACGGCGGGGCTGGTCATCGCGCGCTCCGGCCTCAAGCCGGTGGACCGGCTGACCGACGCCGTCGAACATGTCGCCCGCACCCAGGACCTGGCCATCCGCATCCCGGTCGACGGCGAGGACGAGATCGCCCGGCTCTCCCGCTCCTTCAACTCCATGACCGCCGCGCTGGCCGCGTCCCGCGATCTGCAGCAGCAGCTGATCGCGGATGCGGGCCATGAGCTGCGGACGCCGCTGACCTCGCTGCGTACCAACATCGATCTGCTGGTGCGCAGCGAGCAGGCCGGCCGGCCGATCCCGCCCGCCGACAAGGTGGCGCTGCTGGCCTCGGTGAAGGCGCAGATGGGGGAGCTGGCGGCGCTGATCGGCGATCTGCAGGAGCTGTCGCGGCCCCCGGCGCCGGGGCAGAGCTCCGTCGAGGTCGTGGCGCTGCACGAGATCGTCGGCACGGCGCTGGAGCGGGCCCGGCTGCGCGGCCCGTCCCTGAACATCGCGGCGGACCTCGCCCCCTGGTACGTACGGGCCGAGCCGGCCGCACTGGAGCGGGCGGTGGTGAACCTGCTCGACAACGCGGTGAAGTTCAGCCCGCCCGGCGGCACCGTCGAGGTCCGGCTGGCGCACGGTGAGCTGACCGTGCGCGATCACGGGCCGGGAATTCCGCAGGACGAACTCCCGCATGTCTTCGAGCGGTTCTGGCGCTCGCCGTCCGCCCGCAGCCTGCCGGGCAGTGGCCTGGGGCTGTCGATCGTGGCGCGGACGGCGGAACAGGCGGGCGGTGCCGTACGGCTGCGGTCCGCGGACGTCGGCGGCACGGAGGCGGTGCTGACGCTGCCGGGTGCCGCGACGCCCCCGCCGGGGATGCCCCAGCCGCCGCCGCGCCAGGAGCCGCCGGGACCGTGGTAGCGGGGGGCCCTCACGGCGTCCTTCACCGGTCGCTCCCTCCTGGCGGGGGACCCACCCGGTCTGTCGGCCGGACTCGTCCCGGCCCGGCCGGGCGGGTCCGGCGACCACCTGACAACCCCCTCACTCAAGGCGTCTGACCTGGGCCGATGGCCGTCAGGCGGCTTCTTTCCCGGCGCGTTCGCCCGCTGATTGTCCCGGGTTCGACGGGCAGCGGGGCGCGTACCTCCCTGACAGGGTCAGGGCGCGGTGCCCTACACCGGATGCGATGCGAACTCACGGTTTCGAGTGACCCGGTGCTCCGTTTGACGGTGGTGCTCCTGCGAACCGGCCCCTTCGATGCTGGGCTGGCCGCACAAGCCGTGCGCGGGCTGACTTTGGCGTGCCCTTGTGCCTTTCCACGTCCATTCCCGCCTCCGCGTGCCAGGAGCCGGATTCGCCTTCTGCGAAGCCCCTCGGTGCTCCGAAGCACCCGAAGTCCCAGTGAAGGAGAGAAGTGACCACCATCTCAGCGCGGCCGACGGCCGCCCCGGAGACCGAACAGCTTCCGGCACCACCGTGGCGCAGATCCAGGGAAATCCCGGGCAATGTTCCGGCCGCATACCACAACGAGTCCCCCCTCTTCCGCCGGGCCGATGGCGAGGATCCGTCCCTCACCGCCGGCGGGGCCGGGAGCTGCGGCGGCTCGCCGCGAACCGGTCGCGGCACGAGAGGGGCTGGGCGGTCATGAACCACCCCCGCCATGACATCCGCGGTGAGCACACCGGAGCCGAGCGCGCGACCGAGAAGACCTATCAGCAGCTCGCCCGCGAACTCCTGCTGGTCGGCCCCGAGCCGGCCAACGAAGACCTCAGACTGCGCTACCTCGACGTACTGATCGACAAGGGGCTGGAGCCCGCGGCCGTCCCCAAGCGCATCCTGATCGTCGGAGCGGGCATCGCCGGCCTGGTCGCCGGCGAGCTGCTGACCCGTGCCGGGCACGATGTGACGATCCTGGAGGCCAATGCCAACCGGGTCGGCGGCCGGATCAAGACCTTCCACGCCAAGAAGGGCGAGCCGCCGCCCTTCACCGACCCCGCGCAGTACGCGGAGGCCGGGGCGATGCGCCTGCCGAGCTTCCACCCGCTGACCCTGGCGCTGATCGACAAACTCGGGCTGAAGCGGCGGCTGTTCTTCAACGTCGACATCGATCCGACGACCGGCAACCAGAGCGCCCCTTTACCTCCGGTGGTCTACAAGTCCTTCAAGGACGGCAAGACCTGGACGAACGGCGATCCCAGCCCCCAGTTCCGGGCCCCGGACAAGCGCAACAACACCTGGCTCCGCACCAACCGCACGCAGGTACGGCGCGCCCAGTACGCCAAGGACCCGTCCGCGATCAACGAGGGCTTCCACCTCACCGGCTGCGAATCGCGGCTGCCCGTCTCCGAGATGGTCCACCAGGCCCTGGAGCCGGTGCGCGACTACTACTCCGTGCTGCAGAGCGACGGAACGCGGATCAACAAGCCCTTCAAGGAGTGGCTGGACGGCTGGGCCGAGGTCATCCGGGACTTCGACGGCTATTCGATGGGCCGCTTCCTGCGCGAGTACGCCGGGTTCAGCGACGAGGCCATCGAGGCGATCGGGACGATCGAGAACATGACGTCGCGGCTGCACCTGGCCTTCTTCCACAGCTTCCTGGGCCGCAGCGACATCGACCCCGCCGCCACGTACTGGGAGATCGAGGGCGGCAGCCGGCAGCTACCGGAGGCACTCGCCAAGGATCTGCGGGACCAGATCGTGATGGGCCAGCGGATGGTCCGCCTGGAGTACTACGACCCGGGCCGCGACGGCCATCAGGGCGGGCTCGCCGGGCCGGGCGGCCCCGCCGTCGCCATCCAGACCGTGCCCGAAGGTGATCCGTACGGAGAGCCGCAGACCTGGACCGGTGACCTGGCGATCGTCACCATCCCGTTCTCCAGTCTGCGGTTCACCAACGTGACCCCGCCGTTCTCCTACAAGAAGCGCCGCGCCATCATCGAGACGCACTACGACCAGGCCACCAAGGTGCTCCTGGAATTCTCCTGCCGCTGGTGGGAGTTCACCGAGGCGGACTGGAAGCGCGAGCTCGACGCCATCGCGCCCGGTCTGTACGAGTACTACCAGCAGTGGGGCGAGGACGACGCCGAGGCCGCGGTGGCGGTGCCGCAGAGCGTGCGGGACCTGCCCACCGGGCTGCTCGGCGCGCATCCGAGCGTGGATGAGAAGCGCATCGGCCAGGACCAGGTGGAGTACTACCGCAACTCCTCGCTGAAGGGCGGTGTCCGGCCGGCCACCCACGCCTTCGGCGGCGGTTCCACCACCGACAACCCCAACCGCTTCATGTACTACCCCTCGCACCCCGTCCCCGGCAGCCCGGGAGGCGTGGTGCTGGCCGGCTACTCCTGGTCGGACGACGCCGCGCGCTGGGACTCCTTCGACGACGCCGAGCGCTACGGCTACGCGCTGCGCAACCTCCAGTCGGTGCACGGCCGCCGTATCGAGGTCTTCTACACCGGTGCCGGCCAGACCCAGAGCTGGCTGCGCGATCCGTACGCCTGCGGTGAGGCGGCCGTCTACACCCCGCACCAGATGACCGGCTTCCACCTCGATGTGGTCCGGGCCGAGGGGCCGGTGCACTTCGCCGGTGAGCATGTCTCGCTGAAGCACGCCTGGATCGAGGGCGCGGTGGAGACGGCCGTACGTGCCGCCATCGCCGTCAACGAGCCTTCCGTGGCGTACGAGAGCGCCGCTGCCGCGCGGACCGCGGTGCCCCGCGAGCGCCGGGCCGGTGCCGCGTCGTCCGACCCGTCACGAGAGGAAGTGGTGACCTCATGACCACCTCCCAGACCTGCACCGTGGCCGAGTACCTGGCCATCAGGCTGGAACAGCTCGGCATCACCCATCTGTTCGGCGTTCCGGGCGACCATCTGGGCCCGTTCCTGTCGACCCTGCACGAGAAGACCAAGGTGCGCTGGGTGGGCACCCCCACCGAGGGCGGCGCGGGCCAGGCCGCTGACGGGTATGCGCGGGTGAAGGCCGCCGACGCGCAGATCGCGCTCGGCGAGCAGGGCATCGGCGCGGTCGCGGTCACCTACAGCGTGGGCGCGTTCAACCTGCTCAATGCGATCGGCGGCGGCTTCGCCGAGTACGTACCGCTGATCGCGATCAACGCCGCCCCGTCCTACGAGCAGTGGCTCAACCAGCAGGCGATCGGCCTGCTCACCTCGCACATGTCCCAGCGCCCGGAGAGCAACCTGGAGGTCTACCGCCAGGTGACGGTGGACGCCCAGTCCCTCTCCAACCCGGGCCTGGCCCCCACCCAGATCGACAGCGCGATCACCGCGTGCCTCTCCCATCGCCGGCCGGTCTATCTGGAGGTCATGGACGACATCTGGGGGGCGCGGTGTCCCGCACCGCGCGGCCGGCTGACGCGGCGGGAGCGGCCCGTCACCGCGAAGAACCAGCGCATGCTCGACCGGGCGGTCACGGCGTGCGTGGAGCTGGTGCGGGAGTACGGTGACCCGATCCTGTGGGCCGGTGAGGAGATCGACCGCTTCCGGCTGTCGGACGAGTTCGAGAAGCTGGTGCGGGAGACCCGCATCCCGTTCTGCACCACCATCGGCGCCAAGTCCGTGGTCTCCGAGTACACCCCGGGCTTCTCCGGCGTCTACAACGGCAAGGCCAGCAACCCGGATGTCGCCGAGGTCTTCCACAACGCGGGCTGCCGTATCGGGCTGGGCTCGTGGGCGACCTCGAAGAACCTGGGCGGCGAGCGGTCGATCGGCAACGACTGGGCGGTCGCCGCCCACGACGGCGTGCACGTCGGCGCCTCGTACTTCCCCGATGTGCAGCTCGCCCGGTTCCTTCCCGCGCTACGGGAACGCCTGGTGGACGAGTTCGGAGAAGGCGCCTTCGCAGCGGACTACTTCGCCCGCGCCCATGACGACGGCCTCGACGTCCCCACCAGCACCGCCGCATTCCTGGACTCCCAGACCGGCGGACCGTACCCGCAGAGCCTGACGTACGACAGCCTCTTCCGGCACCTCAACGCCTTCCTGGAGTCGCAGACCAGCGAGCCCCCGGGCGAGCGCACCAACCCGTTCACGGTGGTGTGCGACGCCGCGTTCGCGCTGATCGGCTCGATGAATCTGCGGATGGCGGAGCGCGCCTCGTACGTGGCGCAGAACAGCTGGCTGTCCATCGGCTACTCGGTCGGCGCGGCCACCGGTGTCGCGCTCGGCCGGCGTCATGCGGGCAAGCGCCCGATGGTCTTCGTCGGCGACGGCTCCTTCCAGGAGACGTGCCAGGAGATGTCCACCCATGTGCGGCACGGGCTGCGGCCGGTGGTGTTCGTCCTGGACAACGACGGCTTCTACGGCATCGAGCAGATGCTCGTCCACCCCTGCTACTACCAGCAGGGGGCACCGTCCTCCGACGGCGCCGACTTCTACAACGAACTGCACCCCTGGCAGTACGAGAAGCTCGCGGAGGTCTTCGGCTCCGCCAAGTACCCGATGCAGGGCTTCGCCGTCCGTCAGCACGACCAACTGACCGCCCTGCTCCAGCGGATCGCCGATCCCACCGACGAGATCAACCAGGGCCCGGTCGTCGTACGGGTGCAGCTCGACCGGCACGACTATCCCGAGGCGCTCAAGTACAAGATCGCCGAGAACTGTCCGCCGCCCGGCGGCGCACCGTCGGAAGGGACCGGACGATGACCAGCACCAACGAACAGCGGGACGGGGCGACGGGCGCCACCGTCGACGACTCCGCGAAGGCGCTCCGGCACGCCATGAGCGGTCTGTCCGGGCCGGAGGCCACCGGCTGGACCGGCACCGTACGGCCCGCCGGAACCCCGGGCCAGGGGGCGAAGGTGCTGATCCTCGGCGCCGGCGTCGCGGGCCTGACGGCCGCCTACGAACTGAGCATGCTCGGCTACCGGGTCACCGTCCTGGAGGCGCAGGAACGCGTGGGCGGGCGCAACCGCACCGCGCGCAGGGGCGACGAGCTCTACGAGATCGATGACCACGGCACGGTCACCCGCACGCACACCTGCGCCTTCGACGACGGCCTGTACCTCAACCTCGGGCCCGGACGGATCCCGTACCACCACCGCCGGGTGCTCAAGTACTGCCGTGACTTCGGTGTGGACCTGGAGCCGTACGTCATGGAGACCACGGCGAACCGTGTCCGCCCGCCGGATGCCGAGGTGACCTGGCCCAACCGGCGGGTGGCGAACGACACCCGCGGCCACCTCGCGGCCAAGCTCGCCGAGACACTGCTGAGCATGGATGCCTTCACGGGTGAACTGCGTGACCTGTTGCGGGTGTTCGGCGCACTGGACACGAACGGCAAGTACCGCGGCTCCACCCGCTCCGGATATCTGGACCGGCCCGGAATCGAGGAGTGGCCCGAACCGGCCCCGCCGCTGTCCTTCGAGGACCTGGTGAACTCGGGCTTCTGGAAGGCCCGTTTCTACCAGCCGGTGGACTATCTGTGGCAGGCCACGATGTTCCAGCCGGTCGGCGGCATGGACCACATCGTCCGGGCACTGGCACGCGAGGCCGCACGGGCCGGCGCGAGAATCGTGCTCGGCGCCGAGGTCCGTGAGATCGAGATCGACCGGGGCGGCCGGGGGACCACCGTCACCTACCGCAAGGGCGACGACGAGTTCTGTGCCGACGCCCGCCACTGCGTCAGCAACATCCCGATCCCGGTGCTCCGGACGGTCGGCCTGACCCGCTTCTCCCACCCCTTCGAGCAGGCCCTCGACCTCGTGCAGTTCGAGAAGACCTGCAAGGTCGGCTGGCAGGCGAACCGCCGCTTCTGGGAGGGCGACCTCGGCGGCCTCGACGACACCGAGGGGATCTACGGCGGCATCAGCTGGACCGGCCACAACATCACCCAGATGTGGTACCCGTCCAACGACTACTTCTCCGACAAGGGAACGCTGACCGGCGCCTACAACTTCGGGGGCGCGGCCGACACCCTCGGGAAAATGGCGCCGGACAAACGCCTGGGGCTGGCCCGCGAGGGCGCCGTCCAACTGCACCGGGAATTCGAGGACAGAAAGCTCGTCCCCGACGAGAAGGGCGTCTCCATCGCCTGGCACAAGGTGCCCTACCAACTGGGCGGATGGGCGGCGTGGGAGCCGCATGAGGAAGCCCACAAGAAGGCGTACCGGCAACTGCTCCAGCCCGAGGGCACCGACGCGTTCTTCGTCACCGGCGACCAGATCTCGCCACTGCCCGGATGGCAGGAGGGCGCCATGATGTCGGCCCACTACGTCACCCAGCAGATCCTGGGCATCATGCCCCTGACCGCACCCGAGGAGGTCGCGGTACCCGACTCGGTCGCACTGACGCAGGGTCTCTACTGAGCGGTTCCGGGGGCCGGTCCGCCGACACCTTCGGCGGTCCGGCCCCTCCCCCTACCGCACCGGCTACTTCTTCGCCGCGTCCCCGAACGGCAGATTCGACCCCGAGAGGTCGGCACGGATGCCGTCCCGCTCCACGGAGATATGACGCAGCCGCACGTCCCCGGGCGTCTTGGGAAGGTTGAAGGACAGCGACAGCTGATCCGCGAGCTGCGGCTTGGTGAGCCCGGTCAGCGTGCCGAGGATCTTGGGGTCGATGCCGACCTTCTGCAGCAGCCAGGGGTGATCCGCCACCACGTCGACGAGATTGACCTTCATCAGCTTCTGGATGAAGCGCGGCGAGCCGGTCAGCTCGTGCAGCTTCTCCTCGCTGCGCAGCGCGTCCTGGATGTAGGCCTTGGGGATGCCGATCCGGTCGGCGATCGCCGGGATGCTCAGCATCGCCTTGACCTTCGCGGCCTGCCGGCTGAGCTCGGCGGCGGTCTTGCGGGTCAGCCGCAGGCCCTCTTCCTTGCCGGTGCCGGGGCGGTAGACGGCGACATCGCCGATGTCCAGGCGCATCCGGCTGATGTCGGTGGAGATACCGCGGTCACCGGCCCGGTGGATGCGGGCCTCGGCCCGTACGCGCAGTTCATGGCCGGCAATCGGCAGTTGACCGACCGCGCGGACCGCATTGGGCCCCATTTCGCTGAACTTCACCTGCGAGGCGCCCAGCTCGCGATTCATGTCGTCGAAGGCGAGCAGCACGCTGCCGTGCATATTGCCGATCGTGGCGCCCTTGATGGAGTTGGGCAGATCGCCGTCGATACGTACGTCGTTGGCGGTGGCCTCGAATTTCGCCAGCGAAACCCGGTCGGCGGCCAGGTCGGGAATCGTGACCTTCACCTGGTCGACGCGCTTGTCCATGACCTGGGTGAGGAACGGGAATCCCTGGATGTCGACCTCAGGAGTGGCGTTCAGATGCAGGGCATCCTTCACCTTTTCCGCGGTCCTGTTCTGCGCGTACAGCACCGCGAACCGGTCGAAGAGCGTGAGGAAGGACGTCCCGACGAGGACGGCGACCAGCAGCTTCAGGGCGAGCGGTATGGCGCCGAAGCGGCTGATGCCGCGCTTCTTGCGGCGGTGGTTCGGCGGCTTCCAGGCCTCGCCGTCCGCTTCGTCGTCCGAGCGCAGTCCGAGGCCCAGCGGATCGTCGCTGTCGTCGCGCTCGTTGAGGTAGGTGCGGCGGCGGTGAGCGCCGTCGGCGTCGAACGAGCCGGATTCCGGCTCTGGTTCCGGCTCCGGCTCGGGGTCGGCGAGGGCTGCCAGATCCGCGTACGGATTGACCGTGTCGAGCTCTCTGGTGTCGCCGGTGGAGTCGTCCGGGGCGCCCGTCACGGCGGTGGCGGAGTGGTGCCGGGTGACGGGCGCGGGCGACGGTGAAGATATGCGTGTGGGGGTTCGCATCCGTACATCCCACCACGGGCGGGACCCTTGAACGCAAGTTGTACCGGCAGTAAGTCTGATACGCGAAGGTTGTCCCGCCGGACTTGATAAAAAATTGCCGCGCTTGTGGGGTGACCTGAACTACCGTCACACCTCTTGGTGACCTGAGCAACAGTGAGTGCCTTGTCAGGGTCCGTTGATTCCGCTCCGCCCTGTCCGGCCTGTCCGCCTGGGCGTATTCATGTGTTTCCTTCCGCATGTTCAGTTCATTCCGCCGACGAACGGAAGACGGTAGTCATCCCATGAAGTCTCACGAAGGCCGTGCCGTGATCGCGGTAACCGGGGCAACAGGCAATATCGGCCGCAGTCTTGTCGGCCGGCTCCTGGCCGAGGGCGCCGCCGTACGCGCGCTGACCCGCGATCCGGCCCACGCCGGTCTGCCGGCCGAGGCCGAGACGGTCCGCGCCGACCTCACCGCGGACGACCTCGGACCGCTGCTGGCCGGCGCCGATGCGCTGTTCCTCAACCTCGCGGCCGGCGGCGACCGGGCCGCGGCGGCGGTGCTCGACGCGGCCGGCAGGGCCGGTGTCCGCCGGGTGGTCCTCAACTCCTCGATGGCGGTGACCGATACCCCGGCCGACGACGCCCAGTTCATCGCCCGGCTGCACGCCGGTCTGGAGCGCGCGGTGCGCGACTCCGGCCTGGAGTGGACCTTTGTCCGCGGCGGCAACTACGCCACCAACGCCCTTGCCTGGGCCCCCTCGATCCGCGAGTCGGGCGTGGTGCGTGAGGCGCACCCGGGTGCCCAGGGCGTCCCCGTTCACGAGGCCGACCTCGCCGATGTCGCGGCCGTCGCCCTGCTGGACCGCAGCGGTGCGCACCTGGGCAAGGCGTATGTCGTCACCGGCCCGGAGCGGATGACCCTGGCGCAGCAGGTCGCCGAGATCGGGCGGGCGACGGGCCGGGAGATCCGGGTCGAGCAGATCTCCGAGGAGGAAGCGGCCGCGGCGATGTCGGGGCGGTATCTGACCAAGGAGGCCGCGCTGGAGCTCGTCCGGATGTTCGGCCGGACGGTCGATGCGCCGGCCTTCCCCGTCTCCGACGCCGTGGAGCGGGTCACCGGCCGGCCCGGCCGCACCTTCGCCCGCTGGGCGCGGGATCACGCCGCCGACTTCTCCTGACCGGGACGGCCGCCGGTGCGCCCGGCGGCCCGCCGGCCCCTGTCGTGGAGCAGGGCCAGCGGCAGCATCACCACCGCGCCCAGGAAGAAGTACGTATTGATCGCCATGTCCGTCCAGAACTCCCCGGACGCGAGGTCGGCCGGCCGCTCCGCCAGCCCCAGCAGGCCGTAGGGGGTGAGCCCGGTGAGCATGGTGAGGTTCTCGACGAGGCCCGGCACACCCCGTACGACCAGCAGGGCCGCCCCGAACCAGAGCGGCAGCCGCACCGTCCACGGGGGGAGGCGGCGGCCCCAGGGCCGTACGGTCGCCAGCGCGAGGGCCGCACCGGCCGCCGACATCGCGGTGATCAGCCCGTCGTAGGCGAGGAACCCCCACACGGGGACGGTGGCCCGCGTACCCATCGCCGACCGGTAGTCGATGCCCATCCACAGATGCCAGAGGAACGACGCCACCAGCCAGCCGAAGGCCGCGTACGCCCAGCACGCCGTGCGCCGGCGCAGAGCCCGCGCCGGATCCGTGTGCGTCACCGAAGCCGTACCACGCAAGGAAGTCATACCCGCAGGCTACGAACGCCCCGGCGCCGCGGCGTCCTCCTCGGGGCGCGGCCCCTTCCCCCGTACGGGGGACCCCGAACTCCTCGTACCGGTGGACCCCGAACTCCTCCCAGAAGAAGCCGCGGTGACGCCGGCGCGGGGCAGGGCGGAGAGCCGGCGCGCAGAGGCTGCATGGCGGTGCCGCTCTCCACGATGCTGCGCGAGATCTCCGGCGCTTCGTAAGGGACCAGGCAACCCCGGTATCGGAAGTCGTAGGCCGTGGGTACCTCGCCGCCGTGCGCCAGAGCCAGATCGATGAGGAAGCGGGCCGGGCCATTTCGCGGCGCCTCGGGGACGCAGCTCCGCGGGGACCAGCGGGGGATCAGAGACGGAGCGGACGCGGCTCCTGCGGGAGGCTGGCCCCGGCCCGGCGGGCGAGCAACCAGGCCACGCTGTCCGGCTCAGTCCCGGTGGTGGCCGGTGCACATGTCCCGCAGAGCGTCACGAACCTCGGCGGCCCCGACGCGGAGTCGATGGGCAGGTCTCGCAGATCAAGCGTGCTGCCGCAGTCGCAGCGGGGGGAGTTGGTCACCGCTCACCCCTGACGATGCCGACGGCCAGGACGAACACGAGGGCGCCGAGGCTTACCCAGCAGATGGTGATGCGGCGTCGGCGACGACTCATGGCCGCCTCCCCACCAGCAGCATGCGGCCGCGGCGGTCCGACTCACCGAACGTCGTCTCGGTCCATCCACCTGCCTCGACCACGCGTGCCTGGAGCGCGAGCCGGAACGTGCCATCGGCCGAGAGCCTGCCCCAGTTGTGCACCAGGCACAGCACCTCGCGCCGGCCGGCCTCTTCCCGCATGGCCTCCAGCAGAGCGCCCAGTTGCGGGCGTTGCTTGGCCAGTGCGTCGTCGCCGCGGTCGATCCAGCGGCCTGCCAGCACCCAGCCCATACGATCCGCGTAGCCGTCGCAGCCGGCCATCCGCATCTCCAGCTCTCGGCGGGACCGGGTGGCGCATCGGTCGTAGACGAACGCCACCGGGGCCATGACGCCGGTCACGGGCGGGCCGCCGAGGTGTGCATCGCCAGCAGATACCGACAGTCGCGGGCGGTCGTCCCCACCTGAGAGTGGGCTGCGAGCGTGTCCGGCAGGAGCGGCTGCCGAGCCTGCTCCTCAATCCCGGTGAGCCGCGCGGTCGCCTGGTGCGCAAGGACACTGTCCTGTGGCAGTCGGGCCACCTCCTCGCGCACGAGAGGGAGGAGAAGAGCAATATGCCCTTGCAGTCGCTTCTGCACGGCAGCGAGCTCGGGCAGCCCCGGATTGCCGGTGCCGAGGCGCACCGCAAGGCAGATCGTTGCTCTGATCGTCTCCGCGCCGATCGGCGGCGCGGGTGCAAGACGCTGTGTGGCGCCCCTGTTGGCGCGCGCGATCACTGCGGCCTCCGGTTCCGGTGCGGCGGACAGGCCACGATGAACCAGACACGAACGCCCCAGCCGACCGGAGTGGCGATCGATCCAGCCGGCGCGAGAATGCTGTGAGCTGCACCGCACCAAAAGCACACCTCGCCGTGCAGCCGGACGAGACTCACGTCGGGGTCGGCGAGTGGGACGTCAGGTGGAGCTGTTGTTGCCATCACGGTCTCTCCCTGTGCCGGTGGGCTCAGGAAGAGATTCGCCCCGTGGGTACCCCTCAAGTACCCCTGTGAGGGGTACCGTTCAAGCGCCTGCCCCGGCGTGACACCACTCGGCGAAGTTGCTGAGCGATTCCGCATCGGCGCGCTTCAGGCGGCGCAGTGTCGCTGCGTCCTCCCGCACCCACCGGTGCTCGCGCGCATGCTGAGGCGCGATCCGACGCGCGACCTTCAACGACTCGAAAGCGGCGTCCGGCCTTCCCGCCCAGAGCTGCGCACGCCCGAGTTCGATGTAGAAGCCGCTGCGGCGCTCGGCCGGCAGGCCCCGCGGGGGCTTCCACTCCCGGGCCAGCCGCAACGCCCGGTCCAGGTGGCAGTCCCCGAGGCTCACAGCCACGGACACCTCATGGACGCGCACGCTGTCAGGCCCGAACGCCGTCCCCTGATAGACGTCCTCCCGCATCCGATCGCCGAGTTCCCGCGCATCATCCAGATGGACATCTGCGGCATCCCCGTCCCCTGCGCGACCAGCGAGTACCGCGGCCCGCATGTGCAGCGCGCCGCGGGCCGACAACGCATCCGCCGTATTCGTACGCGGAGCGTGGTCGAGGGCACGCTCAAGGGCCCGCAGGCCCGCCGAGTGTGTCCGGGCGCCAAAGTGCAGCTCAGCCCGGACATAGGCCACGGTCGTGTCCACGATCGGATCGTCAGCCTGCATCCCGGCCCACCGCATCATGTCGAGGAGACGCGCGGAGAGATCCTTGGCCCCGCGCTTGAAAGCCACCGCGTCCGCGGCTCGGCATGCGTCTACCAACAGTCGGGCCACCGTGGGCCTATCGCCGAACGCCGCAGTATGAAGGGCGCGGCACAGCTCGCCGAGCAGCTCCGGCGCAGTTCGTGAAATGCGCGCGTACTGTGCGCTCAGCCGGTGCCCCGCCACGGTCGAAACCGCCTTGCGGAGCGCCGGCAGGTCTCGGCAGGGCCCGTCCTCCGGCTCCTCGTACTCGGCGAGGACAGCCGACAGGCGTGGCATCGACTGGTGCACCCGGTCGTCCGGCCGTTCCGGCTCCGGCAGCAGGCGGGCCGGGTCAACTTCGAGGCTGTCGGCAAGGGCGTCCAGGACAGTGTCCGAGATACCCCGCTCGCCCCGCTCGATTTTGCGCAGCGTGCCCAGGGCGATGCCGGCAGCACGGGCCAGGCCGGCCTGCGTGAGGCATGCGATGCGACGTTCGTAGGCGATGCGGGGGCCTGCCCCGCGATACACGGTGCTGGGCACACTGGTCTCCGTTCGGTGCAGCCACTCCGAACAGTACCCATGCCGTCACGGTCCGGGAACGCCAACGGCCCCGCCGCATCATGCAGTCGGGGCCGCTCAGTTGACATTCACAGGGCTCGTACCACGTCCACCAACTCCGTCAGACTCGCGACGCGGACGTCAGCGGCCCGCGCGTCCTCGCCGTCCGCCCACAGATGCCCTAGCGGGCCACGCCGCAGGTGCGCCGTGCGGAGCCCGGCAGCGCGCGCCGGCAGCACGTCATTCTGTGGGTGGTCGCCGACGTACAGCACCTCGCCCGCCGGGACCCCGGCCAACTCGACGGTGCGCGCGAAGAAGGCCTCCGCCGGTTTGGCCACACCCCACTCCCCGGACGTGGCCAGAGCATCCACCGGCAGTTCGAGCGCCCGCAGCAACTCACCAGCCCGGGCGGTCTGGTTGCCGGCGACGACGACGCGCATCCCGCCCGCCCGGAGTGCCGCCAGCGCAGGCCGGACGTCGGGGTACAGGTCCGACTCTTCGAGGCGCTCGCCACGGCCCGCCCGCTCCATCGCCGCCCGCTCAGCCTCCACATCGATCCCCGGCCGTACAAGCCGGAGCGCATCAGCGTTGTCCCGGCCTTGCGCCACGACCGCACCGACCAGAGCTGACAGCGTGTGCCTGTGCACGCCGAGCCAGTCCGCCCACGCGCCCCACCCGCGGTCATCGCTGGTCAGCGTTTCGCCAACGTCGAAGGCGACTGCACGGATCATGCAAGCAGCTTACGGCGCGCTCTGCGTGCGCTTGTCTGCGGCCGACCGTACGGTGCCGGATGGCCACCCCCTGCGTCCCCGACGACATCGCCGAGGCCATCGAGCTGATACGCACATGGGATGACGCCATCCAGCAGCAACCAGCCGTCGCCTGCCCCGGCCCGCGGTAGGTTCCCGCGCCCCGGCCCACTCCGCGAAGCCCGGGACTGCATCCGCGAGCTGCTGGCAACGTAGGGAGACACGGAGAGAATGACCGCCATCGCCGTTACCGGGCACATGGACCTCACGGAGAGCACCGTGCCCCTGGTGGGGGAGGCACTGCGGAACCTGCTGCGCGAACACAGGGCGGGCGAGCTGACCGGGGTCACCTGCCTGGCACGGGGCTCCGACACCCTGTTTGCCGAGGCGGTCGTCGAGGCCGGCGGCAGTCTGGTCGTCGTCCTGCCCTCGCTGGACTACCGGCAGGGCCCTCGCCCCGACGCAACGTCCCCGCCCCGGCAGATGGCCGGAGCGGGGACGCGGTGTGCGAGGGAGCGGAGTCGGCGCGGCTTACTTCACGACCGTGATCCGGTCCGCCTTCGGCGGGGTGAGGGGGCCGGTGGCCGAGGAGTGCGCGGTCAGGTAGGCGGTGAAGGCGTCCAGGTCGGAGGCTCCGACGTGCTTGTTCTTGCCGTCCTTGAACGCGGCGAAGCCGTCACCGCCGCCGGCCAGGAACTCGTTCATCGCGACGCGGTAGGTCTTGGCCGGGTCGAGGGCGGCCCCGTCCAGCTTCACCGAGTCCTTGACGACGCGGTCGGCGCCCTTCTTGGTCATGTCGAGGGTGTAGGTGAGGCCCTTGGAGACCTGGAGGATCTTCGGGGAGGCCTCGTTGGGGCCGCTGACCTGCTGCTGGAGCGCGGTCAGGAGCTGGGCGCCGGTGAGGTCGATGACGTTCATCATGTTGGTGAAGGGCTGGACGGTGAAGGCCTCGCCATAGGTGACCACCCCGTCGCCCTCCGAGCCGGACGCCTTGAAGGCGAGGTCGGAGCGCACCCCGCCGGGGTTCATCAGGGCGAGCTGGGCGCCGCCCTTGTCGGCCGCCTTGGTCGCCTCCAGCTGGGCGTCGGAGATGACATCGCCGAGCGGTGACTCGGGCGTCTCCGCGCCGCGGCCCGCGATATCGGCGGAGATGTGGCCGACGGGGCGGCCCGCGACCGGCGCGGCCAGCTTGTTCCAGCGGGCGATCAGCGACGTCATGTCCGCGGCCTTGGGCTGGGTGCGGTCGACGACGTGGTTGACCGCGCCGGGCGCCTTGACGCTGGTCCGCACGATGTCATGGGTGCGGCGGTCGTAGGTCAGCGTGGTGTCGGTGTAGAGCTTGCCGTAGGACGCGGCGGAGGTGACGGTGCGCGGTCTGCCGGACGGGTCCGGGATGGTGCAGCTGTAGGCCTGGTGGGTGTGGCCGGTGACCAGTGCGTCGACCTTCGAGGTGACGTGCTTGGCGATGTCGGTGATCGGTCCGGAGATGCCGTCGCCGGGGCCGGGGCTGTCGCAGTTGTAGTTGTACGAGGTGGAGGCGGGCAGACCGCCTTCGTGGATGAGGGCGACGATCGACTTCACGCCCTGCTTGTTCAGCACCTTGGCGTACTTGTTGATCGTCTCGACCTCGTCGTGGAACTTCAGGCCCTTGACCCCGTCGGCGTTGACGATGTCGGGGGTGCCCTCCAGCGTCACGCCGATGAAGCCGATCTTGACGCCCTTGTGCCGCCAGACGGAGTACGGCTTGAGCAGCGGCTTGCCGGTCTTGTCGTCCGTGACATTGGCGGTCAGGTACGGGAAGCCGGCGCCCCGGAACTTCTTGCCGTGCTCGTAGCAGCCGTCCTTCGGGTGGCAGCCGCCCTTCTGGAGGCGGGTCAACTCGGCCCGGCCCTCGTCGAATTCGTGGTTGCCCACCGAGGTGACGTCGAGGCCCAGCTTGTTCATCGCCTCGACGGTCGGCTCGTCGTGGAACAGCCCGGACAGCAGCGGGCTGGCCCCGACCAGGTCGCCGGCCGCGGCGGTGACCGAGTAGGGGTGGCCCTTACGGGCGGTCCGCAGGGACTGCGCGAGGTACTCGACGCCGCCCGCCGGGATGTTCTTCTTGCTGCCGTCCGGCTGGACCTGCTCGACCGTGCCGGAGGAGCCCTGCGGCGGTTCGAGGTTGCCGTGGAAGTCGTTGAAGGAGAGCAGCTGCACATCGACGGTGCGGCCGGCGCGGGCGGCGTGGCCGGTGTCGGCGCCGGCCGGCAGGGCGGCGGCGGTGAGCCCGGCGGCGGCCAGTACGGCGGCGCCGATCGTCAATCTTCGTACGGTGCCGCCCCGTTGCGGTGTCGCTGGCATGTGTTCCCCTCCTGGATGGTCTGAGCGGAGGGCAGCTTATTGTCGACGCGCGTAGCGCAACAGGGGTCGCCGGGTGACGAGCTGGTTGCCGACGAGGGGCGGAGAGCCGCGGGTGGTGCCCCTCCGGGAACCCGGCAGGGTCGTACGCTTCACACATGACTGACGCTGCACAGGAGATGGGCCGGGCCGGCCGCAGGATCCAGGTGGTCGACGAGCTCGCGCCGCAAGAGGCCGCGGCCGTCGTCGAGCTGATCGAGCGGGCCGCCCGTACGGACGGACAGCCCGCCGTGTCCGAGCAGGGGCGGTTGCAGCTGCGCGGGGGCGCGCGCCCAGGCGTGCGCCATGTGCTGCTGTATTCGCGCGGCGACGAGGCCGAGGAGCTGGTCGCGTACGGGCAGCTGGAGGACACCGACCCGGTGGAGGCACCGGCCGCCGAGCTGGTGGTGCAGCCGGGGCACCGCGGCCGCGGGCACGGCCGGGCGCTGGGCAGTGAGCTGCTGGAGCAGTCCGGGCGCCGGCTGCGGGTCTGGGCCCACGGCGGGCATCCGGCCGCCCGGCACCTCGCCCAGACCCTGGGGCTGACGATGTTCCGGGAGCTGCGGCAGATGCGGCGTTCGCTGACGGATCTGGAGCTGCCGGAGCCGGTGTTCCCCGAGGGGGTGTCCGTACGGACCTTCCAGCCGGGCACCGATGACGCGGCCTGGCTGGAGGTGAACGCGGAGGCCTTTGCGCACCACCCGGAGCAGGGTGCGCTGATCCAGCGCGATCTGGACGACCGCAAGGCCGAGGCGTGGTTCGACCCGAAGGGCTTCTTCCTGGCGGAGAAGGACGGCCGGCTGGTCGGCTTCCACTGGACCAAGGTGCACGCCGACGACGGCCTCGGTGAGGTCTATGTGCTCGGGGTGCGGCCGGGCGCCCAGGGCGGTGGCCTGGGCAAGGCGCTGACCTCGGTCGGGCTGCGGCATCTGGCCGGTCAGGGGCTGCCCACGGCGATGCTGTACGTGGACGCGGACAACACGGCGGCGGTGAGTGTGTACGAGCGGATGGGGTTCGCCACGCACGAGACGGATCTGATGTACCGCTCGGAGACGTGAGACCGGGCGGACCACGATCGTGCTGCGGGGCGGGCCCAGGAGGGTCCGCCCCGCTTGTCACTGCTGTCGCGCGCGCTCTTCCCGCTGCGCCCGCCACTCGCGCGCCAGCATCGCGTAGATGACCTCGTCGGACCACTCCCCGTCGAGGAACTCGTTCTCCCGCAGATGGCCCTCGCGGCGCATTCCCAGCCGTTCGAGCAGCCGGGCCGAGGCGGTGTTGCGCCCGTCCAACTCGGCCTGGATGCGGTGGAGGTGCAGCTCCTCGAAGCCCAGCGCCAGCAGCGCCCGGCTCGCCTCGGTGGCGTAGCCGTGCCCGGCGTGGTCCGGGTGGAAGACATAGCCGATGCCGCCCTGGCGGTGTTCGCGGCTGTTCCAGACGAAGGTGAGATCGCCGACCAGGGTCGCGGTCTCCCGGACGACGACGGCGAGCTGGAGGTAGTCGCCGGACTCGCGCAGCGTGGTGCGGGTGGTTTTGGCGGCGACGGAGTCCCGGGACCCGGCCTCGTCGAGGGGGCCCCAGTAGAGATAGCGGCAGACCTCGGGGCGGCGCTGGTAGGCGTGGATCGCGGCGAAGTCGTCGTGGACGACCGGTCGCAGATCCAGTCGCTCGGTGCGTATCGGGTAGTCGGGGGTGTACGGCAGCGGCGGCACGACGGGCGCGGAAGGTGTGGGCACGCCGGCAGCGTAGGCAGCGGAGGTTGACAGGTGCAGCCCATTTCCCCCACCCTTTCACTACTTAATTAGTGGAATGGCTCAAGGGGGACGGGTGATGCGGCCGATGGCCACGCAAGAGGTGACCGGCCGGGCCTCGGGGCGCACCGCCATCGAGGCGATCGGCCTCGGCAGGCGCTACCGCCGCCGCTGGGCGCTGCGCGACTGCACCTTCCGGCTGCCGGCCGGCCGTATCTGTGCACTGGTCGGGCCCAGCGGTTCCGGAAAGAGCACCCTGCTCTCGCTCGCCTCCGGCCTGACCCGCCCCGGCGAGGGGACCGTACGGGTCGGCGGCGTGGCCCCGTCCGCCCTCGCGGGCCGCGCCCGGATCGCCCATCTCATCCAGGGCAAGCCCCTCTATCCCCGGCTGACAGTCGCCGAGACGCTGCGGCTGGGCCGCGAGCTCAACCCCGGCCGCTGGAACGGGCGGTGCGCCGAGCGGATCGTCCGGGAGGGCGGGCTGCCCCTCGATGCCCGGGCCGGCGTCCTCTCCGGCGGGCAGCGCACCTGCCTCGGGCTCGCCCTCGCCTTCGCCAAGAGCCCCGAACTCCTGCTGCTCGACGAGCCGTTGGCCGGTCTCGACCCGCTCGCCCGGCACCGGATCACCGCGCTGCTGCTGGCCCAGGCCGCCGAGCACGGCACCACCGTCGTGCTCTCGTCGGACCTGCTCGCCGAGCTGGACATGGTCTGTGACTACCTGCTGGTGCTGGGCGGCGGCCGGGTGCGGCTCGCGGGCGAGGCCGACGACGTCATCGGGGCGCACGCCCTGGTGATGGGGGCGCTCCGGGACGGCGCGCTGCCGCCCGCGATCGCGGCCCACACGGTCATCGACACCCAGACGTCGGGGCGTCGCTTCGCTGCCGTCGTACGGCGCAAGGGCACGGTCGCCGCCGGGCCCTGGGAGACCGCGGAACCGTCGCTGGAGGAACTTCTGCTCGCCTATCTGCGCGCGCCCGACGCGCCCGCACTGATCGCGCCGAGCGCGGAGCCGGCCCTGGCACGGTGGCGCCGCCGGCCCGGCAACAAGCCGGGAATCCCCGGTATGCCACGCAACGGACCGCCCGGCCCGACAGGCCGTACGGGCGGCTGGGAAGGCCCGCCGGCCGGCGCGGCGGGCACACGGTACGACCACTACAGCGGCAAGGGAGCGGCGGCATGACCACCACGGCACACCCCGGCACGAACGGGCGCGGCACAGCGGACGATCCGGACGGCCCCGGGGAGGCGGGCGGCCGGGCGCCGCTGCGCGGTCTCGTCTGGCTGGTGTGGCGTCAGCACCGGCTGGTCTTCGGCGTGCTGCTGGCCGCGGCGGCCGGCGGCGTGGTCTGGTGCGCGGTGCTGCGCGGCCAGATGGCCGGGTTCATCGACGCCCACCACATCGCCGGCTGTTCGCAGATCTCCCTCGACCCGCGCTGCGCCCACACCCAGGACGCGGTCACCGAGTTCCGCAGCACCTACGGCCCGGCCCTGCGCCTCATCGAATCGGGCCTGGTGCTGCTGCCCGCGCTGACCGGGCTGTTCCTCGGCGCCCCGCTGATCGCGCGCGAGCTGGAGGCCGGCACCGACAAGCTCGTACTGACCCAGTCGGTCGGCCCGCTGCGCTGGCTGGCGGCGAAGACCGTCCTGCCCGCCCTGGTCGTGGGCACCGCCGCCACGGCGCTCTCGTTGGCCTTCGGCCGGCTCTGGCAGGTCGCCGGCGACGAGGTCTCCGGCTCCTACTGGTACTCCACCCTCGGCTTCCACTCGCTCGGCCCGGTACCGGTCGCCTACTCCCTGCTGGCCCTGGCGGTCGGTGTACTGGCCGGTCTGCTGCTGCGCCGTACGGTGCTGTCGATGGGCGTCACGCTCGTCGCCATGGTGGTGGTGCAGACTGCGTTCGTACAGCTCAGGCCGTATCTGCTGCCGGCCGTGACGACGGAGTTCCGGAACGGCCGGCCGGCCCAGCTGCCGGACGACGACTGGCTCGTGGGACAGGGGGACTACACCGGCTCCGGTGCCCGTCTGCCCGATTCGCCGTGTGACCCCGCCCCCAGCTACAAGGCCTGTCTGCGCAAGCACGATGTGGCTGGCCAGTACATGGAGCACCACCCGGTGTCGCACCACTGGCCGCTGGCGTGGATCGAGGCCGGGATCGTGCTGGCCGTGACGGCGGTGCTGACCGTGCTCGCCTTCCGGGTGATGCGGCGCCGGCACGGCTGAAACGGCCGGCCCCGGGGGCCGGCCCGGGGCCGGGGGAGGCGGAAGGCCGAAAGGCGGGCCCCGGCCCGCGGCGGCCCCGCATCCCGGGGGCACCATGCGTGTGACAAAGGCTGTCCCGGGGGAGGCACAGGGGGACGTGCCCCGGCGGCGGCCCCCGGCACCGGGCCCCGGGCCGCTTCGCCCCAGGAGCCGCCCCGGCCGCGGACCCGGACACCGGCCCCGGCAACGGCCGCCGGCCGGCCCGGAAAACGCCTGGGAGTAGCGCCCCGCTTGCCTGTCCGCCATATCCGCGTTACCGGCGATTCAATGTCGCTTGCGAGCATCGGTGAATGCAGCCCGCTGTGCCGAACGTCCCCCACCCGAGGCTCCATCTCGCGCCCCCGCCTTCTCCTGACGCGCCTGGAACACCCCGGACGCGGAAGAATAAGGACATGAACCAGCAGCCCAGCGCCCAGGCACAGGTCCCGCCCGAGACGCCGACCCCGAAGCCCTCCCGGGCCGCGGGCCCCTCGGCTCAGCCTTCCGTGGGATCCATCGCCGCGCACCGCCCCCAGGCGGTCCGGGGCACGGTGCCCGGCCTGGAGCCCGACCTGGACGCCGATCCGGACGCGTACGAGGACGAGGGCGTGATCGGCGCCGACGGCGAGGAGCTGCCCGGCGACCGGTTCCTGGACCGCGAGCGCAGCTGGCTGGGCTTCAACGAGCGGGTGCTCGAACTGGCCGAGGATCCGGCCACCCCCCTCCTCGAACGGGCGAACTTCCTTGCGATTTTTGCCAGCAACCTGGACGAGTTCTTCATGGTCCGGGTGGCCGGACTCAAGCGACGGATAGCCACGGGCGTCGCCACCCGCTCCGCGTCCGGACTCCAGCCCCGCGAAGTCCTGGACCTGATCTGGACCCGCTCGCGCGAACTCATGGCCCGGCACGCCGCCTGCTTCCAGCAGGACATCGCCCCCGAGCTCGCTGACCAGGGCATTCATCTGATCCGCTGGCCCGAGCTGACCGAGAAGGAGCAGGCCCGCCTGTTCACCCTCTTCCGCCAGCAGATCTTCCCGGTGCTCACGCCCCTGGCCGTGGACCCCGCGCACCCCTTCCCGTACATCTCCGGCCTCTCGCTGAACCTGGCCGTCGTCGTACGCAACCCGGTCAGCGGCCACGACCACTTCGCGCGGGTCAAGGTGCCGCCGCTGCTCTCCCGCTTCCTGGAGGCCTCCCCGCAGCGCTACGTCCCCATCGAGGACGTCATCGCCGCCCACCTGGAGGAGCTGTTCCCGGGCATGGAGGTGCGCGCGCACCACATGTTCCGGGTCACCCGCAACGAAGACCTGGAGGTCGAGGAGGACGACGCGGAGAACCTCCTCCAGGCCCTGGAGAAGGAGCTGATGCGGCGGCGCTTCGGGCCGCCGGTCCGCCTGGAGGTCGAGGAGTCCATCGACCCCGCCGTGCTCGATCTGCTCGTCCAGGAGCTGAAGATCTCCGACGCCGAGGTCTATCCGCTGCCCGGCCCGCTGGACCTGACCGGCCTCTTCGGGATCGGAGCGCTGGACCGGCCCGAGCTCAAGTACCCCAAGTTCGTCGCCGGCACCCACCGTGACCTCGCCGAGGTGGAGTCGGCGTCCGCGCCGGACATCTTCGCCGCCCTGCGCGCCCGCGACGTCCTCCTCCACCACCCCTACGACTCCTTCTCCACCTCCGTGCAGGCGTTCCTGGAGCAGGCCGCCGCCGACCCGGACGTGCTCGCCATCAAGCAGACGCTCTACCGCACCTCCGGCGACTCGCCGATCGTGGATGCCCTGATAGACGCCGCGGAATCCGGCAAGCAGGTGCTCGTCCTCGTCGAGATCAAGGCCCGCTTCGACGAGCAGGCCAACATCAAGTGGGCGCGCAAGCTGGAGGAGTCCGGCTGCCACGTCGTCTACGGCCTGGTCGGCCTCAAGACGCACTGCAAGCTCTCGCTCGTCGTCCGCCAGGAAGGCGAGATGCTGCGCCGCTACTCCCATGTGGGGACCGGCAATTACCACCCCAAGACGGCCCGGCTCTACGAGGACCTCGGCCTGCTGACCGCCGACCCGCAGGTCGGCGCCGACCTCTCCGACCTCTTCAACCGGCTCTCCGGCTACTCCCGCCGCGAGACCTACCGCCGTCTCCTGGTCGCCCCCAAGTCCCTGCGGGACGGCCTGATACAGCGCATCAACAAGGAGATCGCCAACCAGCGGGCGGGCCGGCCGGTCTCCGTCCGCATCAAGGTCAACTCGATGGTGGACGAGGCCGTCATCGACGCGCTCTACCGCGCCTCCCAGGCCGGCGTCCCGGTCGACATCTGGGTGCGCGGAATATGCGCACTGCGCCCGGGAGTCACCGGCCTGAGCGAGAACATCCGCGTCCGCAGCATCCTCGGCCGCTTCCTGGAGCACTCCCGGGTCTTCATCTTCGGCAACGGCGGCGAGCCCGAAGTGTGGCTGGGCAGCGCCGACATGATGCACCGGAACCTGGACCGCCGGATCGAGGCGCTGGTGCGGGTCACCGACCCGGCGCACCGTGCCACCCTCAACCGGATGCTGGAGACGGGGATGTCGGACGCCACGTCCTCCTGGCACCTGGGCCCGGACGGCGACTGGACCCGGCACGCGGTGGACGCGGACGGCGCGCCGCTGCGCAACATTCAGGAAATGCTCATTGACGCCCGGAGGCGCCGGCGTGGCCCAGCGACATGACCAGCCGACCGGAGGGCCGACAGGTCTCATCGGAAACGGATACGAGCCCGGCGGGGCGCCCGGAGCCCGTTCCGCGGTGGTGGACGGCCCGTACGGAGGCGGCGACGGCACACCGGGGCCGGGCGACGCCGCGTACGGACGGGACGGCGCTTCGTACCGGCCGCTCATGACCCACGGCTGCGACGACGGCAGCGACATCAGCGCCGTTCTCGCCGGCCGCACCGCCGAGGAGGTGCTCGCCGGCTATCTGCACCAGCAGTCCGCGGACTTTCTGCGCAGCCTGCGGCTGCACCGGGAGAGCGGCTCGGACGCGGAGGGCGCCGGCGAGGCCGCCCGGCAGCTGCGCCGCGCCGCCCGCCGGATCAGCGCCACCCTGCACACCTTCCGCCCGCTGACGGAGGAGACCTGGGCCGACCAGCTCCGGTCCGAACTCGGCTGGCTGTCCGGCACACTGGCCCGCGAACAGGCGTGCGCGGCCCGCCGCGAGCGGCTGATGACGGCGCTGCAGCGGCTGACGGGCCGGGGGGAGCGGCCCGAGCGCGCCGACCGGAGCGACCGCGGTGACCGCCCGGCCCGAGCGGAGCGGGGAAAACGGGGAGACCGTACGACCACGGGCTCCGCCACCGGGCCCGCCGCCTCGACCGACGGCCCGTCCCCCGCGTCGTCCGCAACTCCCTCCGGCGATCCGGATCCCGACGGCGCCCTGTCGGCGGGTGCGGCGCGCGCCGGAGCGCTGCTGGACCGCCAGCTCACCCTCGCCCGCACCCGCGCCCACTCCGCCGCGTTGCAGGCCCTCGGCTCCTCGCGGTTCCATGCCGTCGCCGACTCGGTGGCGGTGCTCGCCTCCGAGGTGCCGCCGGCCCCTGCGGCCACCGAGCTGCCGGCCGCCGAGGCGCTGCCGCCGCTCGCCGAACAGGCGCACCGACGGCTCGCGGAGGCGGTGGCCGCACTGCCGCTGTCCCGCGCCGGCTACCCGTACAACGCCGCGGCGCTCGCCGCCGACCGGCGCCAGGACACTCCCTGGCACCAGGTCCGGCTGCTGGTGCGGCTGAGCCGCTATGCCCGGGAGGTGATCGCGCCGGAGTACGCCGACTTCCGGCTGGCGGAGGCCGGCCGTGCCCTGGAGTGGCACCGGGACGCCGCGGAGGCCGCCGCCGCGGCCGCCGGCGCGGCCCGCACCCCCCGGATCGCCCCGGCCACGGCGTACGCCCTCGGGGTGCTGCACGCCGACCAGCGGCACGAGGTGGAGGCGGCCCGCTTCGCCTTCGGCCGGGTGTGGCTGCCGCGGACCCCGGAGCGCAAGAGCTGAGGCGAGAGCAAAGACCTGAGGAAAGAGGAAAGAGCTGAGGAAACGGTGCGGGCCTACGGCACGAGGGACGGAGAGCGGTGATGATGTGACGGTGCCTCAGAAGACGATTCGCGCAGCGGGATGTGTCCTGTGGCGCCGCGCGGCGTCCGAGGACGGGCTGGAGATCGCGCTCGTCCACCGTCCCAAGTACGACGACTGGTCCCACCCCAAGGGCAAGCTCAAGCGCGGCGAGGACGCGCTGGCCGGCGCGGTGCGCGAGGTGGCGGAGGAGACCGGTATGGAGTGCCGGCCGGGAGCCCCGCTGCCCACCTCCTGCTACCTGGCCAACGGCCGCCCCAAGCAGGTCCGTTACTGGGCGGCCGAGGCGGTCGCCGGCGCGTTCACCCCGAACAGCGAGGTCGACCGCATGGTGTGGCTGACGCCCGCCGACGCCCGCTGCCGCCTCACCCAGGAACGCGACCGCCCCCTTGTGGACGCCCTGCTCGCCGCCCTGCACCTGGCCTGAGGGCGCGGGGGCGGGCCAGGCGTCGGCGGTCCGCGCTGATCCGGAAGACACGGCCCAGGGCCCCGGTCGCGGACGCCCCCCGCACGCGGGTCCGGGCACAAAAATCCGCGGTGTTCCGGCGCACCTCTCGTGAAGCGCCGGCCGCCGCACCGATGAACCGGGACACCGGCCCGGAGGATTTTTCCCGTCAACCAGTTCGTCGCACCTGCGGACGGGGGAAAGGGCCGGCACCCCAATTTCAGGGGTTTACACTGCCTGCATGGCACAGAAGGTAATCACCATCTTCACAGACGACCTCACGGGCGAAGAGTCCACAGAGGCCGCAACGCACACTCTTTCTCTTGACGGCGTGACTTACGAGATCGATTTGAGTCCGGACAGCTACGACCAGCTGCTGGAAGCTGTTGGGCCGTTCTTGAAGGCCGGCCGCAAGACCGGGAAGGGCCGTAAGCAGCGTAAGGCCGCGGCCGGCAATGAGGACACCGCCGCGATCCGGGCCTGGGCCAAGTCGAGCGGCTACAACGTCAGCGACCGCGGGCGCGTGCCCGCCGAGATTCGTGAGGCGTACCAAAAGGCCAAGTGAATTTTTTGGATAAACCGGAAGCCCCTCACCGCGTGTGAGGGGCTTCTTTGTGTCCGGTTCCGGCGGCGTTGTCCGCGGGGCAGTGGCCGCCCGGCGTTCCGGGAATGGAAAGGAACAATCGCGAAGCCATTCCTTTCCCTGGACAATCCGAACGCCGCCGCTGCGGTGCATTGCCGGGAAGTGCGAGATATGGCGGGGGCCGCCGCGTCGCCGGGCGGCCCCCGCCCGTGGTCAGCGGCGTCGCAGGGAGGCGTCCGCGAGGGCCGGCGGCTGGTAGTAGGCGTCGGCCGGGTTGATGTCGGTGCCCGGCGGCACGATCGCGTCGATCCGGTCCAGGACGTCCGCGCCGAGCGTCACCTCGGAGCCCTCCAGCATGCTGTCGAGCTGGTCGAGGGTGCGCGGGCCGATGATCACGGAGGTCACCGCCGGGTGGGACCGTACGAAGGCGGTCGCCAGATGCGGCAGCGACAGGCCGGCCTCCGCCGCGACCTTCGACAGCGCGGCGACCGCCTCCGCCTTGCGGGCGTTCTCCGGGACCGACAGATCGAACTTCTGGCTCTCCAGACCGGCCCGCGAACTGGCCGAGAGGTCACGGCCGGAGAGCCAGCCGGCGCTGAGCGGGCCCCACGTCAGCACGCCCATGCCGTAGCGCTGCGCGGTCGGCAGCACCGCGCTCTCCACACCGCGCGCCAGCATCGAGTACGGCGGCTGCTCGGTGCGGAAGCGGAGATGGCCGCGGCGCTCGGCGGTCCACTGCGCCTCGACGAGGTGCTCGGCGGGGAAGGTCGAGGTGCCGATCGCCCGCACCTTGCCGGACCGTACGAGGTCGGAGAGCGCGGAGAGCGTCTCGTCGATGTCGGTGGCCGGGTCGGGGCGGTGCACCTGGTAGAGGTCGAGGTGGTCGGTGTCCAGCCGGCGCAGGCTGTCCTCCACGGCGCGCATGATCCAGCGCCGGGAGTTGCCGCCCTGGTTGGCGTCCGGCCCCATCGAGTTGAAGAACTTCGAGGCCAGGACGACGTCCTCGCGGCGCCCCTTGAGCGCCTTGCCGACGATCTCCTCGGACTCGCCCGCGGCGTACACATCCGCGGTGTCCACGAAGTTGATACCGGCGTCCAGCGCACGGTGCACGATCCGTACGCAGTCGTCGTGATCGGTGTTGCCCCAGGCCCCGAGCATCATCGCGCCGAGCGCGTACTCGCTCACCGAGATGCCGGTACCGCCGAGGATCCTGCGCTGCATGAGCTGCTCCTTCTGCGAGTTCTCAGGGGCCGCCCCCGGGGCGTGCCGGAGCGGCCTCCGGGGGCGCCCCTGAGGCGTATGTGCACCACCTTGCTGCCCGTACGAGGAGCGGGCCAGGCCCGTCGCAGCCTGGGTCCGGCGGAACCACCCAACCGGCCGTGCATCGCATACTGGACCGATGCTGCACGCGGAAATCGAGATCAGCTCGTTCCTCAAGGCGCGCCGCGCGGCGCTCGACCCGGCGGACCTCGGCCTGCCCGGCGGGATCAGCCGCCGCCGGGTGCGGGGGCTGCGGCGCGAGGAGGTCGCCCAGCTCGCCGGCATCAGCGTCGACTACTACACCCGGATCGAACAGGGCCGTGCGCCCGCGATCTCCGACTCCGTCCTGGACGCGATCGCGCGGGCGCTGCGGCTGTCCGACGGCGAAGTGACGTATCTGCGCAATATCGCCGTGCCCCGGCGCCGCACGGCGGACGGCGTCGCCGCCCCGGACGGCGGCCCGTGCCCCGGCCCCCGGCAGACCGTACGCCCCGAGATCCAGCAGCTCCTGGACGCGATGGAGACCACCGTTCCGGCCATGGTCCTCGGCCGCGGCCTGGACATCCTGGCCTGGAACGCGCTCGGCGGCCGGGTCGCCTTCGACCTCCCGGCGCTCGCCCCGGACCGGCGGAACACCGCGCTGCTGGTCTTCCTCGACCCGGTGGCGCGCGCCCTGCACCCGGACTGGGAGGCGAAGGCCGTGGAGGTGGTCGGCAATCTGCGCGCCGAGAGCGGGCGGCACCCCGAGGACCCGCGGATCTGCGAGGTGGTCAATGAACTCCTCGCGCACAGCCGGGACTTCCGGCGGATCTGGGAGACGCAGTCGGTGTACGAGTGCCTGCGCGGGACCAAGTCCCTCGCGCATCCGCACGTCGGCGAGCTGGTGCTCACCTTCGAGAGCTTCCGGCTGAGTACCGACCCGGACCAGGCGCTCGTGACGTACACGGCCGAGCGGGGGTCACGGACGGAGCGGCGGCTGCGCGATCTGGCGGCACTCGGGCACCCGGTACTGACCGCGTAGCGACGGCCGCGCGAGCCACTTCGGGGGCGTGCCGGGAGGCTCCTTCCCGGGGTGTGCCGCGGGCCGGGCGGGACGGTGCGGCCCCGGGGTGATCCGACGCCGCGTCCCAGGAGGCGGCGCTCCCACCGTGCTGCCCCTGGGCCGGGAGGCGCTCGCCCCCCGGCCCCGATGGTTCATGGCCGGGGGGCGAGCGCCTCCCACCGCACCGTGACCTCCCCCTGCCGCCGGCGCCGCGGGTCGCCGACCAGCGGCCAGTCCGTGGCCAGGGCCTGTACGGCGGCGCGCCACCGCTGGCGGGCGCCGAGCGCGCCGAGCGGGGCCGCGCTGGCCCAGGCCCGGTCGAAGTCCCGGAGGAAGGCATGGACCGGTTCGCCCGGCACATTGCGGTGGATCAGCGCCTTGGGAAGGCGTTCTGCCAGGTCGGAGGGTGTCTGGAGGGAGCTGAGGCGGGTGGCGAAGGTGACCGTGCGCGGGCCCTCGGGGCCCAGCGCCACCCAGACGTGCCGCCGCCCTATCTCGTCGCAGGTGCCCTCGACCAGCAGCCCGCCGGGCGCCAGCCGGGCGCACAGCCGCCGCCACACGGCGGCCACCTCGTCCTCGTCGTACTGCCGCAGCACGTTCGCGGCCCGGATGAGGACCGGTGCGCGCCTGCGCTGACCCGGCAGCGGCACCTCGAACCCGCCGTGGAGGAAGTCCAGCCCCGGCCGCTCGTACGGCCGGGCGGCCTCGACCCGCACCGGATCTATCTCTATGCCGACGACCCGGGCATCCGGACGCACCGTACGCAGCCGGCCCAGCAGCTCCACCGCGGTCCAGGGCGCGGCGCCGTAGCCGAGGTCGACCGCCACCGGGTCGGCGGCACGGCGCAGCTCGGCGCCGTGTTCGGCCGCTATCCAGCGGTCCATGCGGCGCAGCCGGTTCGGGTTGGTGGTGCCGCGGGTGGCGTTTCCGACAGGCCGGGACTGCGCGGGTATCAGGGCGGCGGCGGAGACGGCGGGGCGGCGGACCATGTCATCGAGGGTATGGGGTGGCCGCGGAAAGCCCGCCCGCCGAGGTGTCCAGGGCCCCGCTCTTGGTCACGCTTTGGCAAAGTACGGCCAGAGCGTGCCGGACGGAAATGGATGACCCGGGTTCGTTGTTGGAGGGGGTCGGAGGCGTGCCGCCCGCCCTGCCTAGGAGGTAGCTCGACGTGAGCCCATATGTGTCCCGGCTCCGCAGTCGGCCCCATGGCCAGTTCCCGGGCCAGGCCCGGCTGCGCCTGCCCGGCGGCTCGCGCCGTCCGCGCCGGGTGGCGATGCTCAGCGTCCACACCTCCCCGCTGCACCAGCCCGGTACGGGCGACGCCGGCGGCATGAACGTCTACATCGTCGAGCTGGCCAGGAAGCTCGCCTCGATCAACATCGAGGTGGAGATCTTCACCCGCGCCACCACCGGGACCCTCCCGCCCGCCGTCGAGCTCGCCCCGGGCGTCCTCGTCCGGCATGTGGACGCCGGCCCGTACGAGGGCCTGGCCAAGGAGGAGCTGCCCGCCCAGCTGTGCGCCTTCACCCACGGCGTGATGCAGGCCTGGGCCGGCCACCGCCCCGGCTACTACGACCTGGTGCACTCCCACTACTGGCTCTCCGGCCATGTCGGCTGGCTGGCCGCCGAGCGCTGGGGCGTCCCGCTGGTGCACGCCATGCACACCATGGCCAAGGTCAAGAACGCCGCGCTGGCCGTCGGCGACACCCCCGAACCGGCCGCCCGGGTGATCGGCGAGACGCAGATCGTCCGCGCCGCGGACCGTCTGATAGCCAACACCGCCGAGGAGGCGGACGAACTCGCCCGGCATTACGAGGCCGAGCCCGGCAAGGTAGCGGTGGTGCACCCGGGCGTCAACCTCGACCGTTTCCGCCCCACCGGCGGCGATGTCGCGGCGAGCCGGGCCGCGGCCCGCGCCCGCCTCGGCCTGCCGCAGGACGCGGTCATCCCGCTCTTCGCCGGCCGTATACAGCCGCTGAAGGCCCCCGACATCCTGCTGCGGGCGGCCGCCGCCCTGCTGGCCGAGGACCCCTCGCTGCGGGCCCGCATGGTCGTGCCCGTGGTCGGCGGGCCCAGCGGCAGCGGCCTCGCCAAGCCCGAGGGGCTGCAGAAGCTGGCCGCCCGGCTCGGCATCGCCGACCTGGTGCAGTTCCGCCCACCGGTCGGCCAGGAACAGCTCGCCGACTGGTACCGCGCAGCATCCGTGCTGGTCATGCCCTCGTACAGCGAATCCTTCGGACTGGTCGCCATCGAGGCCCAGGCCTGTGGCACCCCGGTCGTCGCGGCCGCGGTCGGCGGTCTGCCGGTGGCCGTGCGCGAAGGCGTCAGCGGCTTCCTCGTCAGCGGCCACGACCCGGCCGACTACGCCCGCGCGCTCGGCCGCTTCGTCGCGGACCCGGCGCTGCCCGCCCGGATGGGCACCGACGCCGCCCGGCACGCCCAGTCCTTCGGCTGGGACACCGCCGCCGCGGCAACGGGCGACGTCTACACCGCCGCCATGCAGGAACACCGCCGTCACCTACGATCCCTCCATGGGTGACGAGCGAGAGACGAGCGCCGCGGTGGGCAACACCACGGCCGAGGCGGTCCCGACGGCGCATGCCGTGATCGAGCGAACCCTGGCCGACGCCGAGCTCGAATGGGAATCGCCCTCCGACGGCACCTACGTCATCAAGCTCCCCGGCACCCGCAAGCTCTCCACGACCTGCTCGCTCATCGTCGGCAAGCACTCGCTGTCCATCAACGCCTTCGTCGTCCGCCACCCCGACGAGAACCACGAGGCCGTGCACCGCTGGCTCCTCGAACGCAACACCCGCCTCTACGGCGTCAGTTACGCGATCGACAAGCTCGGCGACATCTACCTCGTGGGCAAGCTCCCGCTGGCCGCCGTCACCCCCGACGAACTCGACCGCATCCTCGGCTCGGTCCTGGAGAACGCCGACGGCAGCTTCAACACCCTGCTGGAAATGGGCTTCGCCACCGCCATCCGCAAGGAGTACGCCTGGCGGGTCTCCCGCGGCGAATCCACCCGCAACCTGGACGCGTTCACGCATCTGACACAGGGGCCTTCCGCCTAGGGCGTGTCGTTTGGATCAGGGCGGATCAGGGAGCGGGGTCTGGTTCGTGCGATCGCAAGGCGGAGGAGGGAGTCGACGCGGAGCGTC
>NZ_JBSHAW010000065.1:32042-36495 GCF_053611685.1 Streptomyces sp. NPDC054786 | reverse complement strand
TACACCTCAGACGCCGAGCGCCAGGCAGCGTTCACCGACTGGCTGGACTGGTACAACTACCACCGACCCCACACCGGAATCAGCGGCCACACCCCAGCCAGCCGCGTCACCAACCTCTCCGGACAACACACCTAGAGCGCCACCGTCACGGCCAGCCCGACCGCACCCACCAAGGCCGGCGCGATGATCGCGTACGCCCAGCGCACCACCGGCTCGCCCTGGGCGCTCTCGCGGCCCGCGGCGCGCTCCTTGAGCTCGCGGAGTTCTTCGAGGGTCTGGTCGGCCACGGCGCGCGGCACCGGGCCGGCGTCCGCGTGCGGTCCGAAACGGGCCGCGGACGTGGCGCCGCGCCCCGCCTGCCTGCTGGCCTTCTTGCGCTGCCGCAGCGAGACCGGGATGGCCCACAGCTGGTACGTGCCGGCGCTGGTGACCACCTCGGTGGAGAACGCCGCCCGCAGCGTCTCCACCGCGCCCCACGGCAGCGTGACCGTACGGAACGGATTGCGCACCGTCAGCCGGTCCTCGCCCGCGCTGACCAGCGGCCGCAGGGTGTAGGCGACCACCAGCGGCACACCGAGGAGCAGCGCGAAGACGGCCATGAGCTTGGTGTGCGAGGTGCCCCGCAGCAGCGCGTCGCCGCCGAGCCAGCCTCCGAGCAGGAGAAGGAGTACGCCGCCCGCGAGGGCCGCGGGCGAGCGGTAGCTGCGCTCCGCGTACTGCTGCTGGGGCGGGGTGGACCGGTCCTGGCTCGTCATGCCGCCGATTCTGCCTGACCGTCCGGATGCCGGACATTGCGTTACGGCATCATTCGGGTGCGGGAAGCGGAGCGCCTCCGGACCCGGGTACGGTCGCGTCCGGCGCCTGATACTGGCCGTGTTGGCCCGTCGGCCCCCTCTCACCCGGCCCCGCCCGGCCGGATTCGGACCGCCGGAGGGGATGACATGGCGCTACGCGCGTAGATATGCTCCCCTCGTGACCATGCCCATCACTGTTCCCGCATACGGCAAGGAAGCCGCGGGGCGTCTGGCGTCAATGGCGGACGTGACCGCCGACGACGGTGCGCTGCGCCGCTTCCTCCACGGCCTCCCCGGCGTCGACGCGGTCGGCCTCGAGGCCCGCGCCGCCACCCTCGGCACCCGCTCGATCAAGACGACGGCGAAGGCTTATGCCATCGATCTCGCCATCTCGATGATCGACCTGACGACCCTCGAAGGCGCGGACACCCCGGGCAAGGTCCGGGCGCTGTGCGCCAAGGGCGTCCACCCGGATCCCACGGACCGCACCGCGCCCAAGGTCGCGGCGATCTGCGTCTACCCGGACATGGTCGCCACGGCCAAGGCAGCGCTCGGCGACTCCGGTATTCATGTCGCGTCCGTCGCCACCGCGTTCCCCGCGGGCCGGGTCGCGCTGCCGGTCAAGCTCGCCGACACCCGTGACGCGGTCGCGGCCGGTGCCGACGAGATCGACATGGTGATCGACCGGGGCGCCTTCCTCTCCGGCCGCTACCTGGACGTCTTCGAGGAGATCAAGGCGGTCAAGGAGGCGTGCGCCCGCCCCGACGGAACGGCCGCCCACCTCAAGGTCATCTTCGAGACCGGTGAGCTCCAGACGTACGACAACGTCCGCCGGGTCTCCTGGCTCGCGATGCTCGCGGGCGCCGACTTCATCAAGACCTCGACCGGCAAGGTCGCCGTCAACGCCACCCCGCCGGTCACCCTCCTCATGCTGGAGGCGGTCCGTGACTTCCACGCCACGACCGGCGTCCAGGTCGGGGTGAAGCCGGCCGGCGGGATCCGTACGACCAAGGACGCGGTCAAGTACCTGGTCATGGTCAACGAGACGCTCGGCGAGCCCTGGCTGACCGCCGACTGGTTCCGCTTCGGCGCCTCCAGCCTCCTGAACGACCTGCTGATGCAGCGCCAGAAGCTCAGCACCGGCCGCTACTCCGGCCCCGACTACGTCACGGTGGACTGAGGCTCCCATGACCTTCGATTACGCACCCGCACCCGAGTCCCGCGCGGTCGTCGACATCGCGCCGTCCTACGGCCTGTTCATCGACGGCGAGTTCGCCCCGGCCTCCGACGGCAAGGTCTTCAAGACCGTCTCCCCGTCGACCGAGGAGGTCCTCTCCGAGGTCGCCCAGGCGAGCGCCGAGGACGTCGACCGCGCCGTGAAGGCCGCCCGTAAGGCCTTCGAGAAGTGGTCCGCGCTGCCCGGCGCCGAGCGCGCCAAGTACCTCTTCCGGATCGCCCGGATCATCCAGGAGCGCTCGCGCGAACTGGCCGTGCTGGAGTCGCTCGACAACGGCAAGCCGATCCGTGAGTCCCGGGACGCCGACCTGCCGCTGGTCGCCGCGCACTTCTTCTACTACGCGGGCTGGGCCGACAAGCTCGACCACGCGGGGTACGGCGCCGACCCCCGCCCGCTGGGCGTCGCCGGCCAGATCATCCCCTGGAACTTCCCGCTGCTGATGCTCGCGTGGAAGATCGCCCCGGCGCTGGCGACCGGCAACACGGTGGTCCTCAAGCCCGCCGAGACGACCCCGCTGTCCGCCCTGTTCTTCGCGGACATCTGCCGTCAGGCGGGGCTGCCGAAGGGCGTCGTCAACATCCTCACCGGCGACGGCTCCCCGGGGTCCGCGCTGGTCGCGCACCCCGACATCAACAAGGTGGCCTTCACCGGCTCCACCGAGGTCGGCAAGGCCATCGCCCGTACGGTCGCCGGCACGGACAAGAAGGTCACCCTCGAACTGGGCGGCAAGGCGGCGAACATCGTCTTCGACGACGCGCCGCTCGACCAGGCCGTCGAGGGCATCGTCAACGGGATCTTCTTCAACCAGGGGCACGTCTGCTGCGCGGGCTCGCGCCTCCTGGTCCAGGAGTCGGTCCAGGACGAGCTGCTGGACGCGCTCAAGCGCCGGATGCAGACCCTGCGCGTGGGCGACCCGCTCGACAAGAACACCGACATCGGCGCCATCAACTCCGCCGAACAGCTGGCCCGGATCACCGCGCTGGCCGACGCGGGCGAGGCCGAGGGCGCCGAGCGCTGGTCGCCGTCCTGCGAACTGCCCGCCTCCGGCTACTGGTTCGCCCCGACGCTGTTCACCGGCGTCACCCAGGCGCACCGCATCGCCCGCGAGGAGATCTTCGGCCCGGTGCTGTCCGTGCTGACCTTCCGCACCCCCGCGGAGGCCGTGGAGAAGGCCAACAACACCCCGTACGGGCTCTCCGCCGGCATCTGGACGGAGAAGGGCTCGCGGATGCTGTGGATGGCGAACAAGCTGCGCGCGGGCGTGATCTGGTCCAACACGTTCAACAAGTTCGACCCGGCGTCGCCCTTCGGCGGCTACAAGGAGTCGGGCTACGGCCGCGAGGGCGGCCGGCACGGTCTGGAGGCGTACCTCGCCCCGTCGAGCCCGAAGGGCGAGCGCTGATGAACACTGTTGACCGCTTGAGTGTGCTCAAGACCTACAAGCTGTACGTCGGGGGAAAGTTCCCCCGGTCCGAAAGCGGGCGGGTGTACGAGGTGACCGACTCCAAGGGCACATGGCTCGCCAACGCGCCGCTGGCCTCCCGTAAGGACGCCCGGGACGCGGTGGTCGCCGCCCGCAAGGCGTTCGGCGGCTGGTCGGGCGCCACGGCCTACAACCGCGGGCAGATCCTCTACCGCATCGCCGAGATGCTGGAGGGCCGCCGGGACCAGTTCACCGCCGAGGTCGCCACCGCCGAGGGCCTGTCGAAGGCGAAGGCCGCGGCCCAGGTGGACGCGGCGATCGACCGCTGGGTCTGGTACGCGGGCTGGTCCGACAAGGTCGCCCAGATCGCCGGCGGCGCCAACCCGGTGTCCGGGCCGTACTTCAACCTCTCCTCCCCCGAGCCGACCGGTGTGGCCGCGGTGCTGGCCCCGCAGGAGTCGTCGTTCCTCGGTCTGGTCTCGGTGATCGCCCCCGCGATCGTCACCGGCAACACGGTGGTCGTGGTGGCCGCCGAGGGGGCCCCGCTGCCCGCCCTGTCCCTTGCCGAGGTGCTCGCCACGTCCGACCTGCCGGGCGGTGTGGTCAACATCCTCTCGGGCCGTACCGCGGAGCTGGGCGCTCCGCTCGCCGCCCACCAGGACGTCAACGCCCTCGATCTCGCGGGCGCCGACGAGGGGTTGGCGAAGGAGCTGGAGACGGCCGCGGCCGACAACCTCAAGCGGGTGCTCCGCCCGGCGGCGGCGAACTGGACCGCCGACCCCGGCACCGGCCGTCTGCTGAGCTTCCTGGAGACGAAGACGGTGTGGCATCCGATGGGCGTTTAGGCCTGCTCTGGCGGCCTGATGATGCGCCGTCACCCATACCCGTGTGGGGGGCCGCCCCGCCAAGGCGGGGGCCCCCCCCCGGTTGGGGAACAGTAAAAAAAAATAATAATAAAAAAAAAAAAAAAAAAACAAAGAGGGGTTATATTTGCGGGGC
>NZ_JBSHAW010000065.1:0-32032 GCF_053611685.1 Streptomyces sp. NPDC054786 | reverse complement strand
GGTCTGCGATGACACCGTCACCATAGCGTCGGGGGGGCCGGTCGAGCCCGGCCCCCCGCGACACCACCCCCGGGGGGGGGCCCCCCCTGCGCCGGGGGCGCCCCACAGCGGTTGTCCGAACCTTTAACTACGATTGATCTTCAACGGCATCACGACAACATTTCGGGGGAGATCTGTGCCGGAGCAATTCAGCGCTGCTCAGGAAGCCTTGCACGCATTCGCCAGGAGTGCCGACCAGCGGGCGGAGAGGGTGCGGGCGATCCGCAGCAGCCTCGCCTCGCACTCCGTGCACCGCGAAGCGTTCGGGAAGCTTCCGGAGTCCGAGGAAATCAGCACGGATTACGAGGAGCGCCAGGAGGACGTCCTGGAAACGCTCGAGGACATCGCCACCTTGCAGGAGAAGATCGGCGAGGGCGTCACGGATACGGCGCAGTCCTACCAGGACAGCGACGACGAGGTCGTCCAGGCCATGAACAGCGTGCACCACGGGGGTGGCGGCCGATGAGCGGGCCCGCATCGACAGCAGTCGGCGCCTACAACAAGGTCAACGACTGGATGAGCGGGATGAGCGACATCGTGGACGAGATCATGCGTCCACTCGTCGAACCGCTCGCCGATCAGCTGGAGTGCGTGACCGGCGATCCCGAGACGCTCAAGGAAGCGGCCAAGCTGTGGCGGGACAAGGCAGCCGAGCTCCGGGAGGTCGTGGCCGATCAGCGGCGCGACCGGGCGGATCTTGCGCACGAGTGGACCGGCGAGTCCGCCGAGGCCTTCCAGCACAACCTCGCCGAGCTGGAAACCGCCATGGAGGCGGAAGCCCATGACATGGACGAGACGGCCAGTGTCCTGGACCAGGCTGCCGACCAGGCCCAGATGGCTCAGGAGATGGTCGAGGCCGTCATCCGTGAACTCATCGAGTGGGCCCTGATCACACTGGCGGCGGCGGTGGCGCTGACCGTCGTGACCGCGGGTCTCTCGTGGGCCGCCGAGGCCGCGATGGCCGCGACCGAGGCCAGCATCGCCACGAGCCGTATCGCCGGCCTGGTGTACCGGCTCGCCAAGGAGCTCAAGGCCCTCGCCAACATCCTGAAGATGCTCAAGCAGGCGAAGAAGCTCTCCAAGGTCAAGAAGTGGAAGCCGTGGACCTGGAAGCACATCAAGGAGGCCGGTGAGGCGGAGAAGTTCGCCATCGCCTACGGCGCCAAGAAGGCGCACAAGGCGATCAAGCACGGCGCCAAGGGCGTGATGGGCGGCCTCGGCTTCACCGGCAATCCGGTGGGCGCCGCGGCGGGGGTGGCCATAGGGGACGGCGTCGACGCCGCAGCCGAGAAGATCGACGAGGTGCTGACCGGCGCCAAGTCCTCGTCCGACGGCGGCGGTCCGTCCTCTTCCGGGCACGGCGATGTCCACCTGCCGCCCGCGTCGGACTTCGCCGGGCCGCCCACCGCCCACGATCCGCCGGTGACCGGGATCCCCACCGACCGGACGCCGGTCGCCCAGGACCCGCTCAGCCGCTACCGCGAACCCGCGGTCGAGCAGGATCCCCGTCTGGTCACCCGCCCGGCCGCCGCCCAGCAGCCGCGCGATCCCGACAACCCGTTCGGCTGAGCACCACACCCCACGAGAGGAGCCGCGCCGGATGAGGCCGGACTACCGCGACTGTTTCCAGCCCTTTCTCCAGCCAGGGGAAAGGCTGATCGTTGCCTCGGACTACTGCGAAAACACGGCGCTGCCCTCCGTCCCCGCCCCACTGCGCACCCCTCGTACGCCGCCCCCGCCGTCAGCGCTCGAACAGCGGGTACGGGGCGCGTTGGGGAGCGTTCTGGGCAAGGTGGGCCGTCCGCTGGAGGCCCTGGGCAACAGCCGGCTGACCAACAACCCGCTGACCCGGGCCGCCGACCGCGTCAGCCACCGGGTCGAGAATGCCGCGATCGACCTGGAGCACGTCGCCGACCGGGCGACCGAGCGGGCGATCTGGGGCACCGTCATGGACGGCGGCTGGCACAGCATGGCCGGGCGCTTCCTGACCGATCTGACCAACGCGGGCGGCGAGCCCGAGCGTCAGGCGCTGACCGACCGCCGGCTGATCCTGCTCGTGAACCGCAACACGAGCTGGCGGAACCCCGCCCCGCAGTGGGATTTCGGTGTGGCGGTGCCCCGTACGAACATCGCCCGGGTCGCGGCACATCCGAAGGTCATCAGCCGGGGGCGGTTCGATGTCGCCTTCGTCGACGGCTCGTGGATCGCCCTGGGCAGCCTGTCGCGCGAGCGCATGGAGGGGTTCGTCGCCGCCTGGAACCGAAGAGAATGACCCTATGCCGAAGATCGACCATGTCACGCCCTGCCGCCGGTTCCTCCAACCCGGCGAGGAGCTGTGGGAGGCCCGGGACTACTCCGAGTACCCCGACCTCCCGCTCGTGCCCGCCCACCTCAGGGTGCCACGGAAGCGGTCGCCGCGCGCGAAGGGTCTCTTGGGGAAGCTGAGCGATGCCCTGGGCAAGGCGTCGCAGCCGTCGGTCGGGAGGGCCGAGAGCCGGCCGGCCGGTGGCCGCCTGCTCGACAACCGGCTGCTCGACAACCCGGTGACGCGCGCGGCCGGCAATGTCGCGGAGGGTCTGAACGAGGCCCAGGAGGACATCGAGGACGCCGTTGACGACGCCGCGAACCGCGCACTGTTCGGCACGACCATGGAGGGCAGCTGGACCAGCATGGCCGGCCGGTTCCTCGTCCAGGTCACCAACGCGGGTGGCTCGCCCCGGCACCAAGCGATCACCGACCGTCGGCTGTTCGTGCTGACCGACCAGGCCACGGGGTGGCGCGAGCGCGAGCCCGAGCTGGAGGTCGCCGTGCAGATACAGCTCTCGAACATCGCGGAGCTGCGGCCCAGGCCGCGCATGACGTTCCCCCGCGGCCGCTTCGACCTGGTCTTCGTCGACGGCTCGTGGCCGGCGCTGTGTTGTTCGTTCCAGGAGGACATGCAGGCGATGGTCACGGCCTTCCAGGGGCGCTGACCCGGACGGCATGGCGGCGGGCGCGACCGGTCCCGGCGGCCGAGGGCCGCCGGGGCAGCGCCCGCCGCGCCGGCCTCACCCCGGCAGCACCCTCGTCACCGTCCCCACCAGCGGCAGGTCCTGGAGCGCGCCGCCGTTCGAGAGAGCGCCGGTCAGCAGCGTCGTGCCCACCGGCTTGAAGTCGGCGATCTGGGTGCTGACCGCGTTGGCCAGCGGGTCGACGGGCGTGTTGGCCAGCGGGTCCACCTGGAGGTTCTTGACCGGGCCGAGGCCGCCGGCCGCGGAGTTCAGCACTGCGCCGGTCAGCGCCGAGGCCGTGGCGCCGGTATCGGTGCTGCGTTCCGCGGACGCGGGGGCGGCGGACGCCGTTGCCGCACCGCCCGCCGCGATCGCGGCACCGGCCGCGGAGATCACCAGCCCCGCCCGCAGCAAAGTGCGCGGAACGCGGCTGGGCTTGGGACGTGCATGGGAGGGCATGGGCACCTGCCTGGGGATCGAAGGGGTCGAAGCGCTGTACGAGCGGGAGCAGTCGGGTAATCGATTGACTGCGTAGCGTAGTTGAGGCGGGAGGACCGATCCACCTCGCGCGCCAGGGGTACCCCACACGGCCCCATACGCGACAATGGGTGCCCGTGAGCTCCCACTCCCGCACCCAGCCGCCCTCCCCCACGCTCTCGACTCCGCTTCGAGAGCAGCGAGGTGCCCCCACCCGGGTCATTTTGCTGACCGGCCCCTCGGGCTCCGGCAAGACCTCCCTGGCCGCGCGCAGCGGACTGCCCATCCTCCGTCTCGACGACTTCTACAAGGAGGGGACGGACCCGACGCTGCCGCAACTGCCCGAGGGCGGCGGCACCGACTGGGACGCGCCGCTGTCCTGGGATGCCTCCGCCGCGGTCGCGGCCATTGAGGCGCTGTGCCGTACGGGGCGCACGGACGTTCCGGTCTACGACATCGCGTCCAGCGCCCGGGTCGGGGCGTCGGGGCTCGACCTCGGCGGCGCCCCGCTGTTCATCGCGGAGGGCGTCTTCGCCGCCGATGTCATCGCGGACTGCCGTGCGGCGGGGCTGCTGGCCGACGCGCTGTGTCTGCGCGGCCGCCCCTCCACCACCTTCCGCCGCCGGCTGGCGCGGGATCTGCGCGAGGGCCGCAAATCGGCCCCGTATCTCGTTCGCCGGGGACTGCGCCTGCTGCGCAATGAGCGGTCCATCGTCGCCCGGCACACCGCGCTGGGCGCGCACCCCTGCGCCAAGCCGGAGGCGCTGGCCCGGATAGCGGCGGCGCGGGCGGCGGATGTGGCCGGCGCGGCCGTACGTTCCTGACGGGCCGGCTCCCGCACCGCCCCCGTTCCCGGCGCACACGAAGAAGCGGGCTCGGACAGACCCCCCGGCCGCCCGAACCCGCTTCCTCTTCCCCCGTATCCCCCGATACGTCCGGCTTGCGCGGATTTCTCCGTTTCCGCCGGTTCCCCCGTATCCCCTTCACCCCTCGGGCGTTCCCCCCGGTTCCCCCTCGGGCTCCCCCGATCCTCAGGCCACCAGCTCGCCGAAGGACTCTTCCTCGTCACGACCGAAGCTGAGGACCTCGTCCTCGCGCAGCCGGCGCAAGGCGCGCCAGATGCTCGACTTCACCGTGCCGACACTGATGTTGAGAATGTCCGCGATCTCCGGGTCCGTACGGCCCTCGTAGTAGCGCAGCACCAGCATCGTGCGCTGCGTCTCGGGCAGCCGGACCAGCGCCTGCCACAGCACGGCGCGCAGCTCGGTGCCGCGCATCGCGTCCACGTCGCCCGCCGTCTCCGGCAGCTCTTCGGTCGGGTACTCGTTGAGCTTGCGCCGGCGCCAGGCGCTGATGTGCAGATTGGTCATGGTGCGGCGCAGATAGCCGCCGAGCGCCGCCTTGTCACTGATCCGGTCCCACGCCCGGTAGGTCGAGAACAGCGCGCTCTGCAGCAGGTCCTCGGCCTCGAAGCGGTCACCGGTCAGGTGGTAGGCGGTGGCGTACAGGGAAGCGCGGCGCTCCTGGACGTAGGCGGTGAAGGCCGCTTCGGCCTCGGACGCCTCCGACGCGGAGCGCCGTTCCCCCGTGTCCTCCCCGTACTGCGCTCCCCCGTTGTTTCCCCCGTCGGCCCCGTTGACCGTGACCGTCGTGGCGTCGATGGCCACCATGTACGGCGGCCGCTGACGCCCGATGCCGCGAGCGCACCCCCGGCCTCCCCCGTGGGAGGTGCCCCCTCCGGAACCGGACTTCTCATTGGTCCTGACGTCGTGGAGCCGCGTGATAACTGCGCTGTTAGTGGTGCCGTGCAGTGTGTTCATCTCGCGCCCCCCGTCGTAGAGCCAGCTCGTTCGGTGTGTTCGGGTGTTGATGTCTCCCGATGCCCCAAAGACTGCCAAGCCAGTTTCATCGCGTTGTCCGCCGACTGTCACAGGCCTGTCACAGGGGCAGGTACGGCGCGTCGCGGGGGCCGCGCGCGTGCGGGGCTTGTGTACGAGAGCGCCACTGGTCGATCTCCCGGCGTCCCATGGGCCAGAATGGCTGACGTGCCCTTCCTGTTGCTGATCGAGGACGACGACGCCATCCGCACGGCTCTCGAACTCTCCCTGTCCCGCCAGGGTCACCGTGTGGTGACCGCGGCGACGGGCGAGGACGGCCTGAAGCTGCTGCGCGAGCAGCGCCCGGACCTGATCGTGCTGGATGTGATGCTGCCGGGCATCGACGGTTTCGAGGTGTGCCGACGGATCAGGCGTACGGACCAGTTGCCCATCATCCTGCTCACCGCGCGTAACGATGACATCGACGTCGTGGTGGGACTGGAGTCCGGCGCCGACGACTATGTCGTCAAACCGGTCCAGGGCCGGGTGCTCGACGCCCGGATCCGGGCCGTGCTGCGTCGTGGCGAGCGCGAGTCCAGTGACTCGGCGACGTTCGGCTCGCTGGTGATCGACCGGTCGGCGATGACCGTCACCAAGAACGGCGAGGATCTGCAACTGACACCGACCGAGCTGCGGTTGCTGCTGGAGCTGAGCCGCCGGCCCGGCCAGGCGCTGTCCCGGCAGCAGTTGCTGCGGCTGGTGTGGGAGCACGACTACCTCGGCGACTCGCGCCTGGTGGACGCGTGTGTGCAGCGGCTGCGCGCCAAGGTGGAGGACGTACCGTCCTCACCGACCCTGATCCGTACGGTCCGTGGCGTCGGCTACCGGCTGGACTCACCGCAGTGAGGGAGCGTTCCACGAGCGGCACGGCGACGGACGACGGTGCGGGCGGCGGGGCCGGGGGTGCGGACGCGCCCGAGGCCGGCCGGGGGGTGCTGCGGATACTGGGCCGTCCGTCGGGGCTGCTGCGCTGGACCAGTCTGCGGCTGCGGCTGGTCGTGGTCTTTGCGCTGGTGGCGCTGACCGCCGCGGTCTCCGCGTCGGGCATCGCCTACTGGCTCAACCGCAACACCGTTCTGGACCGCACGCAAAACGCCGTCCTCAATGACTTCCGTAAGTCGCTGGAGGACAGTACGCGCTCGCTGCCGCTGCATCCGCGGTGCGCCGAACTCCAGGATGCCGCACGGCAGATGGCGGGCGGGCCGCAGAACTACGCGGTGCTGCTGATCGGCGTGGACCGCGAGGGCAAGGACTGCGCGGCCACCACGAGCAAGGACCTGCTGACGCTCAAGAACGTGCCGGTGCCGCTGCGCACCGCGGTCAACGAGGTGCGTCCGGTCGACGAGTCCAACCGCTACTCACACCATCTGTACTGGCAGCGCAAGCAGGTCGAGGACACCCCCTACCTCGTCGCCGGGGCGAAGGTGATCGGCGGCGGGCCCACCGGCTACATGATGAAGTCGCTGGCCACCGAGCGGCAGGACCTCAACTCGCTGGCCTGGTCGCTGGGCATCGCGACGGCGCTCGCCCTGGTCGGCTCGGCCCTGCTGGCGCAGGCCGCGGCGACGACGGTGCTGCGGCCCGTACAGCGGCTGGGGCATGCCGCGCGGCAGCTCGGCGAGGGGCGCCTGGACACCCGGCTGCGGGTGACCGGCACGGATGAACTCGCCGATCTTTCCAGGACGTTCAACCGTACGGCGGAGCGTCTGGAGCACCGGGTCGAGGAGCTGAGCGGGCGCGAGGCGGCGTCCCGGCGGTTCGTCGCCGATATGTCGCACGAGCTGCGGACGCCGCTGACCGCGATCACCGCGGTCTCGGAGGTGCTGGAGGAGGAGGCCGACTCCCTCGACCCGATGATCGCGCCGGCCGTGCAGCTGGTGGTCAGCGAGACCCGGCGGCTGAACGACCTCGTGGAGAACCTGATGGAGGTCACCCGCTTCGACGCGGGCACGGCCCGTCTGGTGCTGGACGACGTCGATGTCGCCGACCAGGTGACCGCCTGTATCGACGCACGGGCCTGGCTGGACGCGGTCGAGCTGGACGCGGACCGCGGCATCGTGGCCCGGCTGGACCCACGGCGGCTCGATGTGATCCTGGCGAATCTGATCGGCAACGCCCTCAAGCACGGTGGCTCGCCGGTACGGGTCTCGGTATGCACGGAAGGCGTGGCGGGCGACGGCGAGGGCGGCAGGAGGGGCAGCACGGCCCTCTCCGCCGGTGGCGGTACGGGCGGTGCGGTCGAGGCCGATGCGGCCGCCGATGCCGGGGACGGTGGACCGGAGCGGTCCGGGCAGGCGCCGGACGAGGGACGGCCCGGGGGCGGGAAGCTGGTGATCCGCGTACGGGATCACGGCCCCGGCATCCCGGAGGAAGTCCTCCCGCACGTCTTCGACCGCTTCTACAAGGCAAGCGCCTCCCGGCCACGGTCGGAGGGCAGCGGTCTGGGCCTGTCGATCGCGCTGGAGAACGCACACATCCACGGCGGGGAGATCACCGCGGCCAATCTCCCCGAGGGCGGCGCGGTCTTCACCCTGCGGCTGCCGATGGACGCCGCCCCTCTGGCGGACGACGACCGGAGGAACGGCGACACGGGCGACGAGGGCACGGAGGGCGGGCGATGACGCCGGGCAGGCGGACAGGACGGCGCACCGCCGCCGCGGCGATGCTCGCGCTCGCCGCCGCGGGGTGCGGGATCCGGGGCACGTCCGTACCGGTCGACGCGGGCGGCGCGCCCTCACGGGTGAGCTGCAAGGCCCCGGCGAGCGCGTCACCTGCGGGCCCGTCCGGTGCGGGCCCGCAGGCAAGCGTGTATCTGGTGTGCGGCTCGGCGCTGGCACAGGTCGAGCGGACGGTGCCCCCGTCCAAGGCCGCCGACCCGCGGCTGCCGACCGCCCGTGCGCTGCTGCAGGAGCTGCAGCGCAAGCCCTCCGCCGACGAGGAGAAGGCCGGCTTCAGCAGCGCGGTGCCCCAGGACCTGAAGGTCACGGAGCACCGCACGGGCGACCCCGTGGATGCGCTGCGGCTGAGCATCCGGCCGGACGATCTGCCGTCGTTCGCGCTGGCGCAGCTGGTCTGCACGTACGGCGCGAGCACGGCGCTGGGCCGTACGCATGCGGCGGTGCTGGGCGGACCGGGCGACGATACGGCGCACCGTTACGACTGTTCGGCGGATGTGCTGGCCAATCCGGACATCGCGGAGAACGCCGGGTGGGGTGACCCGTTGTCGGAAGAGGGGTGAGACGGGGCGCCACGACGGGGGCGAACGGGGCGGACCAAGACGGGCGCAATTGGGCGGAACCGCAGCCGCCGCTCCCGGCGTCCTGGCCTGTGTGCAGCCTCATGGCCCCGGCACCACCGCCGCCCCCCGTATGCGCGTCACCGGACTTCTCCTCCTCGTGGCGCATCTGCTGACCGTCGGCTGGCTGACGCTGCGTCCCCGTACGGTGCCGTGGGTGCCCGCCGCGAACCTCGAACCGCTGGCGACCATCCGGGCCGAGCTGGCGCACGGCCCGTCCTGGGAGGTCGTACAGCACCTGGGCAGCTCGGTGCTGCTGCTGGCCCCTCTGGGGGTGCTGCTGCCCCTCTCGGCGGGCCGACTGAACGTTTCACCTCTGGTGTCCCTGACCCGTACCGTCTTCGCCGGAGCGATGATCGCGCTGGCCATCGAGCTGTTGCAGTCAGGGGTACCCGGCCGTGTCCCGGACATCGACTCGGTGCTGCTCGGCACCCTCGGGGTGGCCGTGGTGCACCTGGCGGTCGTCCCCGGGGCGCGCTGCCGGCTGCGTCGCCGGTACGGGCATCTCGGGGACGCGACCCCGACAATCCCCAGGGTTGAACTGGCCCCGCAGGCTGATGCTCTCTCCGGCAGCCGGACCTACCTTTGAGACATCGGGGCAAACGCCCCACAGAGTCGAAAAGGAGTCGCCCTCATGGCCGCCGCACTGGTCCGCCCCCGCAACAACCGAATGATCGCCGGAGTGTGCGCGGGCCTGGCCCGTCGCTTCGGTACGACCCCGACGACGATGCGCGTGCTCTTCGTGGTGTCGTGTCTGCTCCCCGGCCCGCAGTTCCTGCTGTATCTGGCGCTGTGGATACTCCTCCCCTCGGAGGGGAAGGCCACCGGCGCCACCGCCTGGTGACCCGCACCGCCGACCGGCTGCCCGGCGCGCGCCACTGATCCGACGCTCCGCCCGCCGCCCGGTTGCCCGGCTGTCTGGCTGTCCGGCCGCACAGGACGATGCCCCGGCCGTACGCGCAAGGGCGTACGGCCGGGGCGTGACGCAGGGCCCGTCCCCTGTGGACGGGCCGCGTCCGGCGTCAGCCGCCGAGGAGGCTGCCGGGCTGCAGGCCGCCCAGCAGCTTGTTGCCCTGGGAGTTGAGCTTGGTCTTGACCTTGTTGCCGGCCGACTTGGACTTGGTGAGCCCGGAGACGGTCTTGGCGGCGTCCTTCACCGGCAGGCTCTTCAGCACCCCGGTGGTGTCGGAGGCGCCGACCGCCGGTGCCGCGCTGGCGACGCCAGCGGCGGTGACGGCGAAAGCGGCACCGAGCGCGACGGTACCGAGAGTCTTGATGGTTCCCTGCTTCATCGAATTACGTCCTCGTGATGGGGGCTTGACCGGCCAATCAACCTAGTGATGCGGCAACCGGCGCCGCAAACAGCCACGACGAAGGAAAAAACGGCCGGTGGACATTCCACCGGCCGTTGCGCTATAGGCTCGCGTCATGTGCTCACGCGGGGTCAGAAGCGCTGCTCACAGGGGCAGTTGTGCTCTGCGGACGGAACAGCCATTCGGCCCGCAGTTCCGCGTAACCGGGCTTGATGACGTCATTGATCATGGCCAGACGTTCATCGAAAGGAATGAACGCTGATTTCATCGCATTGACTGTAAACCACTGCATGTCATCGAGCGTGTATCGGAATGTCTTGACCAGGTGCTCGAATTCCCGGGACATGTTCGTGCCACTCATCAGCCGGTTGTCGGTGTTGACCGTGAGCCGGAACTGCAGTCGGCGCAGCAGGCCGATCGGGTGCTCGGCGTAGGAGGGGGCAGCGCCGGTCTGGAGGTTGGAGGTCGGGCACATCTCCAGCGGGATGCGCTTGTCCCGTACGTACGAGGCGAGCCGGCCGAGCTTGACCGAGCCGTCGTCGGCGACCTCGATGTCGTCGATGATCCGGACACCGTGGCCGAGACGGTCGGCGCCGCACCACTGCAGGGCCTGCCAGATGGACGGCAGCCCGAAGGCCTCACCGGCGTGGATGGTGAAGTGGTTGTTCTCCCGCTTGAGGTACTCGAACGCGTCGAGGTGACGGGTGGGCGGGTAACCGGCCTCCGCGCCCGCGATGTCGAAGCCGACGACGCCGGTGTCCCGGTAGCGGTTGGCGAGTTCGGCGATCTCCAGGGCGCGGGCGGCGTGCCGCATCGCGGTCAGCAGGGCGCCGACGCGGATGCGGTGGCCGTTCTCCCGGGCCCGCCGCTCGCCCTCGCGGAACCCCTCGTTGACCGCCTCGACGACCTCTTCGAGGGTCAGCCCCTGTTCGAGGTGCTGCTCGGGCGCGTACCGGACCTCGGCATAGACCACACCGTCCGCGGCCAGGTCCTCGGCGCACTCGGCGGCCACCCGGGCCAGTGCGTCGCGGGTCTGCATGACGGCGCAGGTGTGCGCGAAGGTCTCCAGATAGCGCTCGAGCGAGCCGGAGTCAGCGGCCTCACGGAACCAGATCCCGAGCTTTTCCGGGTCGGTTTCGGGCAGTCCCTCGTAGCCGTTCTCGCGGGCCAGCTCGACGACGGTGGCGGGGCGCAGGCCGCCGTCGAGGTGGTCGTGGAGCAGCACCTTGGGGGCACGGCGGATCTGTTCACTGGTCGGGAGTGTGGTGGTCTCGCTCGTCATCTCGGCACTCTAGCCCCTACGCGCGTAGATCTCATCGAACGATACGTAACAGTGACCCGTCCACGGGGTGGCGGGCACCCCACCTTCTGCCATCGTTCTGGTCATGGCTCAGCAAGCACTGCCGGTGCGCGAGGCCCGGCTGGGAAAACCGCTGGGAACGGCCGGCAAGGAAGGGGCGCGCGAGGCGCTCCGGTGGCGGGGTGGTGGCGGTCGAAGCACTGGCCGGGAGGTGAGCGGGGTCGCCCTTTTACTGCCCGGGGGCGGGCCGACCGGGGTACGGCGGCCATCGCCGGTGGCGGCACTGGCGGTGCGCCCACTGGCGGTCCGGCTGGCGAAGGCGGGACGCCCTGAGGGCCTGACGGCCCATGTCGTGCGCTACCGCTGCAGCGGCTGGAACGGGCCCGACGCCCATCCGGCACGGGATGCGGCCTGGGCCCTGGACGAGGTGGTCCGCCGCTACGGCGATGTCCCGGTCTGCCTCGTCGGCACGGGCATGGGCGCCCGCGCCGCCCTGCACGCCGCGGGCCACCCCGCCGTCAACTCCGTCATGGCACTGGCCCCTTGGCTGCCGGGCCCCGGCCAGGACAGCGAGCGGCCCGACCCGGTGAAACAGCTCATCGGCCGGCAGGTCCTGCTGGTCCACGGCACCAACGACGAACGCACCGACCCCGATCTGTCCTACCGCTACGCCGAGCGCGCCAAGAAGGTCAACCGCGACACCTGCCGCTTCGAGGTGCACTCCGACGGCCACTCACTGCACCAGCACCGGTCCGAAGTCCTCGCCCTCGCCGCCGACTTCATGCTCGGCTCCCTGTTCGCCCGGGACTACGCCAGACCCGTGAAGGACGCCCTGGCCGCACCACCCCCACTGGGCCTGCGCATGCCACTGGCCGCGGGGTTCGGGGCGTCGCTGCGGTACTGAGGTACTGAGGTACTGAGGTACTGAGCGCGGTGAGGCACTGACCGCCGCGACACTCCCCCAGCCCACCCGTCACCTGGGCAGCAACCGCCCCCGTCGGCTCAGCAGGAACTTCTTGAATTCGGCGACCGGTGGGGTGTCCGGATGGCCGTCGAGCCAGGCGACGCCGATCTCGCGGACCGCGCGGGGGGCCGTCACGGTCAGTTCGGCGACTCCGGGGCGTGGCACGGCGGGTGGCGGGAGGAGTGCCACGCCCAGGCCGGCCGCGACCAGGCCGCGCAGGGTCTCGGCCTCCTCGCCCTCGAAGGCGATCCGCGGGGTGAAGCCCGCCTCGGCGGACAGTGCGTCGGTGATCCGGCGCAGCCCGTAGCCGGGTTCGAGGGTGACGAACAGCTCGCCGGCGGCCTCCGCGAGCCGGACCCGCTTACGGCCGGCCAGCGGATGGTCGTCCGGGACGACCAGGCGCAGCTTCTGCTCGTCGAGCCGGCGGGCGACCAGGTCCGGGTAGTCCGGGACCGGCGAGGTCAGGCACAGATCGAGGTCACCGGCGCGCAGCCGCTCGATCATGGCCTCGCCGTAGTTCTGGACGAGCTGGAAGCGGACGCGCGGGTGGTCGGCACGGAAGCTGCGGATCAGGCCGGGCACGGTCTCCGAGCCGAGGGTGTGCAGAAAGCCGAACGCCACCTTCCCGGCGGCCGGGTCGACATCGGCCCGTACGGACTCCGTGGCCCGCTCCAGGTCCGTCAACGCCCGCTCGGTGGCGGCGAGAAAGGCGCGGCCGGCCGGGGTGAGGGAGAGGGTACGGCCGTGCCGGGCGAAGAGGGCGACGCCGAGGTCGTCCTCCAGGCGGACGAGGGCGCGGCTGAGCGTCGGCTGCGGCATGCCGAGCTCCAGCGCGGCGCGGGTGACGTGTTCGTGCCGGGCGACGGCGGTGAACTGGGCGAGCCGCGGGGCGAGGGTCACCGCCCACGAGTCGACGCCGAGTTCGGCCGCCTCCCCCGCCTCCGCGCCGGCCCGCGGCCTCGCCCCGGCACCTTCTTTTCTGTTGCGACCTTGCAACAGCGGCCCTTGCGACCTGGGATCATGTGTCACAGCATCGATTATGCCGTTTCTATGCATTGGACGCATGAAACCTGGCGGCCTACCTTCGAAGCATGCCTCCCGCTGATACCGGGGCGTCCGTCACCGACCGTGCGGCCGCCTCTCCCCAGTCGTCCACTGACTCTTCTTCCTCCGCCGCTCCCGACCCCGAGTCGGGCAAGCTGCGGCCGGGCGGCCCCGGCTACCGCCGGATGAGCTTTGCCCTCTTCGCCGCCGGAGTGGCGACCTTCGCCCTCCTCTACTCCACGCAGGCGCTGCTGCCCGCGATCTCCACCGACCTCGGGGTCAGCCCGGACCAGGCGAGCTGGACCGTGTCCGCGGCCACCTTCGGCCTGGCGCTCGGGGTGATCCCGCTCAGCGCGGTGTCCGAGCGCTTCGGGCGGCGCACGCTGATGACGGTGTCCCTCTCGGTGGCCGCGCTGATCGCGATGCTGGTGCCGTTCGCCCCGTCGCTCGGGGTGCTGATCGCGCTGCGCGGGATCCAGGGTGTCGCGCTGGCCGGACTGCCGGCGTCGGCGATGGCCTTCCTGGCCGAGGAGGTACGCGCCAAGGCGCTGGTGGCGGCCATCGGACTGTTCGTGGCGGGCAACAGCATCGGCGGGATGTCCGGCCGGATCGTGACCGGCTGGGTCGCCCAGGCGTGGGGCTGGCGGGCCGCGCTGGCCGCGGTGGGTGTGCTGGCCGTGGTGTGTGCGGTGACGTTCCGGCTGCTGGTCCCCAAGGCCCGGCATTTCGCGCCCCGTTCGGTGGGCCCGCGGGCGCTGGCCCGTACGCTCGGCGGCCACCTCGCCGACCCGCTGCTGCGCCGTCTCTACGCCATCGGCGGGCTGTTCATGACGGTCTTCGGCGCGGTCTACACGGTCATCGGCTACCGCCTGGTGTCCGAGCCGTTCAACCTCCCGCAGGGCATCGTCGGTTCGATCTTCGTGGTCTACCTGGTCGGTACGGTCTCCTCGGCCGCGGCCGGCAAGCTGGTCGCCCGGACGGGCCGCCGCGGCGCCCTCTACCTGGCCGTCGGCACCACCTCCACGGGTCTGCTGCTCTCCCTCGCCGACTCCGTCGCCGCGGTGCTGTCGGGCCTCATCCTGATCACCGCGGGCTTCTTCGCGGGCCATGCGGTCGCCTCGTCCTCGGTCAGCCGCACCGCCAAGACGGCGCGCGCCCAGGCATCGGCGCTGTACCAGTGCGCGTACTACGTCGGCAGCAGCCTGGGCGGTGCACTCGGCGCCGCCGCCTTCCACGCCGTCGGCTGGGAGGGCACCGTCCTCCTGGGCCTCGCCGCGATGGTCGGCGCCGCCTCGGTCACCCTCTACGCCACCCGCAAGGCCGTGGCCGAACGCCGCCTGCTCCACCTGGAGAAGGCCGCGTAACACCCCTCAGTCCGAAGGGCCCGTCCCACCACCTGTCCTGGTGGGGCGGGTCCTTCGTCGCTCCGGGAGATCCACGTCCTGGTGAAGGCGAGTCCTGCGCCGCCAGACGGTGCCGGAAGGGAAGACGCTGGTACCAACGGTCAGGCCGAAGGGCTCGGGGAGCTTGCCGTGCGACCGAGCAGTAGCGGGGCCGACACCCTGCACGGCTTTTCCCCTGCTCGTTCGGGCACCCGCGCGTCAGATCCGGTTCAGGCACCCTCGCGGTGGTCGTGCCAGGTGGCCGCGGCGACCGCCAGGCGCAGGGTCCAGGGGTGGGGGTCGGCGGTGCTGATCTCGTCCCAGACGTTGCGGTTGGCGGCGGCGAAGGCGGTGATGCCCTCGGCCGGTGCGGTGTGCCATACGGGCATCTTTGCGGCCCAGCGCTCCGCCGAGGCGGGGGTGTGGCCGGAGGCGATGAGCCAGATGACCCAGTAGCCGGCGTCGAGCCAGGCGGCTCCTCGCGTGGCCCAGGCCCAGTCGACGAGGCGTGCCCGATCACCTTGTGAGGCACAGTCGTTGACGAGCACGTTGGCGTTGTTCAGGTCAGTGTGCAGGAAGTGGCCTCCGGCGAAGAAGCGGAGGTCGTCGGGGTGAGCGGCGTAGCGCTCCAGGCGTTGCTCGGCGTGCCGCAGATCGATGTCCGGGCACGGGATATCGCCGAGGCGGCGCAGGAGCGCGGCGACTTCGGGGAGGTCGCGGGAGCCGGGCGCGTAGTCGGCATGGTGGCCGTCCAAGGCCTCGAAGCCGAGGAGATTCCATCCGGCGGTCTCGACGCGCCAGTGGAGCGCGGGAGCGACCCCGGTGAGAAAGGGGGCGGTGGCTGCTTCTCGGCACTGGGTCCACGCGCGGGGGTGGTCGGTGCGCAGGCCCTTGATGTGCCAGGTCCCGGTAGCGGAGGTGACCCGGGCGGCGATCTCGCTGTTGAAGCCCTCAGTGACCTCCACAACCGTGAGCAGGGGGCCGGTGTGCTGCTCGACGGCGGCTCGTGCGGTGCTGGGCAGCCCGTCGAGACCGATGCGGGTGGTCGCCATGGGACCTCACTCTTCCACGGGCCAGTGGTGCGGGGGCTTCGGACGGAAGAACGCCACGAAGCCCCCGCGGTTCTGTACGACTGGATGACTACCGGTACGGGTTGTCCTCATTGCAGCCCGGGACGGCGCCCTCGGTCAGGGTTTCCAGGTCCTCCAGGATGACTACTCCCTCGGATTCCTCCTGGACCGGCAGCCGGGGGCTGATCTCCACCATGACAGTGGTCATTGCGCTTCCTCTCTTCCGTGCTGGCAGTACGTGTTCAGTGGTGCCTTCGCCTCCTGGTACGCCTTGGCGAGCGGTCGGCAGACCCGGCAGGTGCCGGAGAGCTGACAGCCGCCGCAGCCACCGGTGCGAAGCATCTGGGCATCTGCGATGCCGGGCAGGCGGAGGAGTCCGGCCAGGCCCTCGGTCATGAGGTCGATGGGGTTCTCGCGGCCGACCTTGCACATGGTCGCCAGTCCGTGCGGGTCGACGTGGAAGAAGGTGTGGCCGGCGGGGCAGCCCTTGAAGACGCTGGTCTTGTCCAGGAAGCCGGGGGCCTGCGCGGCCAGGGGCTCGGGAGTGCCCGAGTACGTGGGGGAGATCGTCCCGTACTCCGTGCGGCCGGCCCCGTACCGGTCGGCGAGGGCCCGCATGGCGTCCAGCTCGTGCGCGTTGTGCTTGGTGATGATCAGCGCCAGTTCGAGTGCGATCCCGGCCCCTCGCGCGGCGATGAGCCCTTTCTCGACCTGCTTGAATGCCCCCGGCTTGCGGGTGAGGGAGTCGAAGCTGTCGGGCGTCGCGCCGTAGAGGGAGACGGTCACCTTGTGCGGTGGCAGCTCCCGCAGCATCTCGATGACCTCGGGTCGGTGAAGCCGGGAGCCGTTGGTGAGGATCTCGATCAGCATCCCGGACCGGTGGGCTAGCACGTACGCGTCCATGAAGTCGCTGTCGATCAGCGGCTCACCGCCGGTGAACTGCAGCCACAGCACCCCGGCATCCCGCAGCAGGTGCAGAAGCCGAGCCTTGCCCTCCCACGGCAGGCCCTCGAATTTCCGCTCGGCGAGGTAGCAGTGCTCGCAGTTGAAGTTGCAGCCCTTGTTGATCTCGTACGTGGCGCGGCCGTAGCCGAGCCGGGTCTCAGGGCGTACCAGGACGGCATCCCGCATGGGCAGGCCCGCCAGGTCCAGGCCCCAGGCGGTGCGGGCGCCGTTGAGGAGCCAAACCGGCAGGGGGCTGCTGCTCTCGGCGATCGAGGCGAGCTGCCCGTACATCGCCCCGGGGATCTGCATCCCGGCACGGGCACCGGGGCGGGCGACGAGGAACCTGCCGTTGTGCGGACTCACGATCAGCTGGTGCACGAGACCTCCTCCACGGTGTCTTCCCAGGTGTGCTGTTCAGCGTGGTCGGCGAACAGGCAGCAGCCCTCCCGGTCGGGGCCGGGACCGGCCACCGGACAGTCCGGCAGCACGACCAGATCCATGTCGGTCCCGCACCACAGGAACCACAACGCGGTGCCGTACTCCAGATCGTCGAGGAGGCCGTAGTGCTCACCGTCCTCGTGTGCGGACAGCTGGCACTGCACAACGCTGTCGGCGAATCCCGACGCCGACCTCTCCCGCGCCTCCCGTGCCGAGTCCAGGGGCAGCCGACGCCAGTGCGGGCACCTCATCACGACACCATCCGGAGGGAGCCGGCAGAGTTCGGCTCCGTGCACCGGCCGCACGCACACGGCGGGAAACCGCCGGGGTTATCGGGGACCACTGGGTCCGCGCCCACGCGTACCTCCGTGAGGAGCCCCCACGTCCGGCCGGAGTCGCGCGACACCCGCAGCGTCATCCGTACGTCGTCCTGTCCGTTCGCCATGGTCAGGAGCATCGCGATATGCGGGTCGAGCCAGAAAGGCCAAGGGGATTACCCAACTTGGGTAACATCACCCACGGTTGACCAAGAGCAGCGATCCGTAGTTCTAGCGCCGGAGCGTGCCCGATGCCCGAGCCACCCCGTTCGAAGGAACTCCCGGTCAGCCTGCTCACGGATCCGGTGATGATCGAGGCATGTCGGCTCAGAGATTTCGGCCGCATTTTCAAGCTGGTCAAGAGGCGAGCAGGCATCTACCCGTCGATGATCGCGCGACGCTGCGATCTCACTCCCAGCCGTGTCGGCGAGGTGATCGCCGGACGCCGACAGCTCTCGCACATGGACGTGATCGAGCGGATCTCAGACGGCTTGCGCATCCCCGGGCACATGCTCGGCCTGGCCCGGCGCGCGTGGGAGACCCCGCAGAGCCTGGCCATCACGCCACGAGAACCGATCGAAACGCCGCCACCGGTGGACGAGCCGTTGGCGGCGGGGTTGCCGGGAGCGGACGTGGACAGCATCCTCGCCCTGGCGGCCGATCGAGACCTCAGCCCCTCGACGCTGGACGCGCTGCAGTCGTCGATTGCGGACTACTGGCGCCGGGACGACGAGCACGGCGGCGAGACCTTACGGCCGGCGGTCGTCGGTCAGCTCCGCTACGTCGTCAATCTCCTCAAGGAGCAGCGCCTCACCCCCATGCGAGACGGCCTGCACAGCATCGCGGCCGAGCTGGCTCGGCTCACCGGGTGGACCTACTTCGACGCCCGCCAGTACAACCAGGCACGCGCCTACTTCACCGAAGCCCTCGGGCTGGCCAAGGCGGTGGACGACCGCCAGTTCATGGCCAATGTGCTCGCCTGCATGAGCCTCCAGGCCACCTACCAGGACAAGCCCGGGGACGCCCTCGCACTCGTCACAGCGGCCGAGGACCAGGCCCGAGACGCTGAGGGAACGACACCGCGCGTGCTGGCCATGCTCGCGATGCGCGAAGCCTTCGCCCACGCCGCCCTCGGGAACCAGGGGGCCACCCATAGCGCGATCTCGGAAGCCCACACCTGCTTCAGCCGGATCAGTGCCAACGATCCGGACCCGGCCTGGGTGGCCTACTTCGACGAGCCGAAGCTGATCGTGGACACCGGCATCGCCCACGGCCGTCTGGGCGAAGCCGCCCTTGCCGAACCCCTGATCGCGGACGCCCTACGCCGCGAACACCGATCGAACCACCGGGGCCGCGCCTTCCACGCCATCTGGCTGGCCCGCACCCAGCTTCAACGCGGAAAGCTCGACGAAGCGTGCCACACAGCCGTGGACGCGCTGGCCCCTGCGGCGGCCGTCAGCTCGCAACGAGTGGCCGGGCACCTTCGGGAGTTCTACGAGCAGTTGGAGCCCTTCCGCCGGGAGCCGGCCGCGGTGGCTTTCGAGGTCCGGCTCCGGGAACTCTTGCCCCGCCGGGTCAGCGGATCGCCTCGTCCATGAGCACGTAGAGCAGCCCGACGAGGGAACCGCTGCTGACGATCTCACGCCGGTCGATCATGCCCCGGACCTCGGCCAGCGGGACCCACTCGATCCGGTCCGACTCGTTCCTCTCGGTCGGCGGACCCTCGTACGTCGCCCCGTCGGCCCGGAAGACGTAGTGCTGGGAGTCGGTGATGCCGTTGGCCGGCTCGGCGTAGATCAGCGGCTTGACGGGATCGGGGCGCCAGCCGGTCTCCTCCAATACCTCACGGGCCGCCGCATCGGCCGGGGTCTCGCCCTCCTCGACCAGCCCCATGGGCAGCTCCCACGCCCAGGTGTTCGTGATGAAGCGGTGCCGCCACATCATCAGCACCTCGCGGCGATCGTTCACGACCGCGGCCACGGCCAGGTGGCGGAGCTTGACGACGTGGTGTTCCCAGCGGTGTCCGTCCGGTGTCTCGACGTCGGTGAGCCACAGGTTCACCCACTTGTTCTCGTAGATCGGACGTTCCCCGTGGATCTTCCACTGCATCGCTGCGGCCCCTCTCGATCGGCCTCCAGCATCGCAGAGCCGGGCTGAACTGCAGCCGGATTCGGGAGAATTCACGTCACAGTGACGAATACAGTGATGACTTGGAGACGATCGAGGAGGTTCTGAGCCGAGCAGGGTGGGAGCGCTCCTGCGGTGCACTCGGCGCCGCCGCCTTCCACGCCGTCGGCTGGGAGGGCACCGTCCTCCTGGGCCTCGCCGCGATGGTCGGCGCCGCCTCGGTCACCCTCTACGCCACCCGCAAGGCCGTGGCCGAACGCCGCCTGCTCCACCTGGAGAAGGCCGCGTAACACCCCTCAGTCCGAAGGGCCCGTCCCACCACCTGTCCTGGTGGGGCGGGCCCTTCGTCCTGCGTTGCTGTTCCGCGCCGTCAGCTGCCAAAAGGGACGGCGACGGGGACGGGGAGTTGGATCTCCTCGCCGCCCTTCACCTTCTGCAGCTCCCGGTAGAGCCCTTCCGCCGGGAGCCGGCCGCGGTGGCTTTCGACACCCCCGCTTCCGGGAGCCCTTGCCCCGCCGGGTCAGCGGATCGCCTCGTCCATGAGCACGTAGAGCAGCCCGACGGGGGAACCGCTGCTGACGATCTCACGCCGGTCGATCATGCCCCGGACCTCGGCCGGCGGGACCCAGTCGATCCGGTCCGACTCGTTCTTCTCGGTCGGCGGACCCTCGTACGTCGGCCCGTCGGCCCGTCGGCCGGAAGACGTAGCAGGTCAGGCGATACGTTCCAGCACCACGGGCGTGGCGGCGAAGGCCGTTTCCTCGGGGCCGACGAGGACGCCGCCGTCGAGGGCCTCCAGGGCGTAGGCGAACTTTTCCGGGGTGTCGGTGTGCAGGGTCAGCAGGGGCTGGCCGGCGGTGACCGTGTCGCCCGGCTTGGCGTGCAGTTCGACGCCGGCGCCCGCCTGGACCGGGTCCTCCTTGCGGGCGCGGCCGGCGCCCAGGCGCCAGGCGGCGAGGCCGACGGCGTAGGCGTCGAGGGTGGTGAGGGTGCCGGAGGAGGAGGCGGTGACGACATGCTGTTCGCGGGCCACCGGGAGGGCGGCGTCGGGGTCGCCGCCCTGGGCGGCGATCATGCGGCGCCAGTGGTCCATGGCGGAGCCGTCGGCGAGCGCCTTGGCCGGGTCGGCGTCCTTCAGGCCGGCCGCGTCGAGCATTTCGCGGGCGAGGGCGAGGGTCAGCTCGACGACGTCCTGCGGGCCGCCGCCGGCCAGTACCTCGACGGATTCGCGGACTTCGAGGGCGTTGCCGGCGGTCAGGCCCAGCGGGGTGGCCATGCCGGTGAGCAGGGCGACCGTCCGCACGCCGTGGTCGGTGCCCAACTCGACCATCGTGGCGGCCAGTTCACGGGCGTTGTCGAGGTCCTTCATGAAGGCGCCGGAGCCGACCTTGACGTCCAGGACGAGGGAGCCGGTGCCCTCGGCGATCTTCTTGGACATGATGGAGGAGGCGATCAGCGGGATGGACTCGACGGTGCCGGTGACATCGCGGAGCGCATAGAGCTTCTTGTCGGCGGGGGCCAGGCCGTCGCCGGCCGCGCAGATGACGGAGCCGACGTCGCGCAGGACGTCGAGCATCTCGGCGTTGGAGAGCGTCGCGCGCCAGCCGGGGATCGCTTCGAGCTTGTCGAGGGTGCCGCCGGTGTGGCCGAGGCCGCGGCCGGAGAGCTGCGGGACGGCCGCGCCGCAGGCGGCGACGAGCGGGGCGAGCGGCAGGGTGATCTTGTCGCCGACGCCGCCGGTGGAGTGCTTGTCGGCGGTGGGGCGGGGCAGCGACGAGAAGTCCATGCGCTCGCCGGAGGCGATCATCGCCGCGGTCCAGCGGGCGATCTCCGTGCGGTTCATGCCGTTGAGGAAGATGGCCATCGCGAGGGACGACATCTGCTCGTGGGCGACCTCGCCGCGGGTGTAGGCGTCGATGACCCAGTCGATCTGATCGGGGGTCAGCTCGCCGCGGTCGCGCTTGGCGCGGATGACGGAGATGACGTCCATGGAGGGTTCCTTTCGAACGGGTAGGTCCGTTCTACACGCATAGACGGTGGGGTGGCCAGGGCGGCGGGGGCACCGCCCCTGGGGACGGGCCCAGGGGTGGGGCGTCCCGTCGCTGGTGTCGGCTAGAGCGTCCAGCGGTGGGTGTGCCCGTCCGGCTCCGTGTAGGTCACGGTCTGCTCGGTGGGGGTGGCCTCCATGCTGAACCACTCGCGTCGTGGCCGGTTGAGTCGCCGCCACAGCTGGTGGGCTTCTTCCATCGGTGCCCACAGGTCGCGCGGTCCGGTGGAGGTCACCAGCGGCGTCGCCTCGGGCATGTCCTCGATGCGGGTGGCCGAGCCGTCCGCCGGGTCATACAGCGTCGTGATGTGCAGACCGTCGGCGTTCCGGCCGTACGTCCGGACGAGAGAGCGGGGCATGTGAAGCTGGGCGAAGAACGAAAACGTCCAGTCATCCAGGACCCGCCCGGAGAGCTCAGCCTCACGGCATGGGCGGTCGCGGATCTCGGGTACCTGCGCCTCGACTTCGGTACCGCTCTCGAGCGGCATGAAAGCGGCGGGTGTGTGCAGAATGCGGCCGGCCGCCGTCCCGTCCGGCAGCTTCGTGAGCCGGGCGATCATTCCGCCGGCGAGCGTGCCCTTGACGGGGACGACCAGGATGCCACCGGTACGGCACCGCTCCAGCCACAACGGCGGGACGCGTCGCACCGAGGCCGTGGCGATGATGCGGTCGTACCTCATGTCGGGCGCGACATCCCGTGCGCCGTCGCCGTGGATCACGAGCGGGTCGAAGCCGATGCCGTTGAGCCGCTCGCGGGCCAGGGCCGTGAGGGCGTCGGAGCGGTCCACGGTGGTGACGTGTTTGTCACCGGCGAGGTAGCAGAGCATCGCGGCGTTGTAGCCGCTACCGGCGCCTGCCTCGTAGACCTCGTCCCCTTCGTTCACGTCGAGGGCGTCGAGCATGTCCGCCATGAGGCTCGGCGCGGTCGAGGACGACGTCGGTACGCCGGTCACTCCGCCGGGGCCGGCTTGCTCAGCGTGTACGCCGTCCACTTCGGTGATGAGGGAGTCGTCCGTGTACGCGGCGTCGAGCCATGCCTCCGCGTCGCCGTCGGTGATCCGCCAGGGGATGAACCGCTCGCCCTCGCGCCGGTAGAAGACGGGCACGAAGGGATGCCGGGGGACGTTGAGAAACGCTTCCACCAGCGGTGACGCCAGCATCACGCTCCCCCGGTCGATCTGCTGGGTGAGCGAGACGCGCGCCCGGATCAAGTGCCGTTCGTCATCAAGGATGTTCGTCACGGCCCGGTCCCTTCCAAGTAGTCACACATCGCGGCCGTTATCGGTAGTCCGGTCGCCTGCTCGATGAATCCGTACTGTCCGCTCGGGTTGACTTCCAGAAAACGCCATTGCCCGTCCGGCGTCACCACGAAGTCGAACGCGCCGTACGACAGGCCGAGGCGGTCCAGCATGCGATGCACCCCGGCGGCCACCTCGGGAGGCGGGTCACAGATCCGGTAGGTATGGCTGTCGTAGTCGCTGCGCCAGTCGATGTGGCCAGCGTCCGAGCCGGCGTGGATCTCGGCCGCGAAGATCCGGCCGTTCACGGCGGTCAACCGCACCTCGTACGCCTTGGGTACCCACTCCTGGAACATATGGGCGGTGCCGGCGATGTCCGCGTGCGGCAGGTCCTCGGGGTCGACGATGCTCGCGTACACGGCAGCAGTCTGCCCGTGCACGGTGCCGCGCACAGGGAAGAACGGCTTGTAGATGAGGGGGCCGCCGAGGGAGTCGGCGAAGTCCTTTGCCGCATGCGGGTCGTTGGTGATGAGGGTGCGGGGAACGCTCAGTCCCACCTCGGCCGCGACACGCAGTTGCAGCGGCTTGTACTCGGCATCCGCCGCCCTTCCCGGTGGGGGCAGCCACCGGCACGGTAAGGCCGTCAGCAGTCCGCCGAAGCCCCACCGGGCCTCGCGCTCGGCGACTTTGCGGGCTTCGGCGGCCATCTGCTCAGGAAACGCCGGGCGGGTCGGTCGGCGGTAGTAGACGGAGCGGACCGATGCGAGGTCGAGCGTGCGGCGGTCGTTGTTGAGCGTGCCGTGCCAGCGGTTCCCGTTGAGGCTCGCGGCAAGCGTGAGACTCAACGGGAACTCGGCCATATCTGCCCGGAAGACGGGCACGGCGCGCCGGTTCAACTCCTCAACCACCAGATCGCAGGTCGGGTCGAAGCGACCCGCCAGGATGAGAACGTGTCCGGCGCCCGTCATCATGCGTCGCTCGGTCCGGGGTCGTCCGGAGCGTCCATCTGGCCCGTGGGCGCCGTCGGCCCGTAGGTCTTCGGCGGGTTCTTGGTCATGTAGACGCCGGGCGGCAGGTCCTCGTAGACGCCGGTCTGGGACTCCTCGTCGTAATCGACATCGCTCGGCAGAATGCCTCCGGTGGCCGGGACAGGGGTGAGGAACCGGAACCCGAACGGCACCGGTCCCTCGTGATCCGACAGCTCCGGCATGGATGCGGCGCCGTCGGTGCTCAACGGGAGCCGTAGTTCGGGAGCGTCGAGTACCGCCCCGGCAGGCCGATACTCCTCAACTGTGGTGGGCATTTGCTTCCCCTTTCTCGACTTCTGTCGTTGGGTGGGTTTCGGTGAATGGGAAGTGCGCGTACGTACATCAAGCAGCCGGTACAGCCCCGCTGACGCACCTACCGTCCAGGTCTCCTCCGCCCGTCGGCGGAGCCGCGACCGTCTGCCCACGCGCACCGCGCCCGGATCATCCGAAACGCCTCCGCCGGAAGCCGCAGCCCTCTGTCCTCGCCATTGATGTCGTGGTCACTGGGCCCCTCATCAGCATCGGGCCCGTCATCGTCCGGCACGGGCAGACGTGCGCCCCGACTCTCCGCCACGCGGCGCACATCGACGAGGGAGCTGGTCAACTCCACGGCCAGCAGGTGAATTTCTCCGGGAGTCCACGTCCGGGCGGCAAGGATGCGGCACGCTTCCTCGATGAGTTCGCCGGCGGAGTCCAGCTGCGCCGCCTCCATCTCGTCGGCGATACGGGACACGTACCCGGTCCCGTCGCCTACGAGGAAGCACGGGTTCCCGTCCGCGCTCGACCAGGGCAGGAGCCGCGGGGTGTCGGTTGGACTCATCGGCCTGCCGCCTCCATACCGTGAATCCGGAGGGGGCCAGATTCTGCCCGGTGCACTCCGCGCCACGGCGCCCGCTCCCGTGCACTCTGCAATCGTCGCTTCTGCAGTTCCTCGGGGGTGAGGACGTACGGGCGGATCAGGGGCGCGTTCTCACCGCTCAGCAACACCGAGTGTGCGGAGACACGGGGCAGCAAGGTCGTAAGCCCTTGGTGTCGGACGGCCGAGCGCCCGGCGGCCGCACGGTGACGGGCCTCCCTGGGAAGCAACAATCGCAACAGCAGCTCGAAGATTTGGGCGATACAGTTCGGCATGTCGACCTGCTTTCCTCAGGTTGGCCATCCCCCCGGGCCGTCCCAACACGGTCGCGGGGGTCTCTTCGCCGCAACTGTCGCGCCATGGCAAGCAGTCGTCTTCCCATCCGTGGGTATCCCCATCATGGGTAGGCTGCTGTTCAGACCATTGCGGCACACTGTCACCAGCAGGCGCGACGGGACCCTCCATGACGGCTTACCAACCGACCACAGCGTTACCGCGAGGCTTACTCAGCCGGAACGATGTGAGAGCCGCGATTGCGGCTCACGATTTCGGCACGGTGTTCCATATCGCACGCAACGAGGCCGGAATCAGCTATTCAAAGATTGCGGCTGAATGCGATATCAAACCCGAACGAGTTGGCGCTCTGGCGCGCGGTCACGGCAGCGTCACGACCTTCGAAAAGATCGCCAGGATCGCAGACGCGCTACGCATCCCGGGTGGAATGCTCGGCCTCGCTCCCCGCTCGTGGGAGTCGATCACGCAACCTGACCGCCCACCCGTCGTGTCCGCACACCCCATCACCGAGAGCCTGGACGGAGAAGACACAGTGCGGCGTAGGGAATTCTTCAAGGCATCGACTGGCGCTGGTTTGGCCGTCGGTCTGCCAGAGTTCAGCCACATCAGCGCCGGTCGACGTATCGGCGGCACCGTCCCCGACCTGCTGCGAAAGCGCGCGGCACGACTGCGACGCCTTGATGACGTTCTGGGTGGGGGTGACACCTACCGCGTCTATCTCCGAGAGCTACTGGCCACCAAACGCCTGATCCGAGACTGCGAATACGGCGAGGAAACGAGGTTCGGTCTCCTTTCCGTGCTGGCCGAACAAGCGCAGCAGGCGGGGTGGGCCGCATTCGACGGAGGCAACCATGCCGATGCCCGCAGCCTGTACGAGGAAAGCTACCAAGCTGCCACCCAGGCCAGAGATACCGCCCTCGCAGGCAATGCCTTGGCCTTCCTCTCGTATCAGAAGGTCAGTGGGGACCGGGAAGCAGGAATCGAGATCGCTCGCACTGCATGCCGGACTGCTGGCCCCGACGCCCCACCTGGCGTTCGTGCACTTATGCATGAACGCCTTGCGTGGGCTTGCGCCGTGGCAGGTCAGGTGGACGGGACGGAACAAGCTCTCAACGATGCGGAGACTGCGCTCAGCGAACACGACGGGATGCCACAACCTGATTGGGTGGGATGGGTTGACGGCAACGAACTTCAGATCATGACGGGCCGCTGCTGGACAGAGTTGCGCCGTCCGCTTCGCGCTGTGCCCGTATTGGAAGACGCCCTGGCCAAGTACGAGGACACCCACGCCCGCGACAAGAGCCTGTACCTCTCTTGGCTCGCTGACTCGTACATGTCTGCCGGAGAAGTCGAGCAAGCGGCAATCACCGCCCGACGTTCCCTGGAACTCTCGGCCGGGGTGGCGTCCGTGCGCCCACGCCAACGCATCGAACCGACCCTGCGCCGACTCAGCTCACACCGCGAACTACCCGCAGTGGCCGAGGTACTGGAACTGGCCCGGGCCTGAGGTCAGTCCGGTGCCGTGGTCGTCTCCAGCCAGCGCAGATACGCATTCGCCCCGGCAACGATCGGAACTGCCGAGACTTCCGGGTTCTGCCAGGGGTGGTGCTTGAGCAGATGCGCCTCTACCTCGTCGTAGCGGTCGGCGCGGATTTTGAGGACGAGCTGCCATTCCTCGCCTGAGCCGAACTCGCCCTGGTGCCAGAACACCGATCCGACGGGGCCGACGATCTGCGCCCCGGCTGCGAGCCGTGCAGAGACGACCGACTGTGCCAGCTTCACAGCCGCTTCGCGGTTCTCCGTTGCCGTGGACACCTGAAGAAAGTCAGTCATGCAGCGACTGTAGTAGCGAGCGGGCAAGCCTGCATGATGGCTTCGTGTCGCTATCGGTGGGGGCAAACGGAGTTGACGCGCGGAAGGGACTCGGGTCTTCTGCTGCCATGTCTGATCTTCGTATTCAGCAGCCGGAGGGCGACGACGCCCTCCAGGACTGGCAGTACGTCCACAACACGATCATTCCTGCCCACCTCCCTTTCGCTGGAGGAGGTACGGGAACGGGCACAGCGCCACCACTTGGAGGTCGCGTATGCCGGTGACGAACTCGTCGGATGCAGCACGGTGCGCCCGCCTGCCGATGGCACGCTGACGGTCACGGTGATCGCCCGAGTGCTCGAAGCTCATCGTGGTCAGGGGTTCGGGGAGGAGCTCTATGCGCGCGGGCTCGGCCGGGCGCGGGAGCTCGGTGCCGAAGTGATCGAGACCGTCGTCCTGTCCTCCAACGAGGACGGGCTGGGGTTCGCGCTCAAGCTCTCCCGGTCCTGACGCTCCTGGAGCTCGTTTGCTCCGAGCAGGGCGTAGGTCGAGCAACTGGTGCCGGACGGGTGGGTGGCCAGACCGGACGGGATCCGGCCACCCTCGTGCGTCAGTCGGCCAGATGCCCCGCCCCGAACGCATCCGGCAGCAGCTCCGACAGCGGGCGGATGCCCGCCGCCGTGTCAACCAGCAGCTCGGGCCCGCCGTGTTCCCACAGCAGCTGGCGGCAGCGGCCGCACGGGACGAGCAGCTCGCCCGCCCCGTCGACGCACGTGAAAGCGGTCAGGCGGGGCGCGGGTCCGCCGCTACTGCCCCGGCCGGCGAACAGCTCGGAGACCAGCCCGCATTCGGCGCAGAGCGAGAGGCCGTACGAGGCGTTCTCGACGTTGCAGCCGGTGACGGTGCGGCCGTCGTCCACGAGGGCGGCGGCGCCCACGGGATAGCCGGAGTACGGGGCGTAGGCCCGGGACATCGCGTCCCGGGCCTGCCGCCGTAGTGCCTCCCAGTCGGGAGCGGTGCTCACTTGCCCTGGCCCCTTCGGTAGATCTTGCCGATGGCCTTCGGGGGCCGCAGCCGCTGGGCGGCCAGCGCGAGCACCAGCAGCGTGGTGATGTACGGGGCGACGCTGACGATCTCCAGCGCGACCGTGTCGGTGGTGGCGTACCAGAGGGCGAGCAGCGCGGCGCAGACCAGGCTGATCACGGCCTGGGTGCGGTAGCCGGTGCGCAGCTTCCACAGCGCGAGGCCGACCAGCAGGACGGCGAGCAGGAGCAGCAGCGCGTGGACGGTGGGGCCGCCGCCGCGCAGCTGGAGCGCGTCCATGAAGCCGAACAGGCCGGCGCCCATGGCGACCCCGCCCGGCCGCCAGTTGCCGAAGATCATGGTGGCGAGGCCGATGTAGCCGCGCCCGCCGGTCTGGCCGTCCTGGTAGATGTGCACGTAGATGGCGAGGAACGCGCCGCCGAGCCCGGCCAGTGCACCGGAGGCGAGCACCGCCGCGTACTTGTAGCGGTAGACGTTGACGCCGAGCGATTCGGCCGCGATCGGGCCCTCGCCGCAGGAGCGCAGCCGCAGTCCGAAGGAGGAGCGCCACAGGACGAAGAAGGTCAGCACGAAGAGGGCGGCGGTCAGCAGCGTCAGCCAGGAGACGTTGGTGACCAGGGAGCCGCAGATGCCGGCCACGTCGGAGACCAGGAACCAGTGGTGCTGCTCGACGGAGTAGAGCCAGTCGGACAGGCCGGGGACGGTGAACGTCGGCATGTCGGGCATGGGTGGCGACTGCTTGTCGTTGCCGCCGGCCTCCGCGGCCGCGCTGCCGTCCGCGCCGAACCACAGCTTGGCGAGGAACTGGGTCAGCCCGAGCGCCATGATGTTGATGGCGACGCCGGAGATGATGTGGTCGACGCCGAAGGTGACGGTGGCGACGGCGTGCAGCAGTCCGCCGAGCGCGCCGCCGAGGAGGCCGGCCAGCGCCGCGGCCCAGGGGCCGTGCTCCCAGCCGACCGCGCCGGCCGAGAAGGCGCCGAGCATCATCATGCCTTCGAGGCCGATGTTGATGACGCCGGAGCGCTCGGCCCACAGGCCGCCGAGACCTGCCAGGCCGATCGGCACGGCGGCGTTGAGCGCCGCGGTGTACTGGCCCGATTCGGTCAGGTTGTTGGCGCCGGTGATGATCCGCAGCAGGGACAGCAGGATCAGGCTGCCGGCGATGATCAGCAGCACCTTGGGGTAGGTGAGCTTCATCCTGGGGGGCTTGGTCTTGTGCTGGTGGCCGGTGCTCTCCGCGACCGGGGCCGTGAGGTTCGAACTCACGAGGTCACCTCCGCCTTGTCGGTCTTGCGGGCCTGGGCGGCGAGCTTCTCGCCGACCTGCCGCTGCTGGAGTCTGAGGCCGTAGCGGCGGACGAGCTCGTAGGCGATGACGACGCAGAGCACGATGACGCCCTGCATCACGCCGACGATCTCCTGCTCGTAGTCCTCGAATTCGAGCTGGGTGCCGGTGCGTTCGAGGAAGCCCCACAGCAGCGCGCCGGCCGCCATGCCGACCGGGTGGTTGCGGCCGAGCAGCGCGATGGCGATGCCGGTGAAGCCGATGCCGATGGGGAAGTCGGTGCCGTAGTTGTACGAGGTACCGAGCAGCGTCGGCATGCCGATCAGGCCCGCCGCGGCGCCGGACAGCAGCATGGAGGTGACGATCATGCGCTTGACGCTGACGCCGCTGGCCTCGGCCGCCGGCTCGGACTGGCCGACGGTCCGCAGATCGAAGCCGAAGCGGGTGCGGTTGAGGACGAACCAGTACGCGAGGCCGACGACGGCGGCGATGACGAGGAAGCCGTCGAGGGGCTTGGGGTTGGTGGGGATGGTGAAGAAGTGGCTGGAGGCCGGCAGGTTGGGCGTGTGGAAGAGGTTCCCGTCCTTCTTCGCGAGCCGGCCTTCCTGGAGGAAGTAGCCGATGACCGCGGCCGCGATGGCGTTCAGCATGATCGTGGTGATCACTTCGCTGACGCCGCGGGTGGTCTTCAGCAGGCCCGCGATACCCGCCCAGACCGAGCCGACCAGCATCGCGACGAGGATGATCAGCGGGATCTGCAGGAAGCCGGGGAGCGTCAGGGCACCGCCGACCACCGCGGCGAAGAAGGCCGCGATGCGGTACTGGCCGTCGACACCGATGTTGAAGAGGTTCATCCGGAAGCCGATGGCGACGGCGACCGCGGACAGGTAGTACGGGACCGCCTTGTTGATGATCCAGACCTGGCTGTCGCTCTTGGAACCGAAGTCGGCCATCACGGCGTAGGCGTGGAGCGGGTCCTTGCCGGTGAACAGGATGATCACCGAGGTGATGACCAGGGCCGCCACGATGGCGAGGAGGGGGGCGGCGATCCCGAGGATCACCTTCTTCTTGTCGAATCTGGCGAAGGTCTTCACTCGGACTCACCCTCCTCCGCGGGACCCTCGGCGGAGCCCTCGTCAGACACGGACAGGTGGCCGGTAGCGGCGCCGGTCATGGCCGAGCCCAACTCCTCCGGGGTGATGGTGGCGGGGTCCGCGTCCGCGACCAGGCGGCCGCGGTACATGACCCGCAGGGTGTCGGACAACCCGATCAGCTCGTCCAGGTCGGCCGAGATCAGCAGCACGGCCAGCCCTTCGCGGCGCGCCTCGCGGATCTGGTCCCAGATCTGCGCCTGGGCACCGACGTCCACGCCCCGGGTGGGGTGCGCGGCGATCAACAGCTTGGGGCGGTGGCTCATCTCGCGGCCGACGATCAGCTTCTGCTGGTTGCCGCCGGAGAGCGAGGCCGCGGTGACCTCGATGCCGGGGGTGCGGACGTCGTACTCGGCGACGATCCGCTTGGTGTCGGCGCGGGCGGCCTTCAGATCCAGCAGCCGGCCCCTGGCGTTGGGCCGTTCGGTGACGTGCCCCAGGATGCGGTTCTCCCACAGGGGGGCTTCCAGCAGCAGGGCGTGGCGGTGGCGGTCCTCGGGGATGTAGCCGATGCCGTCCTCGCGCCGGGTGCGGGTGGGCGTGTGGCTGATGTCCGTACCGTTCAGCACGATGGTGCCGCCGTCGGGGTCGCGCATGCCCATGATGGCCTCGACCAGTTCGGCCTGGCCGTTGCCCTCCACGCCCGCGATGCCCAGCACTTCGCCCTTGTGGATGGTCAGCGACACCTCGTCCAGGACGGTGCGCGCCACCCCCTCCGCGTCGGTGGAGACCAGCCCCAGCCCGTGGACCTTCAGCATCTCCACGTCGGTGACGGTGGACTCGCGGGTCTGCGGCGAAGGCAGCTCGCTGCCGACCATCAGCTCGGCGAGCTGCTTGGGCGTGGTCTCGCTGGGGACGACGGAGGCGACGGTGGTGCCGCGCCGGATGACGGTGATGTCGTCGGCGACCGAGAGCACCTCGCCCAGCTTGTGGGAGATGAAGATGACGGTCAGGCCCTCGGCCTTGAGCTCCCGCAGATTGTCGAAGAGCGCGTCGACCTCCTGCGGGACCAGGACCGCCGTCGGCTCGTCGAGGATGAGGGTGCGGGCGCCGCGGTAGAGGACCTTGAGGATCTCCACGCGCTGGCGGTCGGCGACGCCGAGGTCCTCGACGAGGACGTCGGGGCGGACACCGAGGCCGTAGCGGTCGGAGATCTTGAGGATCTCGGCGCGGGCCTTGCCGCCGATGCCGTGCAGTTTCTCGCCGCCGAGAACGACGTTCTCCAGGACGGTGAGGTTGTCGGCGAGCATGAAGTGCTGGTGCACCATGCCGATGCCGCGGGCGATGGCGTCGGCCGGGCTGTGGAAGCTGACCTGTTCGCCGTCGATGCGGATGGTGCCCTCGTCCGGCTTCTGCATGCCGTAGAGGATCTTCATCAGCGTGGACTTGCCCGCGCCGTTCTCGCCGACGAGCGCATGCACGGTGCCGCGGCGGATGGTGATGTCGATGTCGTGATTGGCGACAACGCCCGGGAACCGCTTGGTGATCCCGCGGAGTTCCACCGCCGGTGCTGCGGCGGGGGCGCTGTCTGCCTGGGAGCTGCTGGACGCTTTGATGGCGCACTCTCCTCGGGGGACAGGGAGTGAAGGAGGAGCGGGGAGGTGACGATATCGCGCCAACTCCGCGCTACGCGCGTAGTGTCGGCGCCGAAAAAAGCCGGCAGGGCTGCCGGGTCGCCCCGGCGAACGGGCCCGGCA
>NZ_JBSHAW010000064.1:0-37223 GCF_053611685.1 Streptomyces sp. NPDC054786 | reverse complement strand
GCGGGTTAGAACGCGCTGCGCGCGTCCAAACGAAACCGCCGGGCTTCGCCCGGCGGTCCTGGGTCCGCTTCGCTCCCAGGAGCAACCTCCGCTTCGCGGAGGTTGCTTGACGAAGTGTTCGTTGACGGTTGGCTTCGCTCAACCGTCAACGAACTGGACTGCTTCGCAGTCCAGTTGGGCAGGTCCGCTTCGCTCCCCTGCCTGAGGCTTTCCGGCTTCGCCTTCAAGCCTAGCCCGCTGCGCGGGCAGCTGGTTACAGGGTGAGGATTGCTCGGGGTTGAGTGTCCGCCTCGGCATGTACTCGGACGGGGGCTGTTCTTCCAAGCCCGCACGATGTGGGTGGTGGCCCTGTCATAGTGGGGTGGAGGTCCGAGTTCTGCAGCAGTCTGCAATCAAAAATAGGCACGGATAAAGTCCACGCTGAGCGGGTAGTGCCTACCGGGTGCCCCGGGGTGAGAGGTGACGCGCTGTGGCGACTCAGTGGAAGCTTCGTCCTCATCAGGTCGAAGCTGTTGACGCGGTGGTACGAGCCTTGGCGCAAGTTCCTGCTGAAGGATCACCAGGTGGGGTACGGGCCCAGGTTGTTGCTGCCACTGGCACGGGGAAGAGCCTGATCGCTGTCCACGCGGCGCGGGCTCTGCGTGCACAACGGGTTCTGGTTCTTGTTCCCACGCTCGGGCTGTTGGCCCAGACCGCGTCGGTGTGGCGCGAGGCGGGGCGTCGGGGTCCGATGTTCGGTGCCTGTTCGCTGTCGGGCGAGGACGCACAGATTCTTCAGTGCACCACCGACGAGGCGGAGTTGGTGGGGTGGGTTTCGGGCCTGGAGTCGGTGACGGTCTTTGCCACCTATGCCTCGCTGGGGCTGGGGGTCCTGGAGCGAAGTCATCGCGCGGGGCTGGGTGCGTGGGACCTCGTGGTGGTGGATGAGGCGCACCGGACGTCGGGGGCGTTGGGAAAGGCTTGGGCGGGAGTCCATGACGATGGTCGGGTGCCGGCGCTGCGTCGGTTGTACATGACGGCTACGCCGCGGTTGTGGGAGGTGCCGGATCGGGAGGGTCCGGAGAGGGGTGGTGAGTTGGTTGCGTCGATGGACGATGAGGCGGTGTTCGGTCCTGTGGTGTACCGGCTGTCGCTGTCGGAGGCGATCGAGCGGGGGCTGATCGCTCGTTACCAGGTGGTATGTGTGGACATCGCGGATCCTGGGCTGCCCGTGACCGAGTTGGCTGGGGGCGCGGGCAGGACGGCTCGGGTGCGGGGGGCGCGGCTGGCGGCTTTGCAGACGGCGGTGGTGAAGGCTGCTGCGGAACGGCGGTTGAGACGGTTGCTGACGTTTCATTACCGCACGGGTGAGGCCGAGGCGTTCTCCAGTGGCCTGGGTGGGGTGGCGAAGGAGCTGCACGAGAGCGATCCGGGTCTTTACCCGAGGGCTGATGGGGTGTGGGCGGACTGGCTGTGCGGGGAGCACAAGCCTGCGCACCGGAGTCTGGTGCTGGAGGAGTTCGCGTCGGAGCCGGAGGTTGGACCGGGGGCGGCGTGGGTGCGGGTGCTGTCATCGGTGCGGGTGCTGGGTGAGGGGGTGGATACCAAGGAGTGCGATGCCGTCGTCTTCGCGGACGTGCGGGGGTCGGCCGTCGACATCGTCCAGGCGGTGGGGCGGGCGCTTCGGATGCAGCCGGGCGAAGGCAAGGTGGCTTCCCTGGTCGTTCCTGTCTTCCTCGGGCCGGGTGAGCAGCCTGACGAGATGCTGGTCTCGCGGGCTTACGGGGAGCTGGTGAAGGTTCTCATGGCTCTGCGGGCGCATGACGCCCAGGCCGTGGAGCAGCTGGCCGCTCCCCAGGTGGCCGGGGGCCAGTCGGGCGGCGGGATGGTGGAGGTGCCTGGCGAGGTGGGCAAGGTGGCTGCGGAGCTGTTGTCATTCTCCCGGCCTCGGGATCCCGCGCAGCTGGCGGCGTTCATCAGTCTGCGGGTGTTGCAGCCGGAGAGGCAGTTTTGGAGGCGGGGGCTGGCGGCCGCGCTGGCCTACCGCAGTGATCATGGTGACCTGGCGGTTCCGTATGAGTACCGGACTGCGGACGGGTTCGCTCTGGGGGTGTGGATCGCCCGGCAGCGCAGTGCGCATACGCGCGGGGAGCTCAGCGAAGAGCGCGTGGGCCAGCTGGAGGAGCTCGGCATGATCTGGTCGCATGCCGAGGTCGCATTCGCTGAGGGGCTGTCTGCGGCGCGTGGATGGGCCCAGGAGCACGGGCACCTGCTGGCACCGGCCGATGCCATGTGGGACGGGTACGCGGTAGGGGTGTGGCTGAAGAACCAGCGGGCGGCCGCGCGACAGGACAAGAACGGACAGAGCGAGGACGGGCAGGGGGCGGGTGGGCTGAGTACGGCCCGGCGACAGGCGCTGGAGGACATCGACCCGTCGTGGTGCCCTTCCTGGTCGGTTGTCTGGCAGCGATGCTTCCACCTCGCCCGCCTCCACGTCCAAGTCGGGCAGGCCCTGCCTCAGGAGTCGGGGCAGGTGGTGGTCCAGGGTGACGATCTGGGGCAGTGGGCCGGCCGACAGCGGCGTCAATGGGACAGCCTCGGGGCGGCGCAGCAGTGGCTGCTGCGAGAAACACTCGGGCTCGGCCCCGTGCAGGAGCCTGAGCAGGGTGTGGTGGCGCCACGGCGTACCCGAGCTGAGGTGTGGGCGGCGAACCTGGCCGCTGCCCGCCAGTACCGGCGGCGGGAAGGGCATCTGGAGGTGCCGCACCGGCACGTCGAAGAGGTTGAGGGTGATTCGTGCGCGCTGGGGGTGTTCATCGCCAACAGCCGCTCCCGCCGCACACGGCTCGCGCCCGAACGGATCGCAGAACTCACCGAGCTCGGAATGCGCTGGGCTTAGCCGTCCTGTCGGCTGCCGTTGACGGGTGTGCGGCGGTGTGGTCAGTGTCAGGGAGCCAGGGCCAGGACAGCCTGGGTGCGTGGCGGCACGTTCAGCTCTCTACCGGCGTCCGGCATACTGCCGGGCGGCCCCGAGACTGCGGCGTTCGGTGGAGGCGCCGTCCCCGTACGACGGTAGAGAGGCGTAGCGGTCGGTCGCGATCTGATCGATCCTGGCGCTGTAGCGGCTTGCTGCCGCCTTAAATGCCTCCTGTGGTGGCAGGAGGTCTTCTGCTGCGCGCAAGGAGCGTAGAAGTTCGCGGGTGAGCTGCATGAGTCGGTTCAGTTCGTCGTCAACAGTGCCGCTTGTAAGCTCGTTATGGCCCTGTTTGGCGGTGGCTCGCCGGGCCTGCTGTTCCATACCGAGAATCACCGCCTGGCGACGGCGCTCGAGCATGCGGAAGGTGTGGCTGCCCGGATCCGCAACGACGGCTTCTGCGGCTTGCACGGCTTTGGCGAGCTGCGGTGAGAAGCGGGTCGCGGCCAGAGCAGCTGCTGCCTTCTCCTTGCGTTCTGCTTCTCTTCGCTGCTGCTGTAGGGCGGGCCAGGAAGGGAACTCTTCCCGACCGGCGCGCTGACCCCTGGTGCGAGGGCTGGCCTTCTCCGCTTTCGTCAGGCGGCTGTCCCACTCGCCGCGCAGGGTGAAGCTGTAGGCGCTGCAGCCCACACTCCCCCACCCACCGAGACCGTGACGGCCATGCGCCCAGCGATCGTTGATCATGACGATCGGCTCTCCGCAGTACCGGCACAGCTCTGTCTGCTGATCCATCAACGCCCCACCCCTGCGTACTGTTCGAGCCCGCCCCTGATCACCGTCCTGGGGCGGTGGCACCATCCTGGCATCCGCCACTGACACCCGGCGGCCCGATGGTGCTGTCGTGCGATGCTCGGTGGCCAGCGCCTCGGTGCCCTTCCCTCTGGGGGCAGGCGTTCGGCGTGGTTCAGGTGGACTGGAGAGAGGATCGGTTCCCACCCGATTAGGTCCTGGGCCGACATGCGAAGACCGGTAGATGGGGCGAGCCAGGTTCTCGTTGTCGAGCCACGTTCGGTTTTGATGGTCTCGACGACGGAGAGCGTGCGGTCGTGGATCCAGAAGCCGTGCGAAGGGGCGCGACACGGTTGGCGCCGCTGGGATGATGTCCAGCTCGACGGTGTCGAAGCCGGTCATGCCTGTGATCCGGTCGGGCTGGACGGCCACGCCGAGCTTCACGACGTCCCTCTCGCCCCACCGATCCCGTCTCGGCAGTTTCCTCTGCCTGCGTAGCTCGTGCTGGCGGCGTCATCCGTTGGGGGGCTGCTCGTTATCCGGGGTGGACCAACTCACCTGACGCGAAGGAGGCCCTGGTGGGCCCGTCGTTTGTGATCGAGCGGCTCGAGTTCAAGCGCAACGGCATCTGGTATGTCCGGTGGCTCAAAGGGCTGGTCACCTTCCTGGTCGGCCACTCGAAATCGGGAAAGTCAACCGCGATCGAGACGCTTCTCTATCCTCTCGGGCTAAAGACCACACGGGTGATGCCCGAAGTCCGCAGCTGCGAGCAGATCCGTCTGGTGTTCCGTGTCGCCGGAACGCGCTGGCAGGCCACGCGCAGCGGGGCGGACCCCAAGGCGCGGGTACTGCTGAAGAACCTGGACCGTCCTGAGGAGTTGGAGAAGGCCCTCCCGGTCAGCTCGTCGAAAGCCGGTGAGACCACGGCTGGCGCGTTCGTCCAGGACCTTCTCGGACTGCCAGCCGCCGTCCGCGGGTCGAACCGGCTCACTCTGGACAGCTTCTACAACACCGTGATGGCGCTGCGGCAGAAGACGATCGCCTCGGAGTTCCTCGGTGGCGTGCCGGATGCGTCGCGGGTTCTGGCCATGGAGGTGATCCTCGGGTTGTGGAACGAGGGTCTCGCGGGGCTGGAGAAGAACGCGTCCGAGGCAGAGACACAGCACCGGGCTGCGCGTACAGCTCTCGCCCAGTTCAAGAAGCTGCGTGACTCCGGTGCCCTGACCGACCCAGACGCCACGCGCGCCGAGTACGAACAGAAGGTACGGGAGCACAAGGCGGCCTCCGAGCAGTGGCAGAACGCGGCCAACGTGCTGACGGAGGCAGTCGGAGAGCTGGGACGTCTCGCCGCGCTTTACAAGGCAGCGGAGCAGCACCGCCGCAAGGTGTCCAGGCAGGCTGATGCTGCGCGGGCGAGGCTGAGCAGCGCGAAGGCGGACCTCGCGCGCGCTGAGGGCGCGCGCGATGCCCTGCTGCTGCCGTCGCAGAAGGAGTGCACGGAGTGCGAGCAGCGTCTTCCCGAACGCACCCCAGGGCACTGCCCACAGTGCGATCAGCCTCACCCGGAGGGGGAGAACCGACGAGCCCGGCAGCTCGCTGCGGCGACGGTGAAGGTGGACCGGCTGCAGCTGAAGTTGAGCGAGTTGGAACTTGCCGTTGCCGCTGCAACCGAGATGACGGAAGCCGGTGAAAAAGCCGCCGCGCAGACGCTCACGGACCGGGACACCTTCGAGAAGCAGCCTCTCGGGCCGGCCCGCAGCGCCGCGCAACAGGCAGAGAAGGAAGCCTTCGGGCTCAGCCGGGATGTCGCCCAGCTCAAGCGGCAGACCGAAAACGCCGACTACATCCAGGCCCAGGAAAAGGTCATCAAGGAAGCAAGGGAGCGGATGGAGGCCGCTCAGGCCACCCGGGACGCCGCGCAGACCGCCGACGAGGTCCGCCGCAAGGAGGTAACGGGCCGTTTGTCGGAATTCTTCCTCGCACGTCTACGGCAGATCAACCCTGCCGTCGAGACGGCACACATCGACCCGCACGACTTCACGACCCTCGTCAAGGAACGCAACGAGGCCAACAAGACCTTCGACGACAGCTCCGTCGCCGGCAGCCCCAAGGTCGCAACGAACGTAGCCCTGCTCCTGGCCCTGCGCGACCTCGGGCGGGTCGACGCCGCGGTCCGGGTCCCCCCGCTACTGATCATCGACTCGCCCCTGGCCGGTCTCGGCGCGACCGGCCTCGATCACGACACAAGCCTGCGTCTGATCGACACCCTCATCTCCATCGCCAACGACCCCTCTGCCGACGGGCACGCCTGCCAGGTCGTCGCCGCGACCAATGATCCGCTCCCCCGTCCCTATCCCGGCGTGAGGGAGATCCCGATCAACGAGGCCGACCGGTTCTTCGACCACGCCCCAGCTCTGGAGAGCTGAACCGCGCCCCCACTGCCAGCGCCACCAGCCGCCGGACCGGCTGGTGGCAGCGCGGCGCCTACAGGGCGGTGCAAAATACCCTAGAAGTGATCTCGCCTCAGTGCTTTCAGCAGTTCGGTGTGCACAGGACCAAGCCCCCGGGTCTGTTTCATGCTGCGCCGCAGGTCGTATGAGTCGGGCTTGGCCATCGGCCGGCTCCGCACACCCACGATGCCAGGGCCGAGGAGGTAGTTAGTCGTCACGACGGTGGCTTGGTGTGCCAGGAGAAATTCCAGGACGCGCAGTTGCTTGCCGCTGTTGCGCGACAACCGGCTGAGCGCGGAGAGCGGGACAACGAATCCAGGTTGCTCCTTCACCTGCCCCAGCAGGTGCATCAGAACTTGGTCGAAGCGTGGGTCGGTGCCGGAGGCCACGACGGACTGGCCCTTGGCGACAGGCTGGACACTGCTGGCCTCGGCATGAAGTATCTCGTGCGCCCCTGGCAATTCGGGCGGTGGTGCCTGCGGCAGGACGTAGGTGTCTTCTCCGCCGGTCCCGGACTCCATGACGTTCGAGAGAGCCGTCAGGCAGGCCCACGCGCGGGGATGGGCGACGTCGAGATCCGCCAGGATGTTGGCCCTGACCGGTGTGCCGGGCTGCTCCAGGAAAGACCTGAGCGGGCCGGCGGCGGCTTCAGTGATGGCCGTGATGTCGGCGGCCCTGACGGGGCCGCCCAAGGCGTGGAAGTCTTCGAGCTTGCTGTTGCGGACGGTGACGACGACTGCAGCCCGGAGCCACGCCGGCGCAGACAGGGGACGGTGCTGGCTTACCTCTTCCAGAAAGGGGGTGGCCAGCACATCGGTGTATTCGCTCGGCAGAGCCGCCAGCATGCGCGCACGGCGGATGACGTCGACGACAACAGTGCGCGCCTCGTCGTCGGTGAGCCCCGCCTGGGCCAGAAGCTCAGGCAAGGTCGTGCGGCAGAACCCGCTCACGAACTCCGTGTCGTAGATGCTGTCGCGTGTGGCCACAGTCGTCATGCCCCCCGTGCTGTTGCTGCGGGCAGCCTAGTTCCTCGGCGGACAGCGCACAGTGGGAACCGGACACCTGCCAGACACCAGACGGGCGGGTTTGCGTGTCCTGTGCGCCTCATGGGCCGTTGGAAGACGGCAGGTGACGCTTGAGAGGAGATCATATGTCGTACGGGTACGGCAGCGGTCCTAACTGGCCGATGATCCAGGCACGGCGTCGCGCCGAGGAGGAGGCGAACTCGGCCCGCAGGCAGGTCGCGAGCCACAGAGCGGTGGCCGATCGGTGGAGGGCGGCGTTCGAGGCTCTGGCTGGCCAGGTGAGGACGGCGGTCGGACGCGTCGGCACGGAGCATCGTGACGGCGGCCCGTGCGGGTGTTCGTCATGCTGGGACGGGCTGATCACCCGGCTCGCGAAGGAGGCGCAGGGAAGCGAGGGAGGCTCAGGTGAGGCCGGCGCCTCGACATTCTCGTTCTCCGACCTGTTCGGAGGCGCCGGGCCGCAGCCTCGCCCTTGAAGAATCCCCTTGTCGTTTAGGGCCGTGCAGCAGGTGTGATGTGCAGGGCGTTGAGGGGCTGCCGGGAGGTGGCGGGCAGGACCTCGAACCAGCTCTGCCCGTCGGCGAGGTACCGTTCTGCGCGTCTCCAGTAGCGCCAGCCCAGGTCGACGAAGCAGTCGATCGTCTGGTCGGTCGCCCCGCGGGCCAGGTACTGGCGGTGGATCTCGCAGCGGTCCAGCCGCTGACCAGTGCTCTCCAGATAGGCGAGCGCGGCCGCGGCAGCCCGGCGGAGCGGGCTGTTCGGCGCCCATCGGTCGTCCATGTGACGGGTTGCTGTCGTGGAGCGGGGCTGGGCGTCGGGCAGAGCAAGGGTCGTCATGGTGATCTTGCGGTCAGTAGACCAGCAGTGGAGGTCGATGCGGACATGCCTTGGGATAAGGTCGGCGAGTGTCTCGTAGGCGGGCAGGACGTGGTCACGGGGCGCACGGCGAGCAGTCGTATCGGGTGTGATCGCGGCCAGGCGCTGCTTGGCAAGCGCGATTGGTTCACCTTGGCGCCAGAGCAGGAGCAGTTCGATGTCCTCGCTCTGCAAGGAGTCGCGGCCCTGGAACTGGAAGCTGATGCCACGGCGGTTGCCTCGCAGAGCCTGACGCATGGGAACGTAGCCGTCACGGCCGCCGAAGAAGGCATTGAGGGATTGCTCGGTCCAGCGTTCGTCAGTGGTGTGCTGGACCACGACGTCGATATCACCGACCTCCAAGGCTCCACGGATGTAGGACCCGAAAATGTGGATCTCTGTGATCAGGTTGAGTGGCCAAGCGTTCTGCTCCAGTCGTTCGAGCATCTCGTTTAAAACCGTGGTGGCCCGCTCGCGCTTCATCTGCATGCCTTCTGCTCAATGCGACATCTGGTCCGGTACCGGAAGGCCAAGACCTTAACTGCCGGCACCGACAACGACTGACGAGTCGGTGCCGCACGCGAGAGTAGGCGGTCCCTGCGGCCTGCGACCCGTGGCCGAGGAATGCACCCACCCGGCCGCTGTCGGTACCAGTTTCGGCCGCATCTTGGCTGACTGCAGCACTCCACAGGGCCGCGCCTGCACCGGGTGAAGACAGCCGCCAAGGGCCGGGCTCTGCACAAAACCTCGTCTCGGGATCGGGTCACCGGGATCAGCTCTCCGGCCAGTGTGTTCAGGCCAGTTGACCGCGCCTGCCCCTTGCTATCAGTGCCCGCGGCTAGGCTTCAAAGCCGGTCAAGGGGGAGGTTTGCATGATCTACGGTCTGCTGGCACCGGATGTGCCGCTCGGTCCGTTCGAGGGCTCGCCCATCACCGTGTGGTCCGCCCAGGGCAAGCAGGCCAAACTGCACGCCAGTTCTTCGTGTTCCTACCTGCGCTCCGCCCGCGCCACCGAGCGGGAGGTGTATCTGGGTGCCTCGGTGGTCGCCCGGATGTGCCCGCAGTGCGGGGCATACAGCTCCTGGGCTCGTCCCGGGACGGGTCTGGCCGTCTTCTTGGACACGCTGACCGGGCTGGGCCTGCTGTACGAGCTGGACAGCTTCCGGGACGCGGACGAGGACGCCTTCGGTGACGAAGAGGTCCGGCAGGCAGCAGCCCTGCTTCGCCGGCCTGCGCCCGACGTACCCGCGGACACCGCCGCGCGGGACGAAGCAGAGGACGACGAGGACGCCGCGTGGGAGGAGTTGCAGGAGGCTCGGCGTGTGCGCGAGGCGGTGTTTCGTGAATGGCGCGACGCGGTGACGAGCATGCACCGTGCGCACCAGCAGCTGGAGATGTTCCCGTGGTTGAGGTCTTGGGCCAAGGCTGCGCTACGACTGAAGGCCGATCGGCTGCGCGCCGTGCAGGTCCAGGCCCGGCTGCTGGTCACGGAGGATGCGCTGCTGGCGGCGGCCGCGGCAGCAGCCCTGCAGGAGCCGGATGTCCCCGCCGACGACGCGGCATTCGCCCCACTGGGCGCTCCCGCCGAAGCGAAGAGGAAGCTGTTGTCGCTGTGGCAGCGGTGGCAGCGGTGGCAGAAGACGGTCGAGAACAGCTGGGATCCTCCACGGGCACAGGCCTACCTCGTCCACCATCTGGCAGACGGGATGAGCAGCCGCCGCAAGGGACGCGATCAGATGCTCGAGCGCGCCCGGGGCGTACTGGCCGAATGGGAAAGCCGTGCCCGGTTGGCGGCCGAGCGGAAGTATGACGAGCACGTCCTGGTCGCGCGCCTTCCCCACGACGCGGCGACGGAGCGCGACTCCCGCAGGTCACTCCTTGACCGGTTGGACGAGTGGGAGCTGGGCGTCCTCGCCGTGTACACGGTTGACACCGTCTGGCAGCCGCAGTCCGTCGTCACCGTGCGGGTACCGGAGCCCGTGGCGGCGCGCCTGCTGACGCAGCAGCACGGCCTCTCCTACACCGAGAGGACTGCCGGGATCGAACCAGCGCTCGAGACAGTGGCAGCATCCTCTCCCCTGGCGGAACTACCTTTCGGGCCAGGGGTGTTCGATGACACTCCGGTCCGCAGCAGGCGCCCGGTCACCCTCGCGCACCTGCGTGCACTGCGTGCCGCAATGCGGGACGCGGAACAGCTGTACGTCGTCTTCTCCGTCGACGCCGGCCTCGAGGTCGTGGCGCTGAGCGTCCTGGAACAGCGCTGCGCTGCGGGATGGCGGGGCGTCATCATTGCGGGCGCCAGTGACCTGCCCGACGCCCTCTTCGATAGCCGACCCATCGTTCCCGGTCAGGACGTGCCGGAAGGCGGGGAGATCTGGCCCGAGCGTGTCTACGATCCGCATCACGCGGCGTTCGGCGCCGAACTGGGTGTGGCGGAAGGCGAAAGGCTGCTGGTGCGACTGTGCGCGGGGCGCTGGGACGCGGGCCACGCGCTGCGGTCGCTGGCTCTGGCGCGTGGCATGGCCGACCTGCGCCAGTTGGAGACTGCCGGGTACGACGACCGGGGCCTTGCGCGCCGTCCCTTCGCCGCCGCGGTCTGGCACGGTCTGCTGGCCATGGAGCAGCTGGACCTGCAGCCTTTCGAACCCGACACCGGGACCGGCTGGCGGCTCGGGTCGGGGCTGCCGCTTGGCGTGCTCGCCCGGGTGCAGGTGTACACCTCCGACGCGGCCGGCCAGTATCAGGGCCGGGCCCACTCCCCCGGCTGCGCCCACCGGCGTCCGGAGCACGGCGTCGGCCGCGACGACGATCTGGTGACCCTCGAGGAACTGGTGGGCAGCAAGGACTTCGACCCGTGCAGCAAGTGCGGCGGGTACGCGATACGCCGCCTGACCCAGGACCAGGTCGCCTACTACCGCGCTGCCCACCGGCTGCACCATCTGGCACAGCAGGTGCATGCCGTGGCCCGCACGGGGGTCGCGGACGGCTCGGACCTGGCGGCCGAGCTGGAGGAATTCACCAGCCTGGACCGCGATCGGACCGAGGCATGGTTCCCGTCACGGGAACAGGCCCGCCAGTGGCGGGAGATCGTGGACCGTCTGCGCCGTACGCTGCCCGGGCCCGGATCTGCATAGCGCAGACCCGCCCGTGGCAACGGGTGCCCCGGCTCGCCACCCGGTAACGCCACCGACCCGCACACAGGCAGCAGCTATCGCGCGCCTCCCCGACACATGCTCCTCCGCCGACCCCGGAGGGGCCCAAGGCGTGCGCACGGCCAAGGGCTTCGTGGCGTTCGACTCCGCGTCTGCCGAGGATCTGTGGAGACGCGAGTCCCCGCCGCGCTCACGGCCATGGGAAACCGGCACTCCGTTCGCCGACCCCCTGCACATCAAGGTGCTGCACGACCTGGTCAGGCAGGACTCGGCTGCCGCCGTGGTGGAAGGGACCCGGCACTGTTCAACATGGTCTCAGGCAGCTGGATTGATCGTGGCCGAGGATGTCGGTCACCGGATCCAGCGGATGTCCAGGGCTTCCAGTGCATGGCGTTGTTCGTGGGTGAGGCGCAGTGGGTCGCGGCGTTTGTCGGCGATCCAGGTCGCCAGGTGAAGTCCGGTGTCGGGGCAGAGGTAGTCGTAGGGGACTTCAAGGTGCTGATGGCTGCGCCAGAAGGCGCGTGCCGCGCGCAGTCCTCTGGCGAAGGCCCACGCTGCATGGCCGCGGGGGCGGCGAAGGAGCAGGGCCAGGGGGTGGCGCAGCGGGAGTGTGCCGAGGAGTTCGTGCTGGTCTCTGTGGAGGGTGGGGAGGACGTCGATCTGTGTGTCCAGCCAGCGGGTGAGGGGCGTCTCGTCGGTGTCAGGACACAGGTCGGGAAAGGGGAGGTTGCCGGCGCGGGCGGCAACAAGAGCCTGGGCGTAGGTGTGGTGCCAGTGTTTCGGCCAGTGGGTGTTCCACCAGGGGTAGATCTCGTTCAGGGCACGCTGATAGCCATAGGGCAGGATGCGCTGGCTCGCCTCCCGGCGGCGGTCTGCGATCCAGCGGCCGAGACGGATTCCGCCGAATGTTTCTTCGAGGTGCGGGGCGAGGTGGCCGTGACGGGCTTTGTAGTCCCGGGCGATCTGCAGCTTGTGCTCGATGCTGTGGTGGGGGTGGGGCCAGATCATGCCGAGGGTGTCGAGCTGTTCGATGCGTTCGGGCAGGAGCATGCGGTTGATGCGCAGGGAGCGCTGGCGGCCGAGCCACCAGCCGAGGTAGAAGTGGTCGGGGCCGAGGTAGCGGCTGGGGACGTTGAGGTGGCCGTAGGTGTCGAAATAGCGCTGGGCGCTTTCGAATCCGATCTGCCATACCCGGTTGGGTGCTCCGGTGGCCTGGAGGTCGAGCAGGGGGATGATCTCGTCGGCGCGTTCGGGCCGGGCGGCGACTCCCAGGCTCTCTTCGGAGTCGTCGGAGATAGCCCAGTCGACACGGTGGATGACGTGCTCGTCGTAGGTGCTCAGGGCGATGAGGACCTGGTAGAGGAGCCGGTAGCGGGTTCCTTTGACTCCCTCCTCCAGCTCTTGGCCGGGTTCCATGAAGACGGGGACGACGATGGTGGAGATCTTGTCGTCGCCGGGGTTCTGGCGCAGTGCGCGGCCGACGGCTTGGGTGATGTCGAGGGAGCTCTGCTTGGAGTCGGCGAAGAGGATCGAGTCGGTGCTGGGGACGTCGATGCCCTCGCCCAGGCAGCGGCAGTTGGTCAGGACCGCTCGTTGAGGGGTGGTGTCGGGGCTGGGGCTGTTGAACGGGACGGATGCGAAGGCTTCGAGTGCCTGGCGGCGGACAGCGGGGGTCTGCTTGGCGTTGACGGTGCCGGCGAGGAGAGGCGCTTGCGTCGCTACGGGCATGAGCGCTGCTGTTTCGTGGAGGGTCTCGGCGAACACGCCGGCGGATGCGATGAGGCGGTGGAAGGTCAGGGTCCGCCGCAGGTCGTATCGCTTCTGAGCACGCAGCAGGGCGATTTGGGCGGCTGCCACGCGCAGTCCTTCGGCTCCGGCGGATGCGATGGAGGCGTAGCGCAGGACGCGGTGCAGCTCGGCGTCGCTGATCTCAACGGCGACGATGCGGTAATCCGCGAGGAGGCCCTGGTCGATCGCTTCGGCGAGAGAGATGCGGTAGACGACGGGGCCGTAGAGGCTGTGGTCGTCCATGGAGGCCACTTCGCAGCCGATCGCAACGTGTGAGCCGGCTTTCTCGTCGAAGACGCGCGGAGTGGCGGTCATGTAGAGACGGCAGCGGGCGGGCAGGACGTCGTTGTCGTGGATGACGCCCCAGGCTTTATGGCGGTTGCCAGCGGTGCGGTGAGCCTCGTCGGAGATCACGATGCCCCAGCGCGGCAGGTGGTGATCGCGGTGGGCTCGGGCCAGGTTGTTCAGCGACTGATAGGTGCAGAAGACGTTCACCGGGCCGTCGGTCAGGGAGGCGTGACGGGCGAGTTCGCCCGGGTCGTGGATCATGGTGAGAACGCCGCGCAGCGGGCGGACCTGAGGGTCGTCGCGCCCGCAGTAGCCCAGGTAGATCCCCTGTCGGCCTTCCTGCTGCCAGACGGCGGCCGTCTGTTCGAGAAGGTCCAGGGTGGGCATCACGACCAGCGCGTTGCCCTGGGGAGCGGTCTCCTGGACGGTGTTGAGGGCGACAAGGGTCTTTCCCGTTCCGGTGGCCATGATGACGCTCACACGGGGTGCGCCGTCGGTGAACTCGTCGACGCAGGCGTCGACGGCGAGTGTCTGGTGGCCGCGTAGTGGTGTTCTGAGGCCGTTGCTCGTCAGCGTGGCCACGATGCCCTCCTGGCAGCGGATCGTCACGTTGCGGATCAAGAGTCAGACCCGTGCCGTGGAGGCTGTCGGGGCGTTGCGACCTGGTTCACCCGAAGGGGTTAAGGACGCTTGACCAAGCTGTACGGCGCCTGGCGACGATAGAACACAGGCGTGCGGGGCGGTCAGAGAAGAGGGGGAACGGCGTGGTACTGCAGATGCCGGGGCTCTACGGTCCGCGTCAGCCCCTGCCGCTCCGGGTCCAGCCTCTGCCCGGTGAGTCGACGGGGTCGTTCGTGAACCGGCTGGCCCACGCCAACGGGCTGGGGCTCGCGGATTTCCTTCAGCGCGTGGGCCAGGGCACGGGATCGTCGTCGGACGATGCGGCGCGCGTGGCGAAGTATCCGCAGTGCACCGAGATGTACGTGAACGGGCCGGGCCTTGAGTATCTGGCCATGCTGGCCGGCGAACCGGCGGCCGTGTTGCGGCGGGCACTGCCCGGGCTTGCCACGCGCCATCTTCTGCCCGGTAACGCGGATGCGGTGTGGAAGTGGCCCTGGCAGCCGTCCGAGGGGCATCTCGTACGCTGCTGCACGAGATGTGCGGAGGTCCGCGGGGTCAGGGAGCCGGCCTGGTGGCTGATGTCTGACAGCTGGCGGGTGTGTGCCCGGCACCGGCGGTGGTGCGACGACTCGAGGACGGAGCCGCAGGACGAGCTGCCCTTGAAGGAGCTTCCCGAGGTCGTCACCGCACACCTGGAGCGTGCCCGGCTGCACAAGCAGTTCGGCCGGTCAGGTGCGGAGCTGTTCGCCGACGCTTTCCAGGTAGCGGCGGACTGGTGGCGGGCGATGCCCATGGTGCTGCGCTGGGTCCACCGGGCGTGGGCATGCGGGCTGGAGGACCGCAGTAGCCGGGTGATGCCACTGGTGATCTACCCGGAAGCGGCACGGCTCGCACAGCTGATGGCCGAGTTCGAGCAGTCGGACATCCGGGACACCAATGCCCGCGCCCGGTGGCTCGGCAAGGCCGAGGCGCTCATGGAGGTGTGGGAGCTGGATGCCCAGGCAGGCGGGGCCCCGCTGCCGGACTGGCTGCACCACCACCGAACACCGACCGCGACCGTCCCTGCAGACACGGAAACGCAGCCGGCCACCAGAACCAAGCAGGAACGGCTGCCACTTGCACCGGGACACAACCGGCTCGCCTCACCTACAGGCCCGCTGGAAGCACGATCATGCCTGACCTGAACCGGCCTTGGCAGCCGCGGGTGCCCGGCCGCGCCCGCGTCTGACCTGCACTGGCCTTGGAGGAACTAGTGCTGGAAGCCATCCTGTTCGCCCCTGATCAGCCACTGTCAGTACAAGGACAGTTGGCGTACAGTTTCGCCATTTGGTCTGCGCACGGGCAGCGGCCGATGCTGGAGGAGGAGCGGGCCGGGCAGATATACGGGGCCGGGCTGCGGCGCGGCGGCAAGCGGCGGCCTGGGTGAGCGCGGTAAATGCCTCCGGCGCGCTGCTGGACGGCAAGGGGGTGCCGGGCGCGGGGCAGGATGTCGTGGCTCTGTACCGCGAGCCCTACGGGCCGGTGCGCGCGTGCAGTGCGGCCTCACTGCGAGGGGTGGCGCTGGAGGAGTTCGGTCCGGTGAGCGAACCGGTGCCGTACCGGGGCCGCAAGGGCATCATCACGTACTGGCCGGTGGCGACGCGGGAGCAGACGGTGGTGTGCGGCAGCCTGCGGCAGTGGCGGCTGGCGGTGGAGCTCGACTTCGAGCCTGGCTGGGCGGCGTTCAGTACCGGTCCGGTGGAGCTGAGGTGGCGGGCGGGAGGCCGCGAGCGCCGCTGGCGCCCGGATTTCGTGGCGCGGACGACGAATGGGACACGCGAAGTGCTGGTGTTGAAGCCGCCCGGCGCGGAGGGCGTGCCTTCCTCGAGGCTTCAGGTGCTTGAGGAGGTGGCTCGGGAGGCTGGTTGGCGGGTGCGGCAAGTGCGCGAGCCCTCAGGGGTGCGCAGGCGCAATCTGACATGGCTGGCCGGCTACCGGTTTCCTTCCGCTGGCGAAGAGGGCCCGGGACGGGCGCTGCTGGAGGCGTTCAGGTCGCCGACGGGCCTGCGGGCCGGGGTGGCCACAAGCGGGCTGGACGAGCTGACGGGCCTCGACCTCGCCTACCGGATGCTGTGGCAGCGGCGGCTGCTGTTTGACAACGCGCAGCCGCTGCTGCCCGACGCCGAGGCGTGGACAGCCTGAGGACCGGAAATGAGGGGGCGCGTGGCGGAAACAGGCGAGAGTCGGCGTACGGGGGCTTTGTCCATCGGGGCGCGAGTGCACTGGCAGGGGCATGAGTGGGAGGTGGCGGAGTGGCAAGGGCCTCTGGTCACGCTGGTGCCGCAGGACAGTGCGGAGACGCCGCGGGCAGTGTCGTACCGGTGGCTGGTGGGAGCGGAAGACTTCGCCGTCCTCGCCGGCGGCGCAGCGCCGACTGCGGACATCTCGGTGCACAGGACGTGGGAGCGGGAGGACCAGGAGGACGAAGCTGCTCTTTGGCAGGAGCGCATGGTGGAGATCGACACCGGTCTGGCGCCGGGCCGGAGCGAGCATGAACAGGGATTCGGGCCGGGAACGACGCTGGCCCAGCGGTGCGCTGCCATGTCGGCGCGGCTGGCCGCCGACGGCATCGGCTACTCCGCCCACACCCTCGCCGACAAACGACGAAAGTGGAAAGCGGCCGGAGAGAACCCGGTCGTCCTGCTGCCCGCCGCGCGGGACAGACGACCAGGGGGCTTCACCGATCCGCGCTGCCTGACCGCCATGCAAGATGTGGTGGCCCGGCGCGCGCACGATTCGGACGTGACCATCGACCTGATCCGCGAAGAGGTCGAGGATCTGCTGCACTCACGCTACGGTGCAGAACTCGGCGATCCGGATGCCGTGGCCGCGCTGATGCCCTCCCGTTCCACCTTCTACCTGCGGATGAAGGAATCCGGCCTGGCCGATGCCCTGGACCGGCCGACCCGGGCCCGCGCCGCTCTGGCCGCCACTCCGCCCCTGCCCCACGGCGGGCGCGAGGCCGTGCTGCGGCCCGGACAGGTCACTCAGGTCGACACGACACCACTGCGGCTCCTGGCCCGCGGCGACGACGGCCGGCCCACCTCCACGGAGATGACCACGCTGATCGACGTGGCCAACCACAGCCTCTGTGCACTGATGATCACGCCCAGCCGGTCCAAGGACGCCGAGAGCGGACAGCCCGGCCAGGCGACCCGCGCGATCGACCTGACCCTGATGCTGGCCCAGGCTCTCGCGCCCTGGCCAGTGATGCCCGGCTGGGACCCGCTCAGCGCGGCCGCCACCTCCAGCCTGCCGTTCGGAGCGCTCTCGGCGGCGGACGCACGGTTCACGGAGGCTACCGCCGCCCGCCCGGTCATCCGCCCCGAACTGATCATCTACGACCAGGGCAGCCCTTATGTGAGCGAGCACTTCACCGAGGTCTGCGACCGGCTGCGTATTGCCCGCCGCCCCGCGCGCAAGAGGAGCGCTCCCGACAAGCCGCTCGTCGAGCGCTTCTTCATCACCCTCGCGCACCGCTTCAGTCAGCACGTCCGGCACGGCTGGCAGGGCCGCAGCCACAAGAAACGCGGCCGCGGTATCGACCGCATGCCGCTGTACACGATCGCCGAACTCCAGCAGATGGCTCAGGAATGGGTGGCTCTGGAGTACCAGCAGACCCCCGATGCGGGACTGCGCGACCCGTTCCGGCCGGGCGTCGTGCTGTCGCCCAACGGCATGTACGCCGTCCAGGTGGCCCGCAGCGGCTACCGGGCCGTGCCGCTCTCCCCTGCCCAGAACCGCTTCTTCCTGCTGCCGCGGTGGGTCACCCCCGGCAAGGGCGGCTTCATGATCAACTACCGGACCTACCAGCCCATCGCGCAGGACGCCGGGCACTACAGGGAGATCCTCCTGCGCGGCAGCTCAGAGCTGCCCGGCCGCAACGGCCAGTGGGAATGCCGCTTCAACCCCTACCGTCCCGAGCGGGTGTGGCTTTATGACCACACAGCGGGCACCTGGGTGACGTGCGACTTCCGGCTGCGGCACCTGCTCACCGACCCGTGGACCGCCGACATGTGGCAGGAACACGCTGAGCAGCACCATGCGGCCGGCGGCAGCGAGAAGGACGAGGAAGCCATCGCCCTGTCCCTGGCGCAGCGCGACCGGCGCCGCCGTAGTCGCAGGCCGCCGCCCAAGCGCACCGGGAAAGAACCGATCTTCCAGGGCCTGGAGTTGGAGACCGAGGAACCGTCCCGGGACCCCTACGCAGATCTGGAGGAGTTCGACCTGTCGACACTGCGGCCCTATCCGGCGCAGCCCATCTCTCCCTGGGCCCCTTTGGCCGTAGACGCTGTACCGACGCTGCGCTCAGGCGCAGGTGGCACGGAGCCGTTGGAGGGCGAACAAGCTCCGCATCCGCTGGCAGCGCTCTTCTCCGACGACGGCGACAGTGACGGGCCTGCGGACGGCTCCACGGCCGGAGGGCCGACAGATGTCTGCGAGGTCGTCGACGCGGAGCTCGTCGACGACCTCGATCCAGACGGTGATGTCGGTGGCGAGATTGAAGGCGACGTGTGGGAGGCGTAGGCGACGACTTACAGCCGTGAACGACCCGGCACCCGTCGGCCGGCCCCTGGCAGGACTTCCGGCCCGGGGCCGGCCTGCCAATGCGAGGCAGGACCGTGACGAGAGAGAAGCGTGATGAAGGCATCCGTCGAACTACGCAACAAACGTGAAGCACGCCTGCGTCAACAGCTACAGGACACCCCGATGCGGCCGCTGCCGCTGTTCCAGCTCACCGGCTGGACCCACTTCGTCGACGAGGACGTGGACCCGCCTGCACTGGCGCCGGGCAGCAGTCCCGCTGCGGACAGGAAGGAGGACGAACAGGCCATCGCCTACCACCGGCATCTGCGCATGGTGCCCACCGACGCGATGACCCACATGCAGGACATGCTCGTCAAGGCGGTCCACGGCAACAGCGGGCGCCGTGACGGGCTGATGGACCACGTCATCGACGGCCCTGCGGGCACGGGCAAGACCTGTCTGCTTCGGGCGATCGGACGCACCGCCCAAAGAGAAATCGAAGCCGCCACGAACGGCAGGCAGGCGAACACCATCCCGGTGGTGCACATCACCACCCCCGCAGACCCTGAGCCAAGGGTGAACTGGCTCTGGGAGATCGGCTCCTACCTGGGGCTCAACCCCGAGCCGAAAAGCCTGGCGGAAGTCCTGGAGATGCGCCGCCACCAGGACGTGACCCTGCCGGTCAACTACGTCCTGGAGACCGCACAGACCCGCCTGCTCCTCATCGACGACATCAACCGCGCTTCCCCGCAGCACCTGGCGAACGTGCTGCCCTATTTCGACTACCTGCGCGACAAGCTGGGCATCTCCATCGTGTTCTGCGGCACCGGCGCCAGCCACCGCCTGCACCAGGCCCGCATCCTGGCCGGAGACCTGATCCGGGTCAGTGAGGAGAACCGCGTACGGCTCGAACGGTCGGGACGGCCGGCCGAACCCGTCTCGCCCTCCCCCACCGCCCTGTTGCCGGTGACCTGGCTGCACCCCCTGCCCCTCGACACCAAGGACGACGAGACCTTCCGGCGCGTCCTGGCGAGCTTCGAGGCCGACCTGAGCCTGTACCGGCTGGAGGAGAACGCCCTGAGCACACACGCCGTCACACTGCACCAGCGCACCGGCGGCTACTTCAAAGCCCTCGCCTACGTCATCTCCACCGCCGCCGTCATCGCGATCCGCAGCGGCAGCGAGAACATCACCATGAAAGAAATCAACGCCGCAACGGCCCAACTCGGCCCCTGAATCGAGCCGGAGCGGGCAGCGGACCGTTCGCCTCGTGTCACGAACTACCCGGTGGATCCGGTTTCGCCGTCGCCTGCACGGGCGCCGTCTGCCGGCACGTTGGCGTAGTCGACGCCGGGAAAGAGCCGGATGCGGCTCTCATCGACGCGGACTCTGGCTGGCCGCGGAGCGTCGTCCGAGAGGCGGCACAGCACGTCCGCTTCACGGCGGCCGTCCCTAGTGGTGTGCCAGGATCGCAACTGGCCGAAGCGACGTTTCCCGTCGGCGGTCTCCACGAGGACGAGCGGGTCCGGTGCGCGTCCCGGCCCCTCGGTGACCTGGGCAAAGAAGCCTTCCTGGCGCAGCCGGGTGCACAAGTCCACCAGTGAGGATGCCTGGGTGCTTCCCAGTTCCATGCCGATCTCGAAGTGCTCTTGAAGACCGAGGGAGGACAGGTTCGCGCTGCCGAAGTAGCCGGTGGCGCGGTCGGCGACCACGAACTTGGCGTGCATGATGCCGGGGTTGGCCCCGGTCCACCAGTACAAGGACGTTCTTCCGTAGTCGGCGCAGTCTTTGACGAGGTCGTTCAGGGGTTGGGCCCGGCTGCTCGGGTCGTGGGCGTAGAAGTGGACGGCGACCTGGCGCTCGGCGACGGCGGGCAGCAGAACCTCGCGCAGTAGGTCGCAGCCGTGGCGGTTCCAGAAGGGGCCGCCGATGTGGAGTTCGCTGTTGGCTCCGGCGATGACGTCCTGGACTAGCAGGTCCAGGCGTCGGACGGGGGGCGTTACCAGGTGGGCGGCGGCTCGCGGGGTGGTGAACACCAGGGGGCGCTCGGATGGTGGTGCTGCGGGCGGTGGGTCAAGGCCGTCCAGGACGTCCAGGAGCACCTGGAGTTGGGAGAGGCGGGCAGGGACGAGCCCTGCGTGCCGGTCTGAGCCCAGTAGGCCGCACTCGGCGGCGAGCTGGCGTACGGCGGTAGCGTGATCGTCTGCGACCCCGTGCACGCGGAGGGCGTTAAGGGTGTCGGCTCTGGCGATCTCCCGTGTCCATTCGGCGGCTGCCGCGTAGCTGCCCGCGAGGCGCTCCAGTAGCTGGGCGAGCGGGACCAGCGGTCGCAGTTGGTCGGTCATGTGTGGCTCGAGGCGGCGGTGTGGCGGAGGAACTCTGCGGCGAGGCCCCGGTCAAGGTCGTCGTTGAACAGCCGGCAGCCGAACGTGAGGTAGACGCAGCGTTCGCAGCAGCGTGGTGAGGACTGATGGCACAGCGGGTCGTTCTCGCAGCTGAGCACCGAGTCGGCGGTGCTCTCCAGCCAGCTGAGCACGCGGTTGCTGAGCAGGGTCCACAGTGATCCGAGGGTAAATTCACGGACGTTGTCGGCGTAGATGGCGACGGTGAGTGCCTTCGTGACGACCCATTCGGCGAGCGTGTTCTCGGCCAGTCCTACTTGGCCGTCGTCCAGGGACCGAAGCAGGAGGTGGCCGAGGGTGTGGATGACCGTGTGCACGGTTGCTGCCGCGCGGGCGGCTTCCGGGTCGTCCTGGTCCGTGAACAGTTCCAGCAGCCGTTGTCGGGCCACCGATTCGTCTTCGGCCGCCCCGACGGTGAGTCCTTTGGCACTCAGGAACGACAGAACGGAACGCGCGGAGAAGGTGACCAGGAGGGCTTCGGTGTCCGATGCTGCGACGTAGACCGGGTACTTTCCGTCGTGGTGGTACTTGTTGTGGAAGCCGGTCAGGACGCCCCGCTCGGGCTCGTGCTCCTCTCTGGTGTAGCCGAAGGCGACTCGGGCTACGGGGAACTCCCAGGTGACGGCGATCTCTGCGATCCCCAGAGTGCGGGCCTGCTCGCGGGCGCGTTCCGTGGTCTGCTGGGCCAGCCGGTCCTGGAGCTCGGCGAAGCGTACACACTGGTCGTCGAGGGTGATGCGCTGGATCTGGGCGGGGTCGAAGACGGCTGCACGTTCCACGAAGGGGCGGTCCGCGCCGAGCAGTTCCCACCGCACCTTGTCGGCGTCCGTGTTGGGCAGAGCAGCCAGGCCGCTCTCCTCAGGGCCCATCATTCTGCGGTACTGCTCGATCTCCTCCTCCGGCACGTGCATCTGGCGCAGTAGTTGTTCCCTCTGCTGCCATTCCTGCGGGGACACGCGCGTCACCGTGACGCCCTGGGAGGCGTCGCCGATGCCCTCGGCCAGGGAGTCGATCAGGTTCAGGTAGTGGGCGGCAGCGATCTGGCCGCGTTGGGGGTGGCGCTGATACTGCCGGAACTCGGAGTTGTCGATGTTGACGAGCTGGAGAGCGTGGACTTGGTAGGCGCGGGTGTCGTTGAACGTCCTTGCCCGCATCATGGCGCGGCCGGCGGCGTCCTTCCATTCGCAGCTGCAGGGGGACTGCGAGGTGCCCTGGAGCTTCGCTCCGCCACAGCCTGGGCCGACGCAGCGCCAGAGGGCGGTGACGAAGCTTCCCGTGTTCTCGAACACGATGTGGTCGTAGCCGTGGGCGGGGACACGGCACTTGGGTACGTACATGGGGCGGATGCGTCCGCAGTTGTGCGCGTTGAAGTACGGGAGTTGCCGCAGTGGTGCGCCGCAGGTGCGGCACCGGGGGTCGGCCGCGAGTTGCTGGGCCTTTACGTATGTGCGCACGCGGCGGCAGGAGCGGCGTACGCATTCGAGGACGAGGGGAAATACCTCGAAGCGGACGAGGTCGGGGCTGACCAGGACGAAGTTCTGCCGCAGTCGGCCCTGTGGCACGGGCAAGGCGGCCCTGGCGTCTTCGCTCCAGCGCTCCAGGTAGCGGGAGATCTCGTCGTAGATGACGTCTTCGTTGAGTTTTTTGACCACGTCCCCGTCGACTGCCTGGACCCTGCCTCGCAGTCGCTGTTCGTGGCGGAAGACGGCACCGGGCAGGAAGGCAGTCATGGCCTGGCTACGGCTGCGGTTCATCCTCGCCCCCCTTGCTGTCGGCGGTGTTGGTGGCGAGCGCTTTGAAGGCGTCCTGGCTGCTGGTCAGTGACTGGAACGAGGTGCTCTTGTCGATGTCGCGGAAGCTGGTGAGCGGCTGTTGGAGGAACAGGTAGGCGGTGCGCCTTTCCTCTGCGCCCTTGTTGAGGTTGGGCCGTTCCTCCTGCCGCCAGGTCTCCATGATCCGCTCAACGAGGTCGTTCTCCAGTCCGCGCCCGTTGACGCCCTCCACGCGCTCGCGGTAGCAGGCTGGGATGCGTCGTTCCAGCCACGGGTCGAGGAGTGGTCGTTGGGCGCTCCACCAGCGCTTGAAGTCTTTGGAGTAGTCGGCTCCTTCCGGTGGTGGCTTCAGCGCGGGGTCGCGGGCGGCATCGTGGAGCAGCGCCAGCACGATGCCGGGCAGGGTGCGTCGGGCTGCGAAGTAGGCGTACTTGTTGACGGGCACAGGGGTGACCATGCGGTCGAGCAGGCGGTGGTAGCTCAGAAAGTTGGAGAACATGGAGCGTTCGCGGCGCGAGACGGGGTCGTAGACGGTGACGACGAGGCCTGCGTGGGTTCGCCCGGCCCGGGCGGTGACCTGGATGTAGTCGGCGGCGGTCGGCGGCATGCCGGCCAGGACCAGGAGGTTGAGGCGCTCGAGGTCCACCCCGTGGCTGAGCACGCTGGTGCCGACCAGGGCGCGCAGCCGCTCTCCTCGCGGGGTGTCCAGGTGCTCGCGTTGGACCCGGGCGATGGCCGCGGCGAGGTCGGGGACCGGGACTTCGCCGGTGAGCACCGCGTGCTCGACGCGGTCGAGTCCGGCGTGCTGCAGGTCGTCGGAGAGCTGGCCGAGCTCCTCGTCAAGCTGGGTGCCGTGCTGCTTGCTGTTCACATAGGCCAAGGAGACCTCGTAGGGGAAGAGGAGCCGTGGGAGGTCCGAGTCGGGCAGCCCGTGCAGGGCGAGGCGCTCGCGCAGGGCCTTGGGCTCCTCCTGGAGCCGGGCGATCTCGGTGAGGAGCTCGCCCTGCACGATCGCGGCGACGTCGGCTTTGCGGCGCTTGTGCGGGAGCACTCCGATGTGAACGCGCCGGAAGTCGGGCCGGGTCGTGGTGTAGAAGCTCTCGCCGAGTTTCCATCCCGGTGCGGGGAAGGCGCGGGGACGGCGGCCGTAGAGCTGGCGGAGCTGGTCCTGGTACTGCTCGATGGTGGCGGAGGCGCCCAGTACCTTGCTGGGCAGGCCGCTGCCTGCTCCTGACTGGAGTTCGGCGATCATGCCTTCGTAGTGCGCGTTGAATGCGCCGAGCTCCTCCTTGAGGAGGTGCATCTCGTCCTGCACCGTCAATGCCGGTACTGGGTCCTTGATCGGGCGGGCCGCCGGGTAGCCGCCCTTCGGCGCGGTGCAGTGGTCCCGCCCTGCCGAGCAGACTCCGAAACGCGGGAAGGAGAAGTAGCCGTGCTCGGCGCAGCGGTGCTTGGGTCCGTGCTGGAACGCGGTGAACTCGGGGAACCAGCTGTGCCCGGTGAGCTTGTCGACGGTGGAGATGACGATTGCCGGCAAGGTGCGGTAGACCTCGACGTCGCTCACGTGCAGGGGCAAGATCCGCTGGCAAGCGGCGCACTCGTGATGCAGGCGGACCGCATCGGTGTCCAGGCGCAGCCGTACGCTGTCGCCCTCGCAGTAGGGGCAGGTGATCACGAGCCGGTCACGCAGGTGGTCTTCGGCGAAGGTCCCCGCCCGGGTGGCGGCGGCCTCGGTCTCCCAGCCGCGCCACCAGCCCCCATCCCAGTGGAGGTCGTTGGGGCTGCCCGTCCCGCCGGCCAGGTAGCCGAGCGCGAACGGGTCGTCGTGGGGGGATCCGATCCCGCGTTCGACGCGGAGCTCCTCGGCGGCGATCAGCATGCGCAGGGTGCGGTCGAGTTGCTGCACGCTGAGCATACGCAGCGGGAAGCGCAGCCAGGCGGTGACCCCTGCGTGCTTGCCTCGCAGCCGGTCGTAGAACAGGGCCGTGAGGATCAGCCCCAGGTACGCCTCGGTCTTCCCCCCGCCCGCGGGAAACCACAGCACGTCGGTGTGGTCGAGTTCAGCGCGCAGGTCCGCCCGCTGCGGGTGCTCGCGCACGGCGAGGGCCGGCAGGTGGGAGACGATGTAGACCAGCTGAAAGAGCCGCCAACTGTCGTACGTGCGGTCGTCGTTGAAGCGGGCGAAGACCTCGTTGGCTAGCCGGAAGGCGAGTTTGAGGTCCGGATCCAGGTCCAGGCACTCGCGGCCGAGGCCGAACCGTCTGGCCTCGTCGTCGAACTGGGCGTGGTCGGCTTCGATGGCCTTGTGGTGCGGCAGCTGCTGGGCGGCACTGCAGGCGGCGGCGAACTCCCGGGAGTAGCGGGCCATCGCGACCTCGACGGAGTCCAGGATCGGGGCCGGGTCGTCGGCGAGCTCACGCCACCGCGGGTGCCGCACCCCGGCTTGGCGGGGCACGACGGTGCGTTGGACATGGACGGGCAGGGTCTCGGTCCGCAGACCGCTGCCGTGGAGAACTGCTGCGCAGCCGGTACCGCGACCGATCACCTCCGCCAGCGCCTCCAGCCGGTAGTCGCGGGAGGCAAGGTGGAAGCGCTGGGGCACGATGCTGATGCCGTCTCCGGGAAGGACCGCGAAGCGGCAGTCGTACACGGAGAGGTCCTGCCAGTCGCTCTGCGCCGTGTCGCTTTGGTTGTGCAGGGAGACGCGTATGAGGTGGTCGCCGCCGTCCAGGGCTTGGGCGTGCGCGGACAGCACCAGCTGGGGTGCGCAAGGGGCTGTGTCGCGGTCCAGCAGTGCCGCGACGTGGCGGTGGAAGGCATCCTCGTCGGCCATGGCCTCCGCGGGGAGCACGTTGCGCCTGCGCCGCCCCTGGCGGCCCTGCGGCCCCGCGGTGAGCGGGCGACGGGCCTCGGGGCGGGCGAAGTGCGCGTCCACCGCGCGGCGGACCGCCCGGTCCAGCACCTGCTGGGCCTCGCTGAATGCCTGCGGATCGACGTCGCTTTCCCCAAGCGGCACTTCGATCACCAGGTCGGGTACGTGAATGTCATGGCGGCGCCAGACGCCTAACAGCTCTCCTGCCCGGGTCTGTGCGCCGGATGGGTCTTCGTTGCCGCGCAGGTACGCCATGTGCTCGGCGTAGCTGGCGATGTCCTCCAGGTACAGGGCGAATCGGCAATGGACGGCGAGTTGTGCGGTCCTGCGGCCGGGGGCGGTGCGCACCCGGAAGTCGAGTGCCAGGACCGGGGGCGCCTGCGTGCCGCGCAGGGACTCGACGGGCCGGCCGCTCGGGTCGGCCGTCGCCTCGTCTGGTGCCGGCAGATGTCGCGGCGGGACCGCGACGGCGGGCAGCACTCCGACGACTACGTGGTCGCGTGGTGTCCATGGGGGTTTGTGCGGGGCGCCGCTGCGGTCGGCGAGTCTGTCGGCGAGGACCCGCGTCAGGTGGTCGATCAGCACTGTCTCCCGCTGGTTGTCCGCGGCGCTGTCGGGGTGCGGCGCCAGCGGGTTGGTGCGGGCATCGTTCACGGCGTCTCCTGTGGTGAGCTGCTTGCGCTGCGGGGGCCTGGTACGCGGCCCAGGGCGTCCGCGGACATGCCCTTCTGGCCACCGATGCGGCGGACGACGACCAGGTCGAACTCCTCGAGGACCTCCGAGACGTCGATCCCGGAGCACAGTGTCTTCAGCTGGCGAAGCGCGGGGCCTTCCGTGCCCCGTGCGGCCTCGGTCATCGCTGCCGCCGCGGTGTGGCCCAGCGCCCGGTGTAAGCGGCGTAGTTCCTCCGCCATGCGGGCCAGGCGCTGCCACGTGCCTCCTGCGGTCAGCCGGGTGTCCCGGGCCAGCAGGGCAACCCGGTGGATGTCTTGCGGGTCCTCCGGGGCGATGACGCTGCCGTCGGCCCATTTGCTCACCGCCTGCCAGGACGAGACCTCGCTTCCGAGGTTCTTCAGGGCGGTGAGCACGTTTGGCCACGACCCTCGTTGCTCGTGCACGGTGGTGATGGCCTGGCGGAAGTAGCCGATCATCGTGTCCATGGCGGTCACTTCGGCGCTGTCGTGGATCACCATGACGAGCCGGTCGTGGAGTCTGGACGGCCCGTCGCCGCGTGCGCGCAGGAGTCGGCTGCCGGGGGTGAGCGCGGTCACGGGCATCCTGGCGTAGCGCTGACCGATGAGGACGTCGACCTGCTCGTCACTGCGCAGCCAGAGCACTGCCCCGTCGGGTTCGGTGAGCACGGCCGTGGCCGGCACCGGGCCGTCCGCCGCCACCGCTGTGGCACCGCGGCCGGGGGCCGCCGGGATGCTGATTGCCCTGGCCGGGGCGTCGTAGTCCTCAAAGAGCGCCGAGAGGTCGAGGGCGAGCCGACTGTCGTGCTGGGGCGGCTCTTCTGGTGCGAGGGACGGTCCGGAGAGGTCGACGGGGCCGTACGCGACGGGCAGCGGGGGCGTCGCCGGCTCCGGTACCTCGCCCAGCCTCAGCACCGCGGCGGTCTGGCGTATCTGCTCGTGCCAGCCGTGCAGCGCGCGGCTGGCTGAACGCTCCAGCCACGTGTACTCGCTCTGCTCCACCACGGCGACGTGTTCATCGGCAGCACCGGAGAACAGCACGCCGGTGCGCAAGGTCGAGGGGACACCGAGGTGAAGCTCGAACCTCGGCGAGGCGTCCCAGACCAGGCGTTCCGCATAGGGCATCACGTGCAGCGCGCCGGCTCCCCCGCCGGCGGCGGGCCCGGGCCGGGGGGCGAGCAGCAGGGAGTCGGCATCACCGCCGAGTGCGTCGGCCAGCTCCTCGGCGACAGCCGCGGCGGCGGAGCGGGAGCGGGTGCGGACGAGAACGGGGACGCCTGCCCGGTCGGCCCGCGCCCAATCGATCAGCGCAAGCAGCAGGTCCCAGCGCGGGTTGCCGTCGTACAACAGTTCATACAGGTTCAGCACGCCGCGCCGAAGGTCGGGCCATTGGGTCTCGCGGAACAGCTCCCACGGCCCGGCCCGCCCCTCCAATGTCCCGCGGGACACCGACCGGGCCAGCGCCCGTGCGCCGCTGCCGCGCCCCATCAGTACCTGCCAGGCGTCTTGCCTCCCGATCGAACCCCAGCTGCACCACAGCAGGTTGAGCAGACGCACGGCGTCGGCGATCGGCTGCGGCCAGGGCTCCAACGTGTGGACACGCCGTGCTGCGACCACACCCGCCACGACCGTCCGGTACAGCTCGGCGAGCTGCTCGTGGCGGTATACCGCCACGCTTGGTGCGGCTGCCGGGCGGTGGGCAAGGAGGGCGTTGCTGGTCAGGGGGCCGTATGCGGGGCGGTGCCCGAGGGTGTGCCGCACGTCGGTGCGCAGCGCGGGAGTCCACGGCCACTGCGTCCAGGCCCGGTTGCTGCCCGGCTGGGTGCCCAGGTCGGCCACGGCCACGACGCGAGCGGCGTCGTGCTCGCTCGCCCAGGCCAACGCGCGCTCCCAGGACTGGTCGTTGGCCATGCTGGTGCGGTCGATGACGACAGTGCCGACGCTGGTCCCCAGCGAGGGCCTGCCGAGCGCGGTGTTGAGGTAGAACAGCCCCGAGGGCGAGTCGACAGCCCTGGTGATCTTTCCTCGGAGGTCAACAACCCGCCCGTCACCGCGGATTCTCTGCATGCGCAGGGCTCGTGAGAGGTTCTGCCTACCGATCGCGAGCTGTGCCAGCCGTACGGTGACGTTGGTGCGCAGTCCGACGACCACCACCGGTCCGTCAGGGACCGGGCAAGGTGATCCGCCGGTCAGCTCTGCCCCGCGCCGTACGAGCTGGAGGTAGATCCCAATCAGCACGGCCAGGTCGTGCCGCCCGCGCGGGAGGCCCAGGTACACGCTGTGTTGATCACTCGATAATGCGCGGGACAACAGGGTCAGGGTGGCACGGTCCAGCGGGCCGAGATCGACGGTGCGGCCGCGGTCCGTCATGCGAAGGGCCTGCACTCGCTCGAAGAAGTCGGCCGGGCCCGCGTCGGGAGGGACGAGACAGTCCAGATACGTCACGCGCGCCATCACCCATCTGGTATCCCCCCACTACCTGCCGTTACAGTAACGCACGTTGACAGGCCGTCACCTGCTCCTGCCCAATCCGAGGGCGGTGGATCCGGGTTCGGACCACTGGGGGCGTACACATGAACGAGAAGCCAGGGGCGGGCCTCCCCTCGGCCTCACTTCTCGAGGCCGGACCGGCGCCAGTGGAGTGGAGCCGGATCGCCGAGCACGAGTCGTGGCGCAAGGAGGTGCACCGGCCCGCGACCTACGTGCACAAGTGGTGGGCGAGGCGCCTGGGCAGCGTCGCACGCCACTTACTGTTGGCTGCCGTGTCCGGGCCGGACGACTCCGTTGCGGACGCCGCGGCCAGGCTGCGGGGGCTCGTCGTCTATGACCCCTTCGCCGGATCGGGCACCACCCTTGTCGAGGCGGCCAAACTCGGGGCCGCCGTCATCGGCCGCGACATCAACCCCGTCGCGACGCTCACCCAGCGGCAGGCGCTACAGCCATGGGATCTAGAGGTGCTCGCGGACCTCTTCGGGCAGGTCGTCAGGAAGTGCGCCCGTCCCGTCCAGGAACTGCACCGCACCGTCTCCAACGAGCCGGTGCTGCACTACTTCTGGGTGGCCCTCGCGTACTGCCCGGAGTGCGGCGAGGACGTGGAACTCTTCACCACCCGGGTCTTCGCCCGCCATGCGTACCCGCGCCGATTCCCACGCGCACAGGCCATATGCCCGGGCTGCCGGGGCATCTGCGTCACCGACCTGAGCAAGGACGAGGGGGGACACTGCCTCGCCTGCGGCATGGTCTTCTCGTTTCAAGGGGCCGTTCGAGGACGGTTTATGACGTGCCGTCACGGGCACCGAACCCCTGTCATTGGTGCGCTGAATGGCGCCGTCCCGGAACGGCGCATGTACGCGAAGTTGGTGCTGCGCGCCGACGGCCAGCGTGAGTACCGGGCGATCGACGACTTCGACCTCTGCCTGTACGACAAGGCGGCGAAGTCCCTCGCCGACACATCCCCCGATGAGCTCGTACGCCCGCTCGGCACGCTGGAGGAAGGCGTCAGCACGGTCCAGGCGCTGCGCTGGGGGTACGACTCCTGGGAGCGGTTCTTCAACGAGCGCCAGCGTTACAGCCTCGGACTGATCGGCGCGGCGCTGCGCGATCTGCCCGGGGCCTCCGCGGAACGCGAGGCGCTCATCGCATCGTTCGGCAGAACCGTCGAACACCACAACCTCTTCTGCTCCTACAAGGGGGAGGGCACCGGCCCGGTCCGCTCGATCTTCCACAACCACGTACTGCGACCGGAGCGGTGCAGCGTCGAAGGAGACCCCTGGGGTGCCCAGGGGGGATCGGCCGGGTTCTCCGGGGTGCTCACCCGCCTGCACAAAGCGGCCCAGTACAAGAACACCCCGCTGGACTTCAGGGCCGAGGCCGGCCGGATCCTCGCCGCCGACCAGTCCTCGTTGCCCGTCGCCCGCCCCCTGAGCACGACGTGGCAGCAGTTCGCACGGGATCCCGCAACGGCCTACACCATCACCGGCGATGCCTCGCAAACGGATCTTCCCGACAACAGCGTGGACCTCATCGTCACCGACCCCCCCTACGTCGACAACGTCCACTACTCGGAACTGGCCGACTTCTTCCACGCGTGGCTCAGCGCCATGCGCCCCTACCAGGACTACCCGGACATACCCAGCACCCGGGCCGTCCAAGAAGTACAGAACGCCGCCCCTGATGGATTTCAAGCCACCGCAGCCCGCGTCTGGCGCGAGTGCCGGCGCGTCCTCAAACCGGGCGGCTGCCTCCTGTTCAGCTTCCACCAGTCGCAGACCAGGGGCTGGTGCGCTCTGATGCGGTCGCTGTCCGACGCCGGCTTCACCGTCACCACCACCCGCGCCATGATCGCCGAAGTGGCCACCAGTCTCTCCAAGACCGCAGCGGCGGAGCCCAACCGCATCGACGTCATCGTGGTGTGCAGGGACGCTGCGGGCACGTCTGCCGGGGCAGCCCCCGACCTCGACCAGGCCGCCGCGCAGGCGCTGTCGGAAATCCAGGGCCTCAGGGGAGCCGGGCTGCGGGTGGGCCCCGGCGATGTCCGCACCGCCGTACGCGCCGCGGTCCTGGCGGCAGGAACACGCCAGGCACCCGCCGACTGGGAGACCCTGCAAACAGAGGCAGACCAGCGAGCCACGGCGGCGGTAGCGGAATTCGACACCACCTGACTCCCCCGCCGGTGCCAGCCACATCCGACCTGCCCCGGACCGGCGAGGAAAACCGGGTGTGGCCCCAACACGCGGACCGTCCAACGTCGGCTGCCCGCCCTCGCACTGCTGCCAGTCGCCTGCCGAGGAACAGGGGGCCGCGTCGCACTGCTCACGACCGGCCCTGTGGTCCGGCTCAGAGCCCGAGGCGGTCCTGCGGCGGCGTTGCGCGGAAGAAGGCACGCAGGGGTTCATCGACGGCGCGTTCGCGGCCGGTGCCGGCAGCAGCAGCGTCGAGGAGGGGTGCGAGGTCTTCAGTGTCGCAGGGGGTGAGGACGAGCCAGCGCAGAACAACCTGCCGCACGATCAGACTGAGGTCACGCAGGGCGGCCAGCTTCTCGCTCTCGTCCTGGTTTTTGAGGACGTCCCCATGCACGTACTTGGAGCGCGCGCTGTACGCATCCTGCACAATTGTCTCGACCTGCTGGCGCAGAGACGGGGTGAAAAACAGGGCGGCTGCACGGGACCGGATCCTTTCGCTGACGCCCTCGTGCTTGTCGTCGGGGCTAGCCATCAGGGCTTCCAGCGTGATGACGTAGTCTAGGTGCAGCTCGTCAGCCTCCTGCTCCCACACGCCGTAGTCGCTGTGGGTGCGCTGGTGGGCCTGCACCAGGTGCCGGGCCGCGCGCTCCAGGCGCAGGGCGCGCCTCCTGGGCAGCCTTCGGCTGCTGGTGGCGCCGTCCACGACGGCGTCGATCTTTGCGGTCACGGCGGAGCAGAAGGCTTGCAGGCGCGGGAGTTGCGCCTGGGTGACGTGGAAGGTGCCAGTCTCGCGGACCTCGACTTCCTCCTGCCTGCCGTCATGGTCCTCGTAGATCTGGAGGGTGGTGGGCACGTGGTTTGGGTGCAGCCCGAACTCGCGACCGCGTTCGACGTCGAACACCGCGTCGACATGCAGGAGTTCGGGGCTCCACAGGATCAACGGCAGCAGCGCCCTCCAGTGCCGGGCCTCCGGCCGCGGGCCGGTGAAATCGAACCAGGGCGCGCCACTGCGGTCCGAGGCACGGTCCGGATCGGGGGCGTGGACGAACGGCGCACCAGCCAGGAGACGGAGGTCGAGCCCGCCCGGCTGAAGGCCGTAAAGGGCGGGCATCTGGCCCAACTGCCTCAGTTCGTCGGCGGTGAAGGTCTGAAGGGTGTACCGGCCCAGCGGGATCCGTGCCCCCTCGGGGAGATCGCCGGTCAGCAACAGCCAGTCCTCCACTGCCGGCGCGGGCGCCGTGCAGAAGGCGACGAAGCTGTCCGCAACCTCTTCCACCGGCACCGTCGCCCCCTGGGCAACCAGACGGGTCGCGTCCCCCAGCCCTGATCCGCTCAAGAGCGTGGACCATCGGGGCATCCAGTCACCATCGGCCTTGCCGTACAGGTCGCGGTGTTCGGATTTCGGCGCGGCGCCCACCACCGCGTTGATCACGGCATCGAACTCCGGCTGCGTCGACAGAGCCACATCGGTGATTGCCTGGGGTATCGAGGGCAGGTCCCGTGCCAGCTCGAGCCAGGCAAGGACGGCCTGACGCAGTGGGGAGGTGTCTTCCATACGGCACGAAATTAGCGCACCCTCGCCGCCCGCCAGACCCAACCACCAGGCCACAGCTCCCGGCCTGAGCGGCCGTTCCCGCGTTGTTCTGCAACTCGGACCGCTGCGCTGATCGGTGGCTGGCCCGCTGCGATCAGTTGATCTTCTCGAATGGGTGACCTGCGGAGAACGGATCTAGCGCTGAGCTGGGCCGGCACCCGCTCGACCTTCCAACGGCATCGAGCTCCGGGGCACCCGTCCACCAGTGGCACTACCCGCAGTACGCCCTCACTCAGCAGTCGTAGCTCTTGAGCGTCTTCGAGGCACCGGTGGCCGACTTCAGGTAGTCGTTCTCTGACTTCAGGCTCTCGTTCTCCGCCGTCGACTCCGCCAACTGCACAACCAGTCCGGCAGCCATGGACAGGAGCCCCTCGTGCTTCGTCTGGAGCCCCTCGTGCTCTTCCTGAAGCCCCTTATACTTCCAGGCGAGGAGCCCGATGGTGGTGGCGGCCAGAACGCTGACGCCGGCCTTACCCACGACCCTGGCTTTGCCGAACTTACCTCCGGCTGGCCCGACACCGCCCTTGCCGATACAAACGTGGCCCGTCTGGTGCAAGTGCTGTTGAGCCTCGCCGAGATGGTCGCTCTGATACGAGCACGATCCGCATTGGTAATGGGCCATCAGTCGTTCCTCTCCCCCAGGGAGATGAGCTTGCCACAGGGCACGTGCCTCCGGAGACCACTTGGTCATCCTCCGTACGCCCACCGACGCTGAGGGAAGGACGCGCACCTGCACGGGCGGCGCGCCCCTGGTTGTGGGCTATGCCGTCAACGCCCCCAGGATGGCCCATGGCGCGCCACGGGTAGCTCGTTCAGGTCTCTGGCCAGCGGGGACGCGTCGGTTCCAGGCCGAGGAGGTCGAGGAAATGGAGCTGGACGCCGCGGCTGATGACGATGATGGTCGGGTCGGTGGCGCCGACGACGCGTAGCCGCAGGCCAGAGAGATGGTAGAGGATCATCCGGCCGGTGGGCCGGACCTGCTGGTTGCCGGGATAGAGCCCGGGCATCCTCTGGTCGCTCCCGAGGGCCCGGCGGGCCTGGCGCTCGATCAGGCAGAACACGAGCAGGGCCAGGCAGATCACCGTCACCAGTGCGGCAACCCTCTTGTTGTCCTGCACGAAGACGGGGGTGACTGCCAGGAGGCCCTTGAAGTCGCTGTAGCGGCGCTCGACGGTGCCTTGGCCCTTGTAACACCGCAGTACCTCTGCGGTGTCGGCATGTTCGGGGGTGAGGGTGGTCAGCCGCGTGTACCAGCCGTCGATGGCGGCTTCGGCCTGGAGGACGTCTTGGTCAAAGTGCCAGTCGAAGGTGGGCCGTCCGGTGGCGTCGGTGGTGATGGAGGTACGCAGGCAGCCAGTGACGCGGCGGGCTTTGGCGATCACGCCGATGCGGGCGGCGATCTTCTCTGCAGTGTTGCAGTAGCGGCCGCCGGCCCTGCGCTGCAGCTGTCGAGCTCTTCCCGGGCCTTGACCAGGCGTTTGTCCCGGGCCCGCTGCTAACCACCCTGATGATCAACCCGTCAGGCGTCGTGCACGCCCTGACCATGTGCCTCGCCCCTGAAATCGCCGCGCTCGCCACCTGGCTGGAGTCGGTGCTCACCGAACAGGCCGACACCGGGGAGGGGCTGCTGCGGCTGCCCGGGGCCGAACAGGGCGGGGCGGAGGTGTTCATGCATGGCTGGATCGACCACCTCCACCAGCTCACCGACCGGGCACGCGCCCGCCGCACCGGCGCCGACGAGGACGTCGACGGAGCGCGGCCGTCCACACGAGCATCGGCGGACATCAGTCCGGCCGGGAGCAGCATGGACGGGACGGACCGCCAGCCGGACGAGGGCGGCCGGGGCGCCGGCCGAGCGGGAGGAACAGAATCAGTGGCCAGGCACGACGGTGAACTCGGCGTCGCAGCGCGGCTAGACGCCCACGGCTTCCTTGCGGCGGCCCGCGCCGTCGTAGAGCACCGTCTGGGCCTCCACCTCGGCGACGAGGAGCACCGGGCGCCGCCCGCCGGCTCCTCTGAATCCCTCCCCGACGGCGCCGACAGCCCGGACCTGTATCTGATGGGCCGCGCCCTCGCAGAGCCTCTCCCCACCGCGACGAGCTCGCCGAGCGCCTGACCCTCGTCCTCGACGGCAGCGCCCTGCTCACCGACCGCCGAGGCATTGCAGTGGCGGTGACGCCCCAACTCCCCGCCGGACGGCGGGCCGTACGCTCCAGGCCCGCGCCACCGGGCGCAGCGGCAGGACGCGGGAACAGCACGGCGCGGGCGGCCCGGAGCGGGGACTTCGCGCAGGTGAGGCCGTCATGAGGCGGGAACCGGGCGGCCCGCGGACCTACGGCTGGGCCCAGCGGCACGACGCCGTACGCGAGCTGCTGGGACAGCTCGCCACCGACGCCACCCTCGCTGGCGTCTGGCCCGGACTCGACGAGCTCGCCCAGTTCGTGCCCGCCGCCTCCTCGACTCTGTCGACCAGGCCGCCAAGGCAGCTGTCGGAACGCACGGAAGATTTCAGTGGAGCACGATTCATTTCGATACGTCCTTCAGTGCCGCAGCGAAGATTTCAGTGCTGGCCGTGTCGGAGGCGAGCTCGGCAACCATCGACCGTGCTCGATCGTCCCTTCGGGTATGCCACACCCGAGCCCTGAACCGTCCCCGACTCCGCCTGACTGGCCGCACTGTGGCCACGGCACTACCCCGGAGGACACGGTCGGCTGCCGCGGCATTCACGCCCCTGGTCACACCGTCTGCCTCGCCCATCTGGCCGACGCCGACCGCGACGCCTACCTGGATGGCCTGACACCCGGCGCCGACATCGACCATCGCGGCACCTCCTTCACCGAACCCCTTCTCGATGCCCTCCTCGACGCCCTCCTCGACCCCGCCACCGGACACCCCCGCCTCGGCGAAGCCCGGTTCGACTCGGCGACCTTCCAAGACGATGCCCAATTCGTAAGGGCGACCTTCCAGGGCCACGCGTGGTTCGACTCGGCGACCTTCGAGGGCCTTGCGTGGTTCGACTCGGCGACCTTCCAGGGCCTCGCTCGCTTCGAGTCGGCGACCTTCCAGGGCTACGCCCATTTCGACACGGCGAGCTTCCAGGGCTACGCCGGGTTCAGATCGGCGACCTTCCACGACCTCGCATGGTTCGACTCGGCGACCTTCCAGGGCATCACCAAGTTCGACTCGGCGACCTTCGAGCACCTCGCCCAGTTCGACTCGGCGACCTTCCAGGACGCCTCTTTTGTGCGGGCGGCCTTCCAGGGCACCGGCCAGTTCGGGCAGGTGACCTTCGAGGCTCACGCCTCATTCGGGTACGCAACCTTCCAGGGCGCCGCCCACTTCCGGTCGGCAGTTTTCGAGGGCGACGCTAGGTTCGATGAGGCGACCTTCGAGCGGCTGGTCACCCTCGGCCCCTTGGTGTGCGCCGGGCGGTTTGTGCTCTCCGAGGCGACGTTCAGCAGCCCAGCGAACCTCTCGTTCGCTGCGCGCCGGCTGGAGTGCTTGCGAACCCGCTGGACATCAACGGCCGAGTTACGTCTGCGCTACGCCACAGTGGACTTCGCCCACGCTGTCTTCGAATACCCCCTCACGATCGCCGCGGAGGCCAACCCCTTCGTACTCCCCGACGGACAGACGGTGGACGAACAGGTTCTTGCCGATGCGCCCGACGCCGCGGTGCGGATGGCCTCGTTGCGCGGGGTGGACGCGGCCCACCTGGTCCTCGCCGACGTCGACCTCGCGGGATGCCTGTTCACCGGAACCGTGCACCTGGACCAGCTGCGACTGGAGGGTGCCTGCATCTTCGACACGGTGCCGCCCGCAGTGCATTGGCGGGGCTGGCGCCCCGTACGGTTCACCCAGCGCCGCACCCTCGCCGAAGAACACCACTGGCGCGCGAGCGAGCCATCGGCGGCCCGGGGCTGGAACGTGGCAGTGTTCGGCGCCGGGCGCGTCGGGCCGTTGCAACTGGCACCGGTGTACCGCGCGCTGCGCAAAGCGTTCGAGGATGGCAAGCATGAGCCTGGGGCCGCCGACTTCTATTACGGAGAGATGGAGATGCGCCGCCACGCCGACGACATCCCCCGAAGCGAGCGAAGCCTTCTGACCGCTTACTGGGCGCTGTCCGGCTACGGCCTGCGCGCCTCCCGGGCTCTGGGCTGGCTCGCCGCCGCCATGCTCGTCACCATCGTGCTCCTGATGAGCGTCGGCCTCCCCAAGGACGCCCCGAAGCAGGAAGCGACCGGCACCGTCCCCGTCGGCGGAGGCACGGTCACCTTCGAGATCGACAAGGACGAACCGCACAACCCCACGGGGAACCGGTTCACCGGCGAGCGTTTCGAGAAGGCCCTGAACGTCACGCTCAACTCGGTGGTCTTCCGCTCCGCCGACCAGGACCTGACCACCGCCGGCACCTACATCGAGATGACCTCCCGCCTGGCCGAGCCCCTCCTTCTGGGCCTCGCGGTCCTCGCCGTCCGCAACCGCGTCAAACGCTGACCCACTGCCACCCGACACTGAAGCAATCGCTGCACCCGAACCCACATGAGCCATCGCGCGGAAGATTTCAGTGCCCAAGTCACAGGCTCGCTCACTGAAATCTTCCGTGCTGCCCGACAGCAGCGGACGACGCGGGTACGGGACACCGTCGCCGACCTGGAGAAGGCGTTGCGGGCGGCCGCCCGCACAGCCCGGGGCGCGGCAACCCCCCCCCCACGGCCCCCTCACCCCCCCCCCGGTCCCCCAAGGCCCCCCCCACAGGTGGCCACCCCACCCCCGCCCGCA
>NZ_JBSHAW010000063.1:0-37437 GCF_053611685.1 Streptomyces sp. NPDC054786 | reverse complement strand
AGATGTCGCAATCCACACCGATCCCAGAAGGCCCTCACCCTTTTCAAGCACCAGCCATGGCGTGTCACCCGTCACCAACGTGCCGGGACAGCACACCTAGACGCACATGACACGGGCGGCCGGCGCGCATCGCTGCGCACCGGCCGCCCGTACCTCTGCCGTATCAGCGGCCTTCGAGCTGGGCCAGCTTCCGTCCGGCCTTGAGGTACGCGACCCCGGCCGTGTCCGCCAGCTTCTCGGCCAGCACCTCGCCCAGCGGCCGGACCGAATCGGCCTCCGCCAGCACCACGGTCTGCTGCCCGTCCTCGCCCTCCACGACCAGCCGCAGCGCATTCTGCTTGGCCAGCCGCCGCGCCGCGGAGGCGCTCGGCGTGAACTCCAGGACCTTGGTCAGCACCGTCGCCACCGTCTCCGCACCGTGCGCGGCGACCTCGACGACCGGGAGCGACTCCACATCGGAGAACGACTTCTTGGAGAACTGCGCGACGAAACCGGCCCGCCCCGCCATCGCCGCCTCCAGGCCGTACAGCGCGGCCACGACCTCGCCCGCGAGGACCTTCTTGAGGTCCATCGGGTGCAGCGAGCGGTCCGCGATCCGGCCCAGGACGAGTGCGATCTCCTCGTCCGTCCACTCCGTCCAGGCCTTCAGGTACGGCTCCATCAGCCGGTCCGGCACCGACATGATCTTGCCGAAGACATCGTCGGCGGGCGCGCTCAGCCCGACGTAATTGCCCTTGGACTTGGACATCTTGGCGCCGGTGCCGTCCGTGCCCTCGATCAGCGGCATCGTCACCACCAGCTGTGGCCGCTGCCCGCGCAGCTCCATCAGCTTGCGGCCCATCTGCAGATTGAGCAGCTGGTCGGAGCCGCCCAGCTCCACATCGCACTCCAGCGCCACCGAGTCCAGGCCCTGCGCGATGGGGTACAGCAGCTCCGTCATGGTCAGCCCGGAGCCGGCCGCCAGACGGTTGCGGAAGTCCTCGCGCTGCAGCAGCTGGGAGGCCGGCACCTGGGCGAGCAGCGTGAGCAGCTCCGGGAAGGTGTACGGCGCCAGCCACTCGCTGTTCTGCCGGAAGCGGACCTTTTCGAAGTCGAAGAAGGGCCGCACCTGTTCGCGGTACGTGGCGAGGTTGTGCGCGATGTCCTCATCGGTCAGCGGCGGGCGCTCGGCCGTACGGCCCGACGGGTCGCCGATCTTGGCGGTGAAGTCACCGATGATCAGCGTGACGTCGTGGCCCAGCCGCTGGAACCGGCTCAGGACGATCAGCGGCACGGCGTGCCCGAGGTGCATATCGGTCGCCGTCGGGTCGATGCCCAGCTTGATGTGCAGACCCGTGCCGGCCGCCCGGCGCTCCTCGATCCGCTCGGCCAGCTTCTCCACGCCCGGCAGGACCTCGACCGTACGGGCCGCGATCAGCTCGGCCTGCTCCTTGGCGGGCAGGTCCGTCAGATCGAGATAGCGCCGGGCGCCCGTCTCCTTGAGCAGCTCCTGGACCGTGGCGTCCGAGGAGAGGTCGGCGGAGAGCAGGGTGGTGGCGCGGGCGACGGATTCGCCGAGGCGTGTCATGGCGTTCCTGATCGATCGTGGTTCCCAAACGGGAGGACAAGCGGACAGTCTATTAGGCCCGCAGGACACTCCCGCGCCGTCCGCCCGCCGCTCGTCGCCCCGGCCGCCCCGCCACCACCGGCCGGGCGTACCTCACGGCCTCACACTCCGCGGCTGACCGAACTCATGTTGAAGTCCGGGACGCGCAGGGCCGGCATCGCGGCACGGGTGAAGTAGTCGCCCCACTCGCGCGGCAGGGTGCGCTCCGTACGGCCCGCCTCCACCGCCCGGGACAGCAGATCCACCGGAGACTCGTTGAACCGGAAGTTGTTCACCTCGCCGACCACCTCGCCCTGCTCGACCAGGTAGACACCGTCCCGGGTCAGACCGGTCAGCAGCAGTGTCGCCGGGTCCACCTCGCGGATGTACCACAGGCAGGTCAGCAGCAGGGTGGGACCGTCATGGCCGGCCGCCGCCACCATCTCGTCCAGCGAGCGCGAACCCCCGCCCTCCAGGAGGAGGTTGTCGATGCCCGGCGCCACCGGGAGGCCGGTCAGCCCGGCGCTGTGCCGGGTGGTCGGCAGCCGGTTCAGCACCCCCTCGCGCATCCACTCGGTGGCGGTCAGCGGCAGCCCGTTGTCGAAGACCGAGGCATCGTCGCCGGAGGAGTGCGCCAGGACGAACGGAGCGCACTCCAGACCGGCCGCCCAAGGGTCGCTGCGCAGCGTCAGCGGCAGCTCGCTGAGCCGCTCGCCCAGCCGGGTGCCCGCCGCCGAGCCGTTGCCGTCGGCCGGCCTGGAGAAGACCGTCCGGCCCTCGGCGGCGTCCCGGGCCCCGGAGGACCACATCTGGTAGACGAGCAGGTCGGCGACGGCGGTCGGCGGCAGCAGGGTGTCGTACCGCCCGGCGGGCAGCTCGATCCGCCGCCCGGCCCAGCCCAGCCGCCGGCTCAGCTCGGCGTCCAGCTCCCGCGGATCGACATCGGTGAAGTCGCGGGTCGCGCGACCGGTCCAGGCCGAGCGGGTGCGGTCCGGAGACTTGGCGTTCAGCTCCAGCGACCCGGTGGGCTGGTCGTGCCGCAGCCGCAGCCCGGACGAGGTGCCCAGGTACGACGAGACGATGCCGTGGTGGGCGAAGCCGTACAGCTCCCGGCCGCCGGCCCGGGCCTGCTGGAAGGACTCGCCCAGGGCCGGCGCGAACGCCGCGAACACCTCAGAAGAGGTCTCGGCGGGCGCCTCGGTGAAGTCGGCGGACACCTTTTCGCCCCCGACCAGCGGCTGCGCGTCCTCGGCGGGCCCGGCGTCCCGGGCGGCCGCCTCGGCGGCACGCACCAACGGCTCCAGGTCGTCCGCGGTCACCGCGGAGCGCGTGACGACGCCGGACGCGGTGCCCTGGCCGCCGTTCACGGTCGCCACGACCGTGAGGGTACGGCCGCGGGTGACGCCATTGGTGGTGAGCGCATTGCCCGCCCAGCGCAGATTGGCGCTGGAGTGCTCATCGGCGATGACCACACAGCCGTCGGCACGGGAGAGCTCCAGGGCCCGCTCGACGATCTCGTGCGGTCTGTTCCTGCGCGGCGTACGCGTGCTCATCGACCGGCCTCCTGGTGGAAAGCGGACTGTGCGGGGTGGGGCGGCGACATGGTCTCGACCCGGGAGCAGAGCTTATCGAGCGGTCTACACGGCACCGGCGGATTCCGCCAAGGGCGCCTGGGCCGAGGCAGGGGTTCTGAGCCTTTGATGCCGGGTTGGGCGTTGCCGGTCATCGCCTCCCGGTCGACCGCTACGTGCCCGGATCCGAGAGGCCGATTCGTACCCTGCCACCACAATGGCAGCCATGCTGAATCGAGTAGCAGTACTGTCCGACATCCACGGAGTTCTGCCGGCCGTGGAAGCTGTGCTCGCCGAACCCGAGGTGAGCGCCGCCGACCGCATCGTGCTCACCGGCGACATCACCGCAGGCCCGCAACCGGACCAGGTTCTCGACCTGCTGACCGGCCTCGGCGACCGGGTCGTCTGGATCAGTGGGAACGCCGACCGCGAACTTCTGGAGTACCGCCGCGGCCGGCGCGACTCGATCCCCGATCCGATCGCCCCCTGGGCTGCTGAACAGCTCCGCGAGGACCATCTCGACCTCCTCGGCCGACTGCCGCAGTCGCTCTCCCTGCCGGTGCGCGGGCTGGGCACGGTGCTGTTCTGCCACGCCACCCCCCGGGATGACGAAGAGGTCGTACTGGTCGACTCACGCCTCGATCGCTGGGAGGAGGTGCTCAGCGGACTCGACGCCGACGTCCGTACCGTGGTCTGCGGCCATACCCACATGCCGTTCGTCCGCCTCGTCCACGGCCGACTCGTGATCAACCCCGGCAGCGTGGGCATGCCCTACGGACGAAGCGGGGCCCACTGGGCCGTCCTCGGCCCGGCGTCGAACTGCGCAGCACCGATTTCGACATCGAAGCCGCTGTCACCCAGGTCAGCGAGGACTCCTCCTACCCCGAAATCGCGGAGTGGGCCGACTACTTCCTGCAGGCACGCGCAACCGACGCAGACGCTCTCGAAGCCTTCGGACCACGGGACGGACGCGGGCAATCGGGGTGAGACCTCATCTGTCACCCATGACAGCGGGCGGCAAAACACCGACTCCACCGTCAACGACGCCTGCCCATCTCGGCACCCCTGCCCCGCTCTTGATGCAGCGGCACAAGAGGTTGGCCGGCGGGGGATGGTGACGCGTGCCGGTAACGGATCAGGGCGAGTGTCGGGCCACCGGTATGCGCTCAACTCCACGTCACGCCCGTACGGTCGTCTCATGGACTTCAACATCACGGCGGAGGAGGAAGCGGTCGTCCTCCACGTCGCCGCACACCTCCGAGCGGGCGACTCTCCGACGGATGAAGAGCTGGCCGACGAGCTGGGCGACGAAGTCCGGTCGCGGCTTCAGTCGCTGCTGGAGAAGGGATGGCTCGTCGTCGATGCCGAGCGGACCCTGACACTCTCCATGATTGCGCAGGCGGCCATTTCCAGTCGGCGCGATGCTGCCGGTGGCGCAGGGACATGAGGGGCATCCGGACTGCACGCCGATGAGCTTCCGGCGTGTTGACCATGTGCAGACCTTGGGCGTCTGCGGGAATTCACCTCAGGCGCGCCCCGACTCGGCCGAGGTGTTCAGGATGTTCACGTTCCGGAACAGCGCCGAGGGGCAGCCGTGGGACACCGCGGCAACCTGTCCGGGTTGCGCCTTTCCGCAGTTGAACGCGCCGCCGAGGACATAGGTCCGGGGTCCGCCGACCCCCGCCATGGAGCCCCAGAAGTCGGGGGTGGTGCCCTGGTAGGCAAGGTCCCGGACCTGCCCGCACAGGCGCCCGTTCCGGATGACGTAGGCCCGCTGCTGGGTGAACTGGAAGTTCACCGGAGAGCTGGAGGGCACACCCCTCTGACGGGCATCTGTGCAGGTCAGGCGGCTCATCATGGTCTACCCTCAATCCCTGTTCATACCGGCTCAAACCGGACTGTGCGGGGTCTGGTGATGACTTGGTGTCGACCTGGGCGCGGAGCTTATCGAGCGATCTACGGGGTGGTGGAGGCAGAGACCGGCCGCCCGGCTAGGGGGATGCGCCCAGTTGCGCCATGGTTCGAGATCCCAGATCGCTGGGCGCCGGTAGAACCGCCCTCGGACGTCCACGGAGACGGCCAAGCGCTGAGTAGACGCGTCCGGACAGCAACCGGACGGAAGAAAGCCCCTGCCGCGAGACAGGGGCTCTCTTTGATCACTTGTGCGTGTGCTGTGTGGCGGCTTGCCCACGCAACTCGGCCAGTCGCCTTCGGAACAGTGGACCGGCGACGTGCGCCGCCCGTGCCTCTGACGGAGCCGCTTCCTCGATGAGGTGTTGAGCAGCAGCCTTGAGGTAAGCAGACCACGCCAACACGTGCTGCTGCGCGCTCCGGCCGCACTCCTGGGGCTCACCTGGCAGACACAGAGGGAGGCCGGGAGCCACCTTGTTCGCTGCGTGCCGTACGTATCGAGCGATGGTCAGCCACTGTTCCTCGGACCGCTGAACTCCTGTCTGCCCCTCCTGAAACCACCTGCCGAAGTCGTCACCGTGGTCATCCATTTGTGCGCTCCTGCGGTCTTTGGGTTACGCGGGTGCGGCGATCGTAGCCGCCTCTGAGGACGTGCCAGCTTCCCTCGGGTCGCAGTGACCCACCGACGGAGGACACGGCCCACATGGGCCGCACATGGGCAGGAACTGCGGCGGTGTACACGACTGCGCGCCCTCTCCGTGAACCGCGGTGATGTCCGCTAGTACTTCGACCATCCGCGCCCCGCTCCAGATTTCGGAAAGCGGCGTCTCCAGCACGTTGCCGGCCGTCAGGAATCGCCCCAACACGCACGGCCACACGTCACCGTTCGGCCCGATGGCACACTTCTCGTGACCGCAGTGCCCGCACAGGTCGGCGATAGTGGGCGCCGCGCCCTTGCTGGCTCGTCCGAACGCCCGAGTCCGGTCCCCGCCCACTTGCTGTACCCCGAGGGCTGTCAGGTCTTCCGCTGCTTCGTGCACACGCTGTCGTCCGTTCACCGAGACCACACCGCCGCGGAGTGGGACGCCCAGGTTGAGCGCCTTCTCGATGTTCCTGCGTGTGCGCCGGTGGGAGCCCCGAAGGTTGGTGACCGCGTCGTGATCCTGCGGGCTGTCGGAGTAGTAGGACGTTGCGAGCTTGACTCCGCACTTTGTGAACACGTCCCACAGGTGATCCCGAATGTGGGTGAGGTTCGAGAACACCTCGATTGCAAGCCCCGCCGCGTGGGCGTAGGCGATCAGCTCGTGCAGGTGGGGGTAGAGGGTCGGTTCCCCGCCGATGAACTGCACATCTGCCGCGCCCATCTCTGCTAACTGGTCAATGGTGCGCATCCAGTTTTCAACGGTCATGGTCCCGTGGGTTCCCTGCGGGGACGAATCGGCGTAGCAGTGATCGCAGCTCTCGTTACAGAACCCCGTCACCTCCAGCCACGCGAACTTCAGGGGGTTTTGGGCAGCGGGCATCATCGTGCTCACTCCTCGAAGGGTTGGTGGGTGCTCTATGGGGTTGCCCGTCCGTCCGTCACAGCGGTTCGGGCACCCGTCATCGGGTGGGCTACCGGCCGTGATGGGTACCGGCGCCCTCGGGAAGTCCCCACCGATGGCGGAAGTCATCGGGCCGCTCTCCGCGGTAGACGAGAAGATCGGCACTGTCGTCCAGTGCGAGAGACCAGGGACGCTCACGTCGCCGCACCTGGTAGCCCTTTTTCACCAGAGCCCCAACAACGCGAGCGGTGCACTCGTCCCAGTGGTCTGCGGCACCAGGCGGCGGAATTTCTCCGGTGTCGGGCGAGGGGCGGAATTCCGGAGCGGGTCGCCACTCCACCAGCGCGCACAGTTCCGCGCCCACAGGCCACAGCGTTTCGGTGACCGAACGCACGATGCAGGAACCGAACTCCTCGGGCGATGGGGGCTGTCCGTACCTCTGCTTGCCGGTGAGCTGTGCATCTTCTAGGACGCGCTCAATGTGCGACATGGGCGCCTGGTGGTAGAGGTATCCGTCAATGAAGTTGGGGCGGGACGGGGCTGCCCCCTTCCACGCGTCGGCGGGCTGACCTACGGCGGAAACACCCGGTGTCATCTGGTAGACGACCAGTTCGGCACGCGAGTGGTGATGTGGGGTCCGGGGCGGGCCCGTCTGTTCGGCTAGGTACCCGAGCCATTCGAGCGCTGCGACCGTTGCGGCCAAACGGTCCCGCCAGTGCTCCTCTGCCCCGCTCGGCAAACTGCCTGAGTGGTAGTTGCGGCGAAACGCAACGTCGGGAAACCATTCCACGAGGACGCACAGGTCTGCGCCTGCTGGCCATGCTTCCTCGGGAGCTCCCACAGCACGGCACCAGCCGGCACCCTCGGGAAGAGTTCGAGACCCCATCCGAAGGCCGTTCTCTTCCCTGGTCGTCCAGACCTCACCGAGGCCGAGCCGGGCAAGGTCAAAGTTCACCAACGCGCGCCCCGTGCGGTGCGGGTCTGTGCGGTCGTATGACGGTGCGTCTGTCACGTCTGTTCCGTTGGCTAGATGGTGGCGGGGGCTAAATCCCCCTCCCGAGCGGGCTGACAGCAGGGGAGGGAGAAGACTGATCAGCGTGTGAGCGGGTCGGCCAACAGCCTTCCGAGAACCAGCCACCCCGACTTGCGCCGGGCCTTCCTGTGGCGCGCGTGTTCAGGGCGGGTGCCTGCGGGCTGTCCGTGGGTACGGGACAACGCGGGAACTGGAACATTCACGGGCCAGACGGTCAGCGAATAGCGCCCGGTGTGGTCGGCCGCCGTGAACGTGAGGGGGATACCGTCGCGGATCTGCTGTTGCGCGGTGTGCTGCCACTCGGCGTCAGCGCACCAACGCCGTAACTCAATTGGCGTATCAGGGAGCTTGGGAGGAACGTGCACTAGCACGCGTCCTTTGATCCATGCCGATCCGGGGCACGGATCAAGCCCGTCCGCGATGCGGCGAGCCTGTCCGCGGAGCCACCGGAGCGCCAGTTTCGGCGAGATCGTCTGGCACGTTCCGAGCGTGATCGGAACCCACTCGCCGTTCGCTGGTCCCTCGGCGATGACCTCGCACCAGTAGGCCCGCGTCGAACCTCTTGCGTCGGTCACCGCTTGCCCCTTTCGGCTCGGAGCCGTGCCAGAGCTGCCGCGTACTGGGGGTCTGCCTCGAACCGGTCCAGCGCGGCAAGCTGTGCCCGCCCTTTCCGGGCGGTGAACGACCGGCCGAGCCGACGCCGGCCCCGACGCATCACCAAACGAAGGCGGCTGAGCCTCACAGTGCGCCAATCACGGAACCTGTCGCCTGCACCCGTCGGCGGTACTTCCTCGGCATCACCGAAGATCGCGGCGCGTACGTTTGTGCCGCTCTCGGCGTCGTGTCGAGCCAGCAATACGGCTCGTAAGGCTGCGGTTCGCTGGTACGCCTTTCGGGTGCGGTAGCCCCTGATGATGCTCATGGGCGGGTGCTCCGGCATCGGGCATTGTGTTCTAACGCCAGGGCGCGAATGTGATCGGCGGTACTCGCCATCCCCACCATTGCGGGGTCCGCATCCCACTCCTTGCCGCCACCAGGCGGGCGGAGCTGCCACATTCCCCCAACAGCGCCGCGGAACTCGCCTACCTTGCCCTTGCGGCTGTCGTGCAGGAGTGTGCCCACAGCCGGAGGTCCCTCGGGCTCTCCGGGTCGGTCGCTGCGTGTGTTCATAGATGCACCAGCCCATCAACATGGCTACTCAGCGTTTCTGGCGGTAATCACCATGTGACTGAGAGTGTGGGGCGGCTAGTGGCATACCTAGGGGCAAGTGCCGCTGTGACCGGAATAGTTGGGCCCTGTAGGGGCGTTCCTAGGGGCAAGATGGCCGTATGACCATCGGCGACTTGATTAAGGACCTGAGGGAAGCGCGAGGATGGAGCCAAGGACGGTTGGCTCAAGAGGTCAACCAAGCGTTCGGCACCGCCCTGACGCGTGAGTACGTAAGCCGCTGGGAGTGCAACAAGAACCAGCCTGGTTCCTTCTATTTGCGATGTCTGTCAGCCGTCCTAGATGTCCCCCTGGCCGTCCTTGAGGGTGAAGTGGACCGACGAAAGTTTCTCTTCAGCACCGCCGCCACGGCGATAGCTCCTGTGGTGGCGTCCGACTTGTTGACTACCGGGTTCGCCGCTCGGCTCTCTGGTGGGCCGTCTGTGGACGACTGGGAAGGCAAGTTGGCCACCTATGGCACCGACTACATGTCGATGGGCGCCGGAGACATTCAACGCCGGGTGTCCGGTGAACTCGTTGTCGTACAACAACAGTTGGACACCCAGCGACTCTGGGCCGTCGCTGCTCGGTTGATGACCTTGTATGCCAAGACCTTCCCCGGCAGCGACGGTGCAAAGGCAGTCAACTGGTACCGGATGGCCGCAGACGCAGCAGACGAGTCCGGAGATCTGGACTCGCGCGTGTGGGTCCGGGGGCGCGCCGCGATCGCCCTCGGCTACGAGGGGGCTGCTCTCGGCGTAGCGGATGTGCTCGCCGATCAGGCGATGGCAATCAGTGACAAGCCGTCGCTAGGTCTACTCAACGCGATCATGGGCAAGGCGCATGCGGCGGCCATCCGAGGCGACATGGAGTCTGCACGCGCTTTGACGGCCCAAGGCAGGCGCGTGTTCGACAAGGCAGCCTCGTACGAACAGACCTCGGACTACGCGGTTCCGTGGTGGCGCATGAACGTATTCCTGAGCTTGCTTCTGGCTCGATTGGGTGACGAGCGCGGAGCCGTTAAAGCCCAGGAAGCCGCGCGGCTCGAACTGCCGGCCACCTTGCCACGATTCGCCACGCACCTGGAGATGCATCGAGGGCTGATGATCGCAAAGGCGGGTGACAAGACGGGCGGCGTTCAGTACGCACGGGGAGCACTAGACGCACTGCCACCCGAGAAGCACTCTCTCACCCTTCGCATGTTGATGAGCGAAGTAGAGAGCGCATAGCTCTGCCCCCTGGTGACCTGGGCAGCGGTCCCGTCTAAATGAGCTCCTGCATGGCGAGTTGCTCGTCGGGCCCACGAATCAGCTGGCAACCAGGCGAGAACCTGACTGTCAGCCAGTCGCTTCGGACCATGCGTTGAATGCGACGGCCCAGGCCATCAGATCCTGCGCCTTCTTCGCGGGTACCTTGACCGTCGCGCTGTCTCCGTTCGCTCCGCAGGCGACAACGGACAGGCTGCCGGTCTTCTTCTTCAGTGCCAGTGCGAATAGACCTGTGGCGAACAGTCGCGTCACGGTGATCCGCTTACCGGTGCCGTCCACGGTCTGAACAGTTGCCCCCTTCGCAGGGGTCTGCCAGCCGTTGACGCTCAAGGTGTCGTCGCCTTCGAGGGAGATCGATGCTCCCCTCGGCGGTTTAGGCGGCTTCAGAGCAGATTCCTGAGGTGACATGGCGACTCTCCCCCTGTGTGGCTCGTCGATGCAACGAAGCATGGCAGCGCCATGAATCCGGCGTGAGGACATTGCGATCCGTGACACCAGCCGTCGGCCCGGCCACGAGAGAGCGGTCGCTCGGCGTTGAGCAACTTATCAGGATAAATGGAGCGGGGTGCCCGGACCATGAACAACCGCCTGGGGCTGAAGCTGGAGCCCTTCAAGGGGCTCATCGTCCCACCTCAGTTGACGCCTAGTGAGGACGACATCGACGACTGGGGCGACGTCGCTTAGGTCTTGTTCGGCGGATGATGTTCCGAGCCTCGGACGCATGACGGTGACGGCTATCAGTACACCCAGGTAAGTGACCTGGCGGCTGATATCGATGCTGTTTATGGCTGCGCCAACTAGCTGGTGCTAGTGGAGGTGCAGCGCATGTCTGAGTGGTGCCCTATCCTGTGTTGAGGCGCGGGGCCCAACTCCCTGGAAGGGGAATGACATGGCCCATGGTGAGTTCGACCAGCCGGTGAAGCACCGGACTGAGTTCTATATTCACAGCTCGAATGGAACCCCCGTCTCTGACCGCTACGTCCACGGGCAGCTCCCCGTTCTCAGCTGCGGTGACTCGGTCGACCTTTACGGTGCCGAGATGATCGTCAAGAAGGTCACCATGAAGGTGCACCCAGATCGGCCAGATTATGACGAACAGGCTGAGTGCATCATGCGCTACGACCTGTGGCGCCTTCACGACTGAAGGCGAAGGCCCCGCTCCGATCTGGGCGGGGCCTTCTAGCGCGTCCGTCTTGTGCTGGTACCCCACTCACGGTGACCCGGGGCTCAGGGTGGGCGGCTGTGGTGGTGCAGATGAATGTATCCACGTCACAAGCCGGTCGCACCGCCTCGCGCTGCGACTGCCCATCGCTACGCTCCCGCCAACCACACCTCATAGGGGGACTCATGAGCTCCAACAACCCTTACCAGCCCAATCCCTATCTCACCGGGCAACCCATTGGTCGACCCCGCATGTTCAACAGCGCTCTGGCCAAGATCGTGTGGATTCTGGTGCCGATCATCACCATGGGCTTCGCCGCTGCCGTACCCTTCGTCGTCGCCGCCGTTAAGGGTGTCGTCAAGCCGTGGGTACCCCTCGCTTACATCGCTGGCGAACTCGGCCTGCTCGGCGGAGCGATGGCCCTGCATCCCGCCAACAGTGACCAGCCGTTCGCCGGGTTCCTCATCCTGGCGCTGATCATCACCGCAGCGACCCACACCGGGCTGCTCGACAATCCCCGTGTCACCTTCGGCAAGTAGCTGCGTGATTCTCCTGAGGCGGTTCGCCATCAAGCCAAATGGCGGCCTGGGGCATCGAGGTAAGGGGTGGGCCGCTGCTGGCTGCCTGGGTTGCGCGTCTAGGGGGCTCGGCGTGATCCCGTGTAGACCTGGTGCAGACTTCGGACCCCGAGACGACGAACCTCAAGATCGCCCCGACTCCTTCGCAGTGTTCAGGATGTTCACGTTCCGAAACAGTGCTGAGGGACAACCGTGGGATACCGCGGCGACCTGCCCAGGTTGAGCCTTTCCGCAGTTGAAAGCCCCTCCCAGGACGTACGTCTGTGGTCCTCCGACTGCCTCCATGGAACCCCAGAAGTCGGGGGTAGTTCCCTGATAGGCAACATCCCGAACCTGCCCGCAAAGGCGTCCGTTCCGGATCGTATATGCCCGCTGTTCTGTGAACTGGAAGTTGTACCGCTGCATATCGATCGACCAGGACCGGTCGCCGACGACATAGATGCCGCGCTCCACCCCCGAGATCAGCTCCTCCGTGGACGGCCCGTCCGCCGCCGGCTGCAGCGAGACGTTCGCCATCCGCTGGACCGGCACATGGCCCGGTGAGTCCGCGTACGCGCATCCATTGGAGCGCGGGAAGCCGGTCAACTTGGCGATTCTACGGTCGAGTTGATAGCCGACCAGGGTGCCGTCCTTGATCAGGTCCCAGGACTGGGCGGCCACCCCCTCGTCGTCGTAGCCGATCGTGGCGAGCCCGTGTTCGGCGGTCCGGTCGCCCGTGACGTTCATGATCTCGGAGCCGTAGGCCAGCTTCCCGAGCTGGTCGAAGGTGGCGAACGAGGTGCCCGCGTACGCCGCCTCGTAGCCCAGCGCCCGGTCCAGCTCGGTCGCGTGGCCGATGGACTCGTGGATCGTCAGCCACAGATTGGACGGATCCACCACCAGGTCGTACGTGCCGGCCTCGATGGCCGGCGCGCGCATCTTCTCGGCGAGGTGCTCCGGGATGCGGGCCAGCTCGCCGTCCCAGTCGTAGTGGTCGCCGGTGAGGTACTCCCAGCCGCGCCCGACCGGCGGGGCGAGGGTGCGCATCGAGTCGAAGTCGCCGGTCGCCGGGTCCACCGCGACCGCCGTCAGCTGCGGATGCAGCCGCACCCGCTGCTGGGTGGTGCTGGTGCCCGCACTGTCGGCGTAGAACTTGTTCTCCTGGACGGTCATCAGCGCGGCGTCCGCATGGGCCACGCCCTCGGCGGCCAGCAGCCGCGCGCTCCACTCCGCGAGCAGTCCGCTCTTCTCGGCGTCCGCCACATCGAACGGGTTGATCTCGTAGGAGGAGACCCAGGTGCGGTCCGGGTGCGCGGGTTCCGCCGCCAGCTCGATCAGCTCGTCGGAGCCCGCGGCCGCGATCACCTTCGCCGACAGCTTGGCCATCGCCACCGCCTGCGAGGCCACCCGCGCCGCCGCGTCCATCGTCAGGTCCACCCCGGAGGCAAAGCCCCAGGCCCCGCCGTGCACCACCCGGACCGCGTACCCGAGGTCGGTGGTGTCCGAGGTCCCGGACGTACGGGCGTCCCGCAGCCGCCAGGACGCGCTGCGGATCCGCTCCAGGCGGAAGTCCGCATGGCCCGCGCCCAGCGCGCGGGCGCGGGCCAGCGCCGCATCGGCCAGCGCACGCAGCGGCAGCGCCAGGAATGTTTCGTCAACGGCATGGGGTGCAGGCAAGGAGTCCTCCCGTGGTCGGCGCCTGCATCATGCCCTGCCGCGCGCCCGCGGCCCAGGGTGCGGCGGTGTGCGGCGCGAGAGTCGGCCACGGTGGCGCGGTGTGCCGGGTGCCGGTGCGACACGGCCTGTGGGGGCCGCCGGGGCGCGGGCTCCGGCGGTGGTTCTGTGGAGATCCCACAGTGACCGGCGCGCGTGCCTGTCCGTGCTGGATTCCACCTAAGCGCCCCGTGACCGATAGTTTCGTATCGAACGCAGGACGGACAGGAAACGGAAAGGGTGATCTCTTGAGCCGCTCGGTTCTGGTCACCGGAGGTAACCGCGGCATTGGCCTCGCCATTGCCCGTGCCTTCGCCGAGTCAGGCGACAAGGTCGCCATCACCTACCGCTCGGGCGAGCCGCCCGCGGGGTTTTTGGCCGTGAAGTGCGACATCACGGACAACGAGCAGGTCGAGCAGGCGTACAAGGAGATCGAGGAGAAGCACGGTCCGGTCGAGGTGCTGGTGGCCAACGCCGGCGTCACCCGTGACCAGCTGCTGATGCGGATGTCCGAGGAGGACTTCACCTCGGTCCTGGAGACCAACCTCACCGGCACGTTCCGGGTGGTCAAGCGCGCCAACCGGGCGATGCTGCGGGCCCGCAAGGGCCGGGTCGTGCTGATCTCGTCCGTGGTGGGCCTGACGGGCGCCGCGGGCCAGGCGAACTACGCCGCGTCCAAGGCCGGCCTGGTGGGCTTCGCCCGCTCGCTCGCCCGGGAGCTCGGCAGCCGCAACATCACCGTCAACGTCGTCGCTCCCGGCTTCGTCGACACCGACATGACCCGCGTGCTCACCGACGAGCAGCGGGAGAGCATCGTCAAGCAGGTGCCGCTCGCGCGGTATGCGCAGCCCGAGGAGATCGCCGCCTCGGTCCGCTTCCTGGCTTCCGACGAGGCCGCTTACATCACCGGAGCCGTCATTCCTGTCGACGGCGGATTGGGCATGGGTCACTGATCAGCATGAGTGGAATCCTTGCAGGCAAGCGCATCCTGGTCACGGGTGTGCTGACCGAGTCGTCGATCGCCTTCCAGGCGGCCAAGGTCGCGCAGAACGAGGGCGCCGAGGTCATCCTGACCGGCTTCGGCCGGCTCTCGCTCGTGGAGCGGATCGCCAAGCGGCTGCCCAAGCCCGCCCCGGTCATCGAGCTGGACGTCACCAACCAGGAGCACCTGGACGGGCTGGCCGACAAGATCCGCGAGCACCAGGGCGAGGGCGCCCGCCTCGACGGCATCGTGCACTCCATCGCCTTCGGCCCGCAGGGCGCCTTCAACTTCCTGGAGGCGGAGTGGTCGGACGTGGGCACCGCGGTGCAGGTCTCGGCGTACTCGTACAAGTCGCTGACCATGGCCTGCCTGCCGCTCATGGAGCACGGTGGCGCGGTCGTCGGTCTCACCTTCGACGCGCAGGTCGCCTGGCCGAAGTACGACTGGATGGGCGTGGCCAAGGCGGCGCTGGAGAGCACCAACCGCTACCTGGCGCGTGACCTGGGCGCGAAGAACATCCGCTGCAACCTGGTCTCGGCCGGCCCCATCAAGTCGATGGCCGCCAAGTCCATCCCCGGCTTCGAGGAGCTGGCGGACGTGTGGAACCGCCGTGCCCCGATCGGCTGGGACCTGGCCGACCCGGAGCCGGCCGGCCGTGGTGTCGTCGGCATGCTGTCCGACTTCTTCCCGCGGACCACCGGCGAGATCGTGCACGTCGACGGCGGTGTGCACATGATGGGCGCCTGACGCCCACAGCGCCTGCTCCTGCCCGTCCCGGTCCGCCGGGGCGGGCAGTACGCGTGTGCGGACCGTGCCACCCGCCGGGGTGAGGTGGTCCGTGCGTCAGCCGCGCTGCGGGAGGACGGCCCGGCAGCCGAAGGGGTGGGCACTCGCCTCGGCGGCGGCCCGGTCGCCGTCGCCCGCACGGATCGCCTCCACCAGCCGGGCATGGTCCATGTGCACCTCGGGCCGCAGCTCCTCGCCCACATCGGCCCGCAGGAAGTCGCGCAGCACGCCCCCGAGGTCGGCGTAGATCTCGGCCAGCACCTCGTTGTGCGAGGCCGCCACGATCGCCATGTGCAAGGTCGCGTCCGCCTCCACGAAGACCTCCGCCGCACCGGACTCCCAGGCCCGCTCGCGCCGCTCCAGGAGGGCGTCGATCTGCCGCAGGTCCTGCGCGGTGCGACGCTCGGCGGCGAGCCGGGCCGCCGATGCCTCCAGGGCGCTGCGCAGTTCGGCGACGTGTCCGGGCTCGGCCGCCGCGAACCGGCGGTTCATCACCCCGGCCAGCTCGCTGGTCGCCACCACGTAGGTGCCCGAGCCCTGCCGGATGTCCAGCAGCCCGTTGTGGGCCAGCGCCCGTACGGCCTCGCGGACGGTGTTGCGGGCCACCCCGAGCTGCTCGACGAGCGCCGGCTCGGTCGGGATGCGGGAGCCCACCGGCCACTCGCCGGACGTGATCTGGGCGCGCAGCTGCGCGATCACCTGGTCGGCCAGCGCGGACCGGCGGGGCGAGGTCAGAGGCATGGCTGCGCTCCGGGGTGCAGGGGACGACGGACGGCGGCGGTGCGGCGCCCGGAGGACCGCTCCGGTTCCCGGTGCCGGCCGGGACAGCAGAGCGTATCGACATCGACTGGACAAGCATTCATCCCATGATTCTATGATGGCGTCTATGGCAGACGACGACCTCGCGACCATCGGCCCCGCCGCCGAGCCCCTCCCGACCCCCGCCGACCGGCCCGCCCACGGCGCCGGACAGCCGCAGCCGGGCCTTGGGGAAGCCCCGCAGGCACTCCCGGCAACCGGGCCGGCCGGCCGCTGGCTGCCGCGGATCGTGATCGCCGGTCTCGTCCTCGCCGCGCTCAACCTCCGCCCGGCCATCACCAGCCTCGGCGCGCTCCTGGAGGAGGTCCGGGACGGCCTCGGCATGAGCGGCACCGTCGCCGGCTTGCTGACCTCCGTCCCCGCGCTCTGCTTCGCCGCCTTCGGCATCGCCGCACCCCGCCTGGCCAGGCGCTTCGGGCCCGGGGCGGTCGTCTGCGCCGGGATGGTCGCGATCACCGTGGGTGTCGCGGTGCGCCCGTACGCCGGCGGCATCGGCGGCTTTCTCGCCGCCAGCGCGCTCGCCCTGGCCGGTATCGCGGTCAGCAACGTCCTGATGCCGGTCGTCATCAAGAGCTGGTTCGCCGACCGGGTCGGCCCGATGACCGGGCTCTACTCCATGGCGCTGGCCCTGGGCACCTCGCTCGCCGCGGCCCTCACCGTGCCCATGACCGATGCGCTGGGCGGCAGTTGGCGGACCGGTCTGTCGGTGTGGGCGGCGCTCGCCGCGGTCGCCGTACTGCCCTGGCTCGTGGTGGTCCGGCAGCGCAGGGCCGCCGCCGGACCGGCCACGGGCGCCGCGGCCCGCACCGCGGAAACCCCCGTACGGATCACCTCGTCACCCACGGCCTGGGCGCTGGCCGTCTTCTTCGGCCTGCAGGCCACCGCCGCGTACATCACGATGGGCTGGATGCCGCAGATCTTCCGCGACGCCGGGGTCTCGGCGGGCACCGCGGGGGTGCTGCTGGCGGTCACCATGGCGATGGGCGTCCCGCTCTCCTTCGTCCTGCCGCGGCTGGCGTCCCGGATGCGGCATCAGGGTCCGCTCGCGGTGCTGCTCGGCCTCTGCGGCCTGGCCGGCTACGCCGGGCTGTGGCTGGCACCGGCCGCCGGCGCCTGGGCCTGGGCGCTGCTGATGGGCATCTCCAACTGCGCCTTTCCGCTGGCCCTGACGATGATCGGGATGCGCTCGACCAGCTCCGCCGGGGTCGTCAAGCTCTCGGCCTTCGCGCAGAGCGTCGGCTATCTGATCTCCATTCCCGGACCGCTGCTGGTCGGCACGCTCTACCAGCACAGCGGCGGCTGGGGGCTGCCGATCGCCCTGATGGCCGGGCTGATGGTGCCGCAGATCGCGGTGGGTGTGCTGGCCGGCCGGGACCGCCGGATCGAGGACGAGGCCTGAGTGCGACACTGGGCGCATGCCAGTGCTCGAACCGAATCCGCAGGGCGGCCAGAAGAAGCTGCTCCTGGTCCTGGGCGTCATGCTCGGCGTGACCGTCGTCGTCGCGATCATCGCGAGTATCGCCGCGCCCTAGGCGCGCTGTCCCGGCCGAGCCCCGGCGGGGACGGGGTGGGGGTGGCCCCACCGTCCCCTAGGGGGCCTGCGTCAGGGGGAAGTGGGTGGCTACCCGGATAGGAACGGCCGCCGGACATCCGTAGCTTCGAAGTGCACCGCACGCAGCGGTGGGCGCGCCGCAGCCCGCGGCCGCGCGGCCCTTCGATGCGCCACGGAGGCGATCCCCATGTCCGCCGCGTCCAGCCGGTCACCCGCAGCCAAGGCCTCCCGCCTGCGGATGCGGCTGCCGTGGTGGGCGCTGGCCCTGCCGGTGGTCTCCTTCGCGGCCCTGCTGATGCTCGTCGCGAGCCCCGCCGAGGCGAGGGCCGCGGGTGCCCCGCAGGGCCTGGCCCCGCTGCTGGAACTGCTGGCCACGATCGTGCGCGGCGGTGCCTGATGCCCGCCCGCGCCCGCGCCTCACCCCGCAGGGGGAGCACTTCAACACCCCGAGCCCCGCGCTGCCTTTCGTGCGAAGCTGGGACGCATGAGCGCCGATACACCCCGCCGGATTGTCCTTCTCCGACACGCCAAGGCCGAATGGTCGGAGACCAGCGATCATGAGCGTCCGCTCGCCGAGCGCGGCCGCAAGGATGCCCCGGTCGCCGGCCGCTGGCTGGCCGGAGCCGGGATCACCCCCGATCTGACCCTGTGCTCGACGTCAGCGCGCACCCGTGAGACATGGAAGCTCGCCGTCCATGAGCTCCCGCAGCGACCCAAGACCGTCTACGAGGAGCGGATCTACGAAGCTTCCCTGGGCGAGCTCATCGCGCTGCTGAACGAGACCTCGGACGACGTGACCGACCTGATGCTGGTCGGGCACAACCCCGGCGTGCACGCCCTCGCCGACGCGCTCTCCGGCGACGCCGAGGGCGATCTGCTGCCGCGGATGAACCGCAGCGGCTTCCCGACGGCCTCGCTGGCCGTGCTCGCCTTCAACGGCACCTGGAAGTCCCTCGAGCACGGCGTCGGACGCCTGGTCGCTTACTGGTCCCCGCACGAATGACCCCGGCCCTCGCGCGCGCGGCGTGCGGGGAAGCGCTACGGACACAAGAGGGCCCCGGCAGCTGTCTGCCGGGGCCCTCTCGTGCGCCGGGCGGTGCTCCGTCGGGCGGTTCTGCGTGCCGCGGCCGGGCCTGAGCCGGCCGGGCGGCTCATCCGACGTGGGTGTCCGCCGCCTCGACCTCTTCGCGGGTGATGCCCAGCAGATACAGCACGGTGTCCAGGAACGGCACATTCACCGCGGTGTGCGCGGCCTCCCGCACCACCGGCTTGGCGTTGAAAGCGACACCGAGCCCGGCCGTGTTGAGCATGTCGAGGTCGTTGGCACCGTCCCCGATCGCCACGGTCTGCGCGAGCGGCACCCCGGCCTGCTGCGCGAACTCCCGCAGCAGCCGCGCCTTGCCGGCCCGGTCCACGATGTCGCCGGTGACCCGGCCGGTGAGCTTCCCGTCGACGATCTCCAGGGTGTTGGCCGAGGCGAAGTCCAGCCCCAGCTCCTCCTGGAGCGCGTCGGTGACCTGCGTGAAACCGCCGGATACGACACCGACTTGATAGCCGAGCCGCTTGAGGGTCCGTACCAGGGTGCGGGCCCCGGGGGTGAGCCGTACCTCCTTGCGTACGGCCTCGACCACGGAGGCGTCGAGCCCGCCGAGCAGCTCGACCCGGGCGTGCAGCGACTGCTCGAAGTCCAGCTCCCCGCGCATCGCGGCGGCGGTGACCTCGGCGACCTCGGCCTCACAGCCGGCGTGCGCCGCGAACAGCTCGATGACCTCGTCCTGGATGAGCGTCGAGTCGACATCCATGACGACCAGCCGCTGCGCCCGGCGCTGCAGCCCGGCCGCCACCACCGCGACATCCACCCCGAGCCGTGCGGCCTCGGGGGCCAGCACGCTGCGCAGTGCGTCGGTCGCCGCACCGGAAACCGCGAACTCGACGGCGGTCACCGGATACTTGGCGAGCCGGAAGATGCGGTCGATGTTGCCGCCGGTGCCGGTTATGGCGGCGGCGATCGCGGCGGCGGTCTCCGCGGTGAGCGGATGTCCCAGCACGGTGACATGCGAACGTCCGGTGCCGCGCGGACGGTTGTCACCGCGGCCGGAGATGATCTCCGCCTGGAGGTTCAGCGACTCGGCCCAGCTGTGCACGGTGGCCCGCAGGTCACCCTCGGAGGAGCCGGTGGAGCCCTCGGCGGGGGAGGGGGCGGTGACCAGTGCGCACAGGGTGATGCGTCCCCGGGTCACCATCTGTTCGATGTCCACGACATCGACGGAGTAGGCAGCGAGGGTGTCGAAGAGACCTGCGGTGATGCCGGGCCGGTCCTTCCCGAAGATCTTCACGAGGAGGGTCGGTACGTCATCGCCCGGTACGGCGGTGGCAGGCGGGATCTGCGATGCGCTCATGGTGCCCTTACGGTAACCGCCGGGCGCTCGCGTCCGTACGGGTGTCCGGGGTTCGGACCGGCGCGGCCCCGTTCCGCCGCGCCGGAGCCCTTCGCTTCGGGCCCCCGGCGCCCCCGTCGATCGTTATGGAGTCGTGTCCGGCGCGCCTCGCACCGCCCGACCAGGGCATCTGCTCCGGTGCGCCAACCCCCTTGCCGGGGCGACGGGTTCGGCATGATGACGGAACGCAACCACGGCGGACCGCGCTACCGGTCAGGTATTTGTCCGCTTCATCCCATCATGCGGCCTCGGACGCGGACCTGCACGACGTCGTCGGCGGGCCGTGCCGCTCCCGCCGGAACCCGGTCCGCCCGGTACACCCGTAATCCGGTGATCCTTGCCCATCCATGGGTTCTTTCCGTGCTCCGGGGGAGTTTGACGGGCGCCGGGGCAGGCCTCTTGCACCCCGGTCCCGTCCCGGTTTCCGGTCGGAGGGCCGAGCCTGAAATAGTTCCTCACGATGTTCGCCATCCCTAGACTTCCCATACAGGGCGTCACTCGGGGGACTATGTAATGGGGCATGGAGTGCCTGAACTCGTACTCGAATTGAACGGAAGGACCTGGACGCTCGATCCGTCCCGGTCCTACAACGTGGGCCGTGATCCGCAGGGCGACATGGTGCTCGACGACGCCAGGGTCTCCTGGCGGCACGCCACCGTGCGCTGGGCCGGTCGCGGCTGGATCATCGAAGACCAGGGGAGTACCAACGGCACGTACGTCCAGGGCCAGCGGATCCACCAGGTGGAGATCGGCCCCGGCTCGACCGTGCATCTGGGCAACGCCACCGACGGCCCCCGGGTGACCCTGTCCGCCGGGGCGCCGGCCGCCGACGCCTTCAGCGCGCAGCCCGCCATGGCGCCGCAGCAGCAGGCCGCGCAGGGGTGGCAGGCGCCGCCCGCGCACCAGCCGCCCGCCCAGCAGGGCTGGCAGGCCCCGCCGCAAGCCCAGCAGCCGCCGTACGTCCCGCCACAGCAGGCCCAGCCTCCGCAGGCCCAGCAGCCTCCGCAGGCCGTGCCCCCGCAGCAGGCCCGGCAGCCCGAGCAGCGCCCCGCCCAGCAGGCGGACGGCACGCCGGTCCACGGCGACCGCAGCCCGACCACGTTCCACCGCCTCGACACCGGCCGGGTGATGCGCATCGGCCGTGCGCTGGAGAACGAGCTGGTCGTCTCCGACCTCCAGGTCTCCCGCCACCACGCCGAGTTCCGTGCCACCCCCGACGGCCGTTTCGAGATCCACGACCTCGGCAGTCACAACGGCACGTACATCAACGGCCAGCCGGTCCCCAAGTCCGGCAAGGCGCCGGTCGGCCCGAACGACATCATCGGTGTCGGTCACTCCACCTTCCGGCTGGTCGGCGACCGCCTGGAGGAGTTCGTCGACACCGGCGAGGTCTCCTTCTCGGCCCGCCATCTCACGGTCACCGTCGACGGCGGCAAGCAGATCCTCAAGGACGTCTCCTTCGGCGTCCCCGAGAAGTCGCTGGTCGCGGTCATCGGCCCCTCCGGCTCCGGTAAGTCGACGCTGCTCAAGGCGCTGACCGGCTACCGCCCCGCCAACCAGGGCGATGTCCTCTACGACAACCGGAACCTCTACAAGCAGTTCGCCGAACTGCGCCAGCGCATCGGCCTGGTCCCGCAGGACGACATCCTGCACAAGGAGCTGACCGTCCAGAAGGCGCTCAAGTACGCGGCCAAGCTCCGCTTCCCCGGTGACACCGCGGAGTCCGAGCGCGAGGCCCGGATCGACGAGGTGCTGCGCGAGCTCAAGCTCGACATCCACAAGGACAAGAAGGTCACCTCGCTCTCCGGCGGCCAGCGCAAGCGGGTGTCGGTGGCGCTGGAGCTGCTCACCAAGCCGTCGCTGATCTTCCTGGACGAGCCGACCTCCGGTCTCGACCCGGGCATGGACCGCGACGTCATGCAGCTGCTGCGCGGCCTCGCGGACGACGGCCGTACGGTCCTGGTCGTCACGCACTCGGTGGCCGAACTCGCGCTGTGCGACAAGCTGCTGGTGATGGCCCCGGGCGGCGGCGTGGCCTACTTCGGCCCGCCCGAGGAAGCGCTCAACTTCTTCCAGTACGACACCTGGGCGGACGTCTTCTCGGCGTTCGAGAACTACCGCGACTACGACTGGATGGGGCGCTGGCGCGGCTCCCCGCACTACCAGATGTACGCCGCGGACATCGACGCCGTCGCCCCGCAGTCGGTCAATGTCCAGGTGCCGCAGGCCCGGATACACAAGTCCCAGAGCTGGGGCTCACAGCTGTGGACGCTGATGCGCCGCTATGTCTCGGTGCTCGCCTCCGACCGGGGTTTCCTGGGCCTGATGGTGATTCTGCCCGCGGTGCTCGGTGTGGTCTCGATGCTGATCCCCAGCGATTACGGCCTCGGCTACGGCCCGATAGCCAAGGGCCGCACCAACCGCGACGCCAGCACGATCATGCTGATCCTCGCGGTCGGCATGTGCTTCTCGGGTGCCGCCAACTCGGTCCGTGAGCTCATCAAGGAGCGGGTCATCTACGAGCGCGAACGGGCCACCGGCCTGTCGCGGTCGGCGTATCTGATGTCCAAGGTGATCGTGCTCGGCGTGGTCACGGCCATTCAGGGCGTGATCATCGCGGTGATCGGTTTCTCCACCCGGAACATGCCCACCGAGGGCCTCGTCGTGGCGAAGGCCCCGGCGATCGAGATGGCGCTGGCGATCATCGCGCTCGGCTTCACCTCGATGATGTTCGGCCTGGTCATCTCCTCGTTGGTCAAGACGGCCGAGAAGACCATGCCGCTGCTGGTCATGTTCGCCATCGTCCAGGTCGTCTTCACCGGCGTGCTCTTCCAGCTCTTCGACACCGTGGGCGTCGCACAGTTCGCCTGGCTGATGCCGTCGCGCTGGGCCGTCGCCGCGATGGGCGCGACCGCCGATATGAACACGCTCCTGCCGTGGGAGCCGGGCAACCCGGACCCGCTGTGGAAGCACCAGACGGGCGTCTATGTGATGGACATGATCATTCTGATCGCCCTGGGTGTCTCGCTCGCCTTCGTCGTCGCACGACTGCTGCGCCGCCACGAGCCCGAGGTCATGCGGAAGTAGCGCACGCACCGCACCGCAGCGCACGCCCGAGGGGCGGCACCCGGGACCGGGTGCCGCCCCTCGGCGGTGTGCGACTGCGGACGGTCCGAACCGGCGGCTCAGTACGCCGAGTTGACGTTGTCCATCGAGCCGTACTTGTCGGCCGCGTAGTTGCAGGCGGCGGTGATGTTGGCGACCGGGTCGTAGACGTTCCAGGAGGTGCCTTCGACGTGGTACGCCTTGAAGGTCGGGGCGATCACCTGGAGCAGGCCCTTGGACGGGACGCCGTTGATGGCGTTGATGTCCCAGTTGTTGATGGCCATCGGGTTACCGCTGGACTCGCGCATGATGTTGCGGTGGATCCCGTTGTAAGAGCCGGGGATGCCCTTCTTGGCCATGATGTGCAGCGACTCGCGGATCCAGCCGTCCAGGTTGTCCGGGTAGGTCTTCGCCACCGGCTTGGCGACCGGCTTGGCGACCGGCTTCGCGACGGGCTTCGCGACGGGCTTCGCGGCGACCGGCTTCACGGCCGGCTTCGCGGCGGCGGGGACCGCGGCGCGCACCGCGGACCGGTCCGCGGCAGCCTTCACCGCGCGCGCCTTCTCGGCCTTGGCCTTCGCTACGGCGGCGGCCTTCGCCCTGGCGGCCTTCTCGACCGCGACCTTCTTGGCGGCGGCCTCGGCCTTGCCCTGGGCGGCGGAGTTGTCGGCCTGCTTGGCGATCGTCGCCTGCTGGGCCTGGGCGGCGGTACCGACCGCGCTGAAGGCGACCGGCTTCACGTTCTCGACAGCGGCGGCCTGGGTCTTGCCCTGATCGGCGTCGGCACCCGGAACGGCGGTGAAGACCAGAGCTGCGGCACCGGCTGCGGCGACACCGGCGACGGAGAGCTTGTGCGTCCGGGTCAGGCGGTGGAGACCAGAATTGGCGTGCTTAGGCATGGCGGGACGGACCTTCCGATGGGGGGACGCCGCACGGGCCCAGAGCGGTGGCGAACGCCGTAGTTCCGATCACGGCGCCGAGCGACGAGAGCCATTCTTAGCGGCAGGAAATTCCCCCGGCAAAGGTGCGACATACGATCCGGGTTAGTGGAACCAGGGTGCTGGATATTGCATCCCGAATAGGACTTTCCCAGCTCACGCAGTATTGGGGGGTCCACTAACCCGGCTCGTAAGTGACCTGCGTCCTATGCGCGGCGTCACACTGAGAAGAAGTTTGTCTCGCCGGACGTAATTGCAAATGCACAGTCCGTATGCGTCGGAACTCCACCAAGCGTCGATAGCGCGACTCGCGGGATCACCTCAGGCACTTCGCATTCCGGGACCCGAGGGTCCTACCGGAATCACCGCGCGCCTTCACGCCGGCGCCCGCTCCAGGCCCTCCTGGCGGCGGCTCCAGGTCTTCCCGGCGGAACCGCACCGGGCGGGCGTCCAGCGCCTCGCCGAGTGCGGCACCCACCGTGTCCCGGACGGGGTCCGGGACCGTGCTGCCGGACTGAGGTCCGGCTCCGGCCCCGGACCCGGTCCGGACCTCAGTCCGGCAGCACGAGATGCAGATCGCCGAATTCATGCCACAGATAGCGCCGCTGCACCGCCGCCGCGTAGGCGCGCCCCAGCACCTCCCCGTCCGCCACCGCCTCCAGCATCAGCAGATGGGAGGCGGTGGGCTCGTGCAGCCCGGTGAGCAGGCCGTCCACCGCCCGCACCCCGCGCTCCGGCGTCACCACGAGTTCCGTCCAGCCGGCCGCGGCCCGCACCCGCCCGTCCCTGCCGGTCGCCGACTCCAGGGCCCGTACGGCCGTGGTCCCCACCGCCACGATCCGCCCGGCCGGGGCGCCCCGCGACGGACGGTGCCGCCGTGCCGCCGCTCTGCGCCGGGCCCGCGCGGCGTTCACCAGCCATGCCGTGGCCGGCGGCACCATGAACCGCTCCGCATACGGCGGCTCGAACGCCTCCGCCGAGGCGACCCCCGTATGCAGCGAGACCGGCGCGAACTGCACGCCCCTGCTGACCAGCCGCGCCACGAGTGCGGCGGTGAAGGGCCGGGCGGCACTCGGCATCTCCGCGCTGCCGGCGCCGGGGGAGTCCACCGCGAACACCGTCTGGTACGCGGCCAGCGGCTGATCCCGGTCCGTGTAGCCGTAGCGGATCGGCCGCCCGTGGCGCCGCATCAGCTCGGGCACCTCCGCGCCCGCCACCCGCGCCCACCACAGCCGCGCGCTCCCGGGATCCAGCGGGGCCTCCAGCAGCAGCCGCGCCCCGCCGGGCAGCCGGACCACCGTGCCGGCCGGGCCGCCCGCCCGGGGCCGGGTGCTGCCCCGGCCGTCCGGACTCCGCAGCTCCACGGCCCAGCAGCCGTCCGCCGGCCGTCCCGCCGGATGCCACCGGTCCGCCCGCGTCGAGAAGTGCACCACCACCGGCTCGCCGCGCCCCCGGCCGTCCCCGACCCGGCCGTCCACCGCCGCCGGCAGCGTCCGCGAGGTGTTCACCACCAGCACATCCCCGGCCGTCAGCAGATCCGGCAGCTCGCCGAAGACGTGATGGCCGACCTCGGCCGCGCCCCGGCTCACCATCAGCCGTACGGCATCCCGGCCCAGGCCCGGCCCCCGCTGCTCGGCCGGAACACCGGCCGACAGCTCCTCCGGGACCTGCAGCGCCTCCGCGATCACCGCGGGCCCGCCCCGTCGGCGGCGGCCGCCCCGGCCGCCGCGTGGTACCGCCCGCTGAGGGCCTTGCCGTCCAGCAGGCGCAGCAGCCCGGGGACCACCGTCGCGGGCAGCGGCCGGCCGGCGGCGTCCTCGTCCGGTACGGCGGCCGCGTACAGACCGGTCCGCATGTCGCCCGGGTCCACCCACCACACCCGCAGCCCCGGCTCCTCCACCGCGAGCACCGCCGACTGCTGGTCCAGCGCCGCCTTCGCCGCCCCGTAGCCGCCCCAGGTCGGGTACGCCTCGACGGCCGCGTCCGAGCTGATGTTGAGCACTGCCCCACCCGCCGTGACGTTTGTCCTATTCGCCCCGATGGCTACAGAATCTATCCCTTCATAAGGGGGCGAATCGGACGATCCGGCATTTCGGGCATTATCGATGTAAGGGCGTGAATCGTACGCCTTGCCATTTCCGGCATCCCCTATAAAAGGAGCGTTCCCTATATAAGGGGTTTCTTCCTCATACGAGGGCAGGTAGGAGGAAGTACGCAAGAGCGGCAAAGCCTCCTGGATAAGTCCGAGAGGTGCCACCACATTCACCTCCAGCGCCGCCCGCAGCCCGTCCAGCGGATGGTCCGCCAGCCGCACCAGCGGCTCGGCCCCCAACGCGCTCGCGTTGTTCACCAGCAGATCGAGCCCGCCCAGCCCACCGGCCGCGGCCACCAGCGCCGCCCGGTGCCCGCCGTCCGTCACATCCCCGGGCAGCGCGACCACCCGCACCCCCGTCCCGCGCAGCTCCCGCGCCGCGTCCGCCAGCGGCCCGGCCGACCTGGCGTCCACGACCAGATCCCAGCCCCGTACGGCCAGCGCTGCGGCAAGCGCCCGGCCCAGCCCCTTCGATGCCCCCGTGATGATCGCCACCGGCATGATCACGTCCCCTTCCCGGTCCGGGCCGGGATCCCGGCCTCGCCCTCACCGTAGGAACGCCGCCGCCCCGCGGACGTCGGGCGCCGGACCGGCCATGGCCAGGGCATTCGGCCTAGGCCGGTGGGCGTAGGCGGCGGCCGTCATCGGACCGATACGGCCTGGTCGCCCCGCCGGTACGGTGATGCCATGACCAACGGACCGGGAGCCGGGATCCCCGCGGTGAGCACCGCGATCCTGGCGATGAGCAGGCATCTGGAGGTGCGCGACGTCCTCAAGACGATCGTGGCCTCGGCCCGCGAGCTGCTGGACGCCGAGTACGCCGCCCTGGGTGTGCCCGACGACCACGGCGGCTTCGCCCAGTTCGTGGTGGACGGCGTCAGCGCCGAGCAGTGGAAGGCCATCGGCCCGCTGCCCCGCCAGCACGGCATCCTCGCCGCGATGCTGCACCACGCCACCCCCGAGCGGCTCGCCGACGTCCGTGCGGACCCGCGCTTCGGCGGCTGGCCGGCGGCGCACCCGGACATGTCCGACTTCCTCGGCCTGCCGGTCGCCGACGGCGACGAGATCCTCGGCGCCCTCTTCCTGGCCAACAAGCGCTGCCCCGAGCCCCCTCCGTCCCACGGGGGCGGCTGCCGCTTCACCGAGGAGGACGAGCGGCTGCTCGGGATACTCGCCCAGCACGCCGCCATCGCGCTGACCAACGCCCGCCTCTACGAGCGCAGCCGCGAGCTGACCATTGCCGGGGAGCGCGCCCGGATCGCCCACGAGCTGCACGACGCGGTCGCCCAGAAGCTCTTCTCGCTCCGCCTCACCGCCCAGGCCGCCACCGCCCTGGTCGACCGTGACCCGGAGCGCGCCAAGGACGAGCTGCACCAGGTCGCCGCGCTGGCCGCGGAGGCCGCCGACGAACTGCGGGCCGCCGTCGTCGAACTGCGGCCCGCCGCCCTGGACGAGGACGGCCTGGCCGCCACCCTGCGCTCCCAGGCCCAGGTCCTGGACCGGGCCCACTCCGCGCGCGTCACCTTCGCGGCCCACTGCGTCCGGGCGCTGCCCGCCGCCCAGGAGGAGGCGATGCTCCGGGTCGCCCAGGAGGCGCTGCACAACGCCCTGCGGCACTCCGGCGCCGGCCATGTCGAGGTGACCCTCACCCGCAACGGCCAGGGCGCGCTGCTGCGGGTCGCCGACGACGGCTGTGGTTTCGACCCCGGCACGGTCCGCCGGGCCGGCCGCCACCTGGGCCTGGTCTCCATGCGTGACCGCGCCAGCGGCGTCGGCGGGCAGCTCACCGTGGAATCGGAGCCCGGTAAGGGCACCACTGTCGAGATGGAGGTGCCCGGTGGCTGACAAGGACAGGGACGGTGCGATGGGGATCCCCCGGGACGAAGCAGGGGCGGGCTCCGGGCTGCGGACGTCCGGCGGCGGACTGGCGATCCGCGTGTTGCTCGTCGACGACCACCAGGTCGTGCGCCGTGGGCTGCGGACATTCCTTGAGGTCCAGGACGACATCGAGGTGGTGGGTGAGGCCTCCGACGGCGCCGAGGGCATCGCCGCCGCCGAGGAGCTGCGCCCGGACGTCGTCCTGATGGACGTCAAGATGCCCGGCATGGACGGCATCGAGGCGCTCCGCAGGCTGCGCGAACTGGACAACCCCGCGCGGGTGCTGGTGGTCACCAGTTTCACCGAACAGCGCACCGTCGTCCCGGCGCTGCGCGCGGGCGCGGCCGGCTATGTCTACAAGGACATCGACCCGGAGGCGCTGGCCGGCGCCATCCGCTCCGTCCACGCGGGCCATGTCCTGCTGCAGCCCGAGGTGGCCGGCGCACTGCTCACCCAGGAAGAGAACAACAGCGGCCAGGGGCGCGGGACTTCCCTCACCGACCGCGAGCGCGAGGTGCTCGGCCTGATCGCGGACGGCCGCTCCAACCGCGAGATCGCCCGTGCGCTGGTGCTGTCCGAGAAGACCGTCAAGACCCATGTCTCCAACATCCTCATGAAGCTCGACCTCGCCGACCGGACACAGGCCGCGCTGTGGGCCGTACGGCACGGCATCGGGGCCTGATCGCCCGTACGGGAGCGCCGGTGTACCACGGTGCCCCGTACGGCGATGACGCAACCGGAACGTCGTCTTCAGATCCGAGATTCATACTGTCGTGTAGCTGTAGCCCATTCGGCGTATCCCTTCCCGGTCCCTGCCGTTGTCCAGTGCAGTCGTGGCGGCTGGCCACGGCAACGGCAACGAGGAGCTACAGAAGTGAAGAACATCAAGCGCGCAGCGGTCCTCACCATGGTGGCGAGCGGTCTCGCCCTTGCGGGCGCCGGTGTCGCCTCCGCCCACTCCCCGCAGGCGCAGGGCGGCGCGGTGCACTCTCCGGGCATCGTCTCCGGCAATGTCATCCAGGCCCCGGTGCACGTCCCCGTGAACGCCTGCGGCCTCACCGTCACCGCCATCGGCGCGCTCAACCCCACCTTCGGCAACCCCTGCGTCAACTTCTGAGCGCAGGCCGCCCGCAGGACCCCGTCTGACCCGCGCGACGCCATGGTCCGCGCGGGTCGGCCCCGACCGGCCCCGTCACCCCTTCGACGCGCGGCCGGTCCCCCTCCCTCCGCCATCGTCTTTCCGGTTTCCGGCTCTGTGCCACCACGTGAGGAACACGCCCCCATGAACACCGCCAAGAAGGCCGCCCTCGTCCTCGCCGCCACCGGGATCGCCCTCGGTGCGGCTACTGGATCCGCCTTCGCGACCAGTGGCGCGCAGGCCGACGGCACGGCCACGCTTTCCCCCGGCATCGGCTCGGGCAACCTCGCCCAGGTCCCCGTGCACGTGCCCGTGAACGCCACCGGCAACACCGCCACCGTCATCGGTGCGCTCAACCCCGCCTTCGGCAACTTCACCGCGAACAACTGAGGTTGTCCGAGCCGGGCTGAACAGCTTGCCTGCCCAGAGCTGTCCGGCCCCGTTCGGCGAGGGCCCCGTCGACCACACAATGGTCCGGCGGGGCCTGCTCCGTTCACCCCCGGTGCCGCTCCCTCTCCTCCACCGCGGAGTTGTACGCCGCCACCTGCGCCCGCCGGGCCGTACGCTCCACCGGCCGCAGCGCCTCGGCGCGGGCCGCGATCTCGGACGAACTCACCGCCGCACCGTGCTCCCTGCCGTCCCCGCCGGCCTGTTGCGCGATATCGATGAGCGCACCGACGCGCTGCGCCAGCTCCAATACCCGCACCGCACGCGGCGGGTACCCGGGAGCCAGCACCTGCCGGCCGGCCTCGGCCCGCGCCCGGTACGCCTCCAGCGCCGCCTGCGCCACCGGGCCGGCCCCGGCCACATCCAGCTTCGAGAGCAGCTCGGTCGCGTCCCGCAGCGCCTCCGCCAGCTCCCGCTCGGCCTCGCCCAGCGACGGCACGTCGGCCGGCGGCGCGTCCCGTACCGGCAGACAGCGCCAGACCACCTCCACATGCACATCGGGCCCGGCACCACCCTCCGGCCCGGCCTCGTACCTTTCCGGAATCAGCCCCAGTCCGGCCCCCGAGGCGAGCACCGCCTCCTCGGCCTCCAGCGCCCGCGCGTTGAATTCCGGCGGTCCGCACAGCCCCAGCGGATGTCCGGGCACCGGCAGGGCCACCCGCAGGCCGGTCGCCCCCAGCGTCCGCAGCCGCCCCAGCGCGAGCGTCAGCCCGACCTGCGCCTCCTCCCCGGGCAGGCCCTCCACGCGGTGCACCGCATCGTCGTCCGCGATCCGATGCGCGGCTTCATCAGGTGAGACAAGTCCGGCCAAAAGGGCATTTCCCCATGCCGCAAGCCGTCCTGAACGTGGTTCATCGAGCATGCTCCCCAGCCTAGGGAAGAGCACTGACATTGAGTGGCGTAGGTTTGCAGGGGGCTGCGCCTACAGGTGTACGCGACGACCGAGAAGCAATGGGAGACAACGCGCTCATGAGCGATGTGCTGGAGCTGGTGGACGTATCCGTGGTCCGCGAGGGACGGGCTCTGGTGGACCAGGTCTCCTGGTCGGTGAAGGAGGGTGAGCGCTGGGTGATCCTCGGCCCCAACGGCGCCGGCAAGACCACCCTGCTGAACGTCGCCTCCAGCTACCTCTTCCCGACCTCCGGCAGCGCGTCGATCCTCGGCGAGCAGCTCGGCAAGGTCGACGTCTTCGATCTGCGCCCGCGCATCGGCATCGCCGGCATCGCGCTGGCCGACAAGCTGCCGCGCAGCCAGACCGTCCTGCAGACCGTGCTCACCGCCGCGTACGGCATGACGGCCAGCTGGCAGGAGAACTACGAGGACATCGACGAGCAGCGGGCCCGCGCCTTCCTCGACCGCCTCGGCATGACCGCCTACCTCGACCGGAAGTTCGGCACCCTCTCCGAGGGCGAGCGCAAGCGCACCCTGATCGCCCGCGCCATGATGACCGACCCCGAGCTGCTCCTGCTGGACGAGCCGGCCGCCGGTCTCGACCTCGGCGGCCGCGAGGACCTGGTGCGCCGCCTCGGCCGCCTCGCCCGCGACCCGTACGCCCCCTCGATGATCATGGTCACCCACCATGTCGAGGAGATCGCCCCGGGCTTCACCCACGTCCTGATGATCCGTCAGGGCAAGGTACTGGCCGCCGGCCCCCTCGAACTCGAGCTGAACTCCAGCAACCTCTCCCACTGCTTCGGTCTCCCGCTGATCGTCGAGCGCAACGGAAACGACCGCTGGACCGCGCAGGGCCTGCCCCTGACCTGACGGTCCGACCGCCACCCCTCAAGGAGCCTCCGGGGCTCCGTCCGGGAGATCCCCGTCGCGGCAGCGCGTGCTTCCCCTCGCTGACCGATCGCGCCCTGTCCCGGGCCGCCGCACGGATCTACCATGAAGCCGTGGATCCATGGGTGTGGTGGCTGATCGCCGCCGTAGGGCTGGGTATTCCTCTCGTCGTGACCGCGATGCCCGAATTCGGGATGCTCGCGGTCGGTGCCGTCGCCGGTGCCGTCACTGCAGGCCTCGGTGGCGGCACCGTCCTGCAATTCCTCGTGTTCGCCGCCGTATCGGTGGCGCTGATCGCCGTCGTACGCCCCCTCGCCAACCGCCACCGCGGCCAGAGCCCCCAACTGGCGTCCGGCATCGACGCGCTCAAGGGCAAGACCGCCACGGTCCTGGAGCGGGTCGACGGCGGAGTCGGCGGCCGTATCAAGCTCGCCGGCGAGGTCTGGTCCGCCCGCTCCCTCGACGGCAGTCAGGTCTACGAGCCCGGCCAGCAGGTCGACGTCGTCGAGATCGAAGGCGCCACCGCCGTCGTCATCTGACCCGAACACGCTGCGCGACGAGCCACGACTCTGAAAGACTGATCAACGGCAAGCCGGTCACCGACCGGCACGGACCAGCAACGAAGGGCACGGGAGCCGCTGTGGAACCGATCATCATCGTCCTGATCATCCTGGTGGTGCTCGTGTTCATCGCACTCATCAAAACGATCCAGGTCATCCCGCAGGCGAGCGCCGCCATCGTCGAACGCTTCGGCCGCTACACCCGCACCCTCAACGCGGGCCTGAACATCGTCGTCCCGTTCATCGACTCCATCCGCAACCGCATCGACCTCCGCGAACAGGTCGTGCCGTTCCCGCCGCAGCCGGTGATCACCCAGGACAACCTGGTCGTGAACATCGACACCGTCATCTACTACCAGGTGACCGACGCCCGTGCCGCGACCTACGAGGTCGCCAGCTACATCCAGGCCATCGAGCAGCTCACCGTCACCACCCTGCGGAACATCATCGGCGGCATGGACCTCGAACGGACCCTGACCTCCCGCGAGGAGATCAACGCGGCGCTGCGCGGCGTCCTCGACGAGGCCACCGGCAAGTGGGGCATCCGCGTCAATCGCGTCGAGCTCAAGGCCATCGAGCCGCCGACCTCCATCCAGGACTCGATGGAGAAGCAGATGCGCGCCGACCGTGACAAGCGCGCCGCCATCCTCCAGGCCGAAGGTGTCCGGCAGTCCCAGATCCTCACCGCCGAGGGTGAGAAGCAGTCCTCGATCCTGCGCGCCGAAGGCGAGGCCAAGGCCGCGGCCCTGCGCGCCGAGGGCGAAGCCCAGGCGATCCGGGTGGTCTTCGAGTCGATCCACGCCGGGGACCCGGACCAGAAGCTGCTCTCCTACCAGTACCTCCAGATGCTCCCGAAGATCGCCGAGGGCGACGCCAACAAGCTCTGGATCGTGCCCAGCGAGATCGGCGACGCCCTCAAGGGCCTCGGCGGCGCCCTCGGCAACTTCGCCCCGCCGACCGGCGGCGGCTCCATCCCCAAGCCCAGCTCGCCGAACCGCGAAGCGCCCCCCATCGACTGACACGGCCGGCCCCCTGGTGCATGATCGGGCGGAACCGTACCGATCATGTACCAGGGGGGAATCCGCGTGACCATCTGGGAAGCCGTCGCTGTCCTCGCCGCCGGAATCGGCGCCGGGACGATCAACACCGTCGTCGGGTCCGGCACCCTGATCACTTTCCCGGTGCTGCTCGCCTTCGGCCTGCCACCCGTCACGGCCAACGTCTCCAACACCCTTGGCCTGGTGCCCGGTTCCATCAGTGGCGCCATCGGCTACCGCCGCGAACTCGTCGGCCAGCGCCGCCGGATCCTCCGCTTCGGCCTCACCGCCCTCGTCGGCGGTCTGGCCGGCGCGATGCTGCTTCTCGCTCTGCCCTCCAAGGCCTTCGACACGATCGTCCCCGCTCTGATCGCGGTCGCGCTCGTACTCGTCATCGCCCAGCCCAAGCTGGCCGCCGCGCTCCGCGCCCGCCGCGAGCGCACCGGCACCACCGCCCACCGCGACGGCGGCATCGCCCTGCTGGTCGGGCTGCTCCTCGCCAGCGCCTACGGCGGCTACTTCGGCGCCGCCCAAGGGGTGCTCTACCTCTCCTTGATGGGCCTGCTGCTCCACGACGACCTGCAGCGCCTCAACGCCCTCAAGAACGTCCTCGCCGCGATCGTCAACGGCGTCGCCGCGGTCTTCTTCCTCTTCGTCGCGCACTTCGACTGGGCCGCCGTCGGCCTGATCGCGCTCGGCTCCACCGTCGGCGGCCAGCTCGGCGCGAAGGTGGGCCGCCGCCTGCCGCCCACCGCCCTGCGCGCCGTCATCGTCGTCGTCGGCCTGCTGGCCATCACCCAACTCCTCCTCAAATAAGGCGAGTCGGGTGACGGCCCGGACGGCAGGCGGGCCGGGCCCGCGCTACGCAGGCAGCGCCAGCCACTCCGGCAGCCCGTCCCGCACCGACACTCCCAGCGTCGACAGCAGCGCATCCGCCGGCGTCGGCTCGAACGGCCGCCGCAGCAGATCCATCCCCGCCTGCTCGGGCGTACGGTCCGCCTTGCGGTGGTTGTCCTCCGCACACGAGGCGACGGTATTCAGCCAGGTGTCCTCACCGCCGTGCGACCGCGGCACGACATGGTCCACGGTCGTCGCCCGGCGCCCGCAGTACGCACACCGGTGCTGGTCACGCACCAGCACACCCCGACGCGACCATGGCGCCCGTCTTCGGAACGGCACCCGTACGTACCTGCTGAGCCTGATCACCTGCGGCACCGGTATGTCCACCGAAGCGGCACGGATCCGCAGACCCGGGTGAGCGTGCTCGACGACCGCCTTGTCCTGCATGACCAGCACCACCGCACGTCGCAGCGACACCGTTGACAGCGGCTCGAAGCTCGCATTCAGCACCAGCGTCTCGCGCATCCCGTCCACCTCCCGGACCCGCTTCGCCCCCGCGGCGAAGCTGCTCCACTGTGCAGCGGCAGGTATTCCCCGAACAACGCAATTTCCGCATGCCACAAGGGAAATGGAGGACGATCGGCAGATGAAAAGGGAGTGATCGGCGGCGCCTCACGGGCCGCGAAAAGAGTGCGCTCCGGGTCCCACCCCCGTGAAATACGCGAGACCCGGAGCGACGGCAGCCGGCGAGGACACCCGACACAAGTCCGGGCTCCGCATGGGGGCACCTTCCATGCCTTTACGACATGGGGGAGGCGGGCGACACACCTGCGCCCCGCCGCTCCCGCCACTGCGGTACCTGCTGCCCGACGCCCTTCTTACGGGGCGGCGGCACGGGAACCACTCTGCGTGCGAGAAGCGCCGGGGCGCAACGGAATTACGGCGCTCAGCCCGCCGCGGGCACCTCGTACTCGGCGATCAGCTGGGCCCGCCCGAGCGTGTGGAACCGCAGGTTGAAGCCCACCACCGCGGGCGAGGCCTCGGCATCCGGACCGAGCTTCTCCTGGTCCACCGCGTACACCGTGAACACATAGCGGTGCGGACCGTCCCCGGGCGGCGGCGCCGCGCCCCCGAAGTCCCGGGTGCCGTAGTCGTTACGGACATGCACGGCGCCCTCGGGCAGCCCCTTCATGTCCCCGGACCCGGCACCGGCAGGCAGCTCCGTCACCGATGCCGGAATGTCGAACAGCGACCAGTGCCAAAAACCACTGCCCGTCGGCGCGTCCGGGTCGTAGCAGGTGACGGCGTAGCTCCTCGTCCCCGCGGGTGCCCCCTCCCACCGCAACTGCGGTGAACGGTTCCCCTCGGCGAAGACCTGCTCCGGCCGCAGCGTCCCGCCCGGCTCCACCTCGTCGCTCAGCACCGTGAACTCTGGCACCGGCGGATGGAAATCGTGCGGGAGCGGCCGCCGCTTCAGCTCGGACACTGCAACACCTCCTGGTCGCTTGCTGACACCTTGTCCGGCCAGGTTAGAGCCAGTTCCGCTTACCGCCGACCTCCGCCAGCCACTGGTTGAGGTAACCCGCCCAGTCGGTCCCCTCGAAGTCGTTCAGCCCGACCGTGAACGACCGGTAGGTGTCCGACCCCTCGCTGAACAGCCCCGGCTTCTTGTCCATCTCCAGGACGACGTCCATCTCCCGGTCGTCCGCCACGAACGACAGCTCGACCTGGTTGAGCCCGCGGTACTGCTGCGGCGCATGGAACTCGATCTCCTGGTAGAACGGCAGCCGCTGCCGCGTCCCCCGGATGCGCCCCTGCTCCAGGTCGGCGGCCTTGAACCGGAACCCGAGCCGCCCGAACGCATCCAGGATCGCCTGCTGCGCCGGCAGCGGGTGCACGTTCACCGGGTCGAGGTCACCGGAGTCCACCGCACGGGCGATCGCCAGCTCCGTCGTCACCCCGACGTTCATCCCGTGCAGATGCGTCCCCAGGAATGTGGTGATCGGCGTCTCCCACGGAATCTCCAGCCCGAACGGCACGGTGTGCGCCGCACCCGGCTGCACCGCGAAGGCACCGCCCACCTGCACCTTGGTGAACTCGATGTTCCGCTTGTACTCCTCGTCGCCGCTCTCGACCTCGACGCGCGCCTGCAGTCCGACGGACAAACCCTGGATGTCCTGGGCCACGGACCCGCCCTGGATCCGCACCTCGCCCTGTACGACCCCACCGGGGACGACGTTCTCCTCGAAGAGCACCGTCTCCACGGACGCACCTCCGGCGCCCAGGCTCGCCAGCAGCTTCTTGAATCCCATGCTCGTCCTCCCCAGGCGGAACCGCCTGTGCTGTGTATTGCACGCCGAGCTCTCGGCTTGATTCCTACGAACGCGAAACCGTACGACCCGGTTCCACGGGCCACACCTTCCCAACCCCGAGGTCCCCATGGCCAGCCGCCCTCCCAAACGGCTGCACTACTCTCGGTCCGCATGACCGACGTACCGGAACGTATGCCGCTCACCCACGACTTCTTCGACCGTCCCGTTGTGGACGTGGCCCCCGACCTGCTGGGCCGCATCCTCCGCCGCAACACCCCCGACGGTCCGATCGAACTCCGGCTCACCGAGGTCGAGGCGTACGACGGCGAGACCGACCCCGGCTCGCACGCCTACCGGGGCCGCACCGCACGCAACGCCACCATGTTCGGCCCGCCCGGCCATGCGTACGTGTACTTCATCTACGGGATGTGGTTCAGCCTCAACACGGTCTGCGGCCCCGAGGACAAGGCGAGCGGTGTCCTCCTGCGCGCCGGCGAGATCCTCACCGGCGCGCAACTGGCAGCCGGCCGCCGCCCCAAGGCCCGCAGCGCCAAAGAACTGGCCCAGGGCCCGGCCCGCCTGGCCACCGCCCTCGACATCGACCGCACCCTCGACGGCACCGACCTGTGCACCGGCGGCACCGCCCCGCTCTCCGTACTGCACGGCAGCCCGCCCGCTCCCGAACTGGTCCGCAACGGCCCGCGCACCGGCGTCGGCGGCGCCGGTGCCGACCACCCCTGGCGCTACTGGATCGCAGACGACCCCACCGTCAGCCGCTACCGGCCCCACGTCCCCCGACGCCGCACCACCACCGCTACTTGACTCTGTATCGCGAACCGCCTAACGTAGCCCGAGCCGCTGGAGACGGGCAGCGCTATTTGCGCAGACCGCCAGGCGGCACAACCAACTACTCCGATCGGTTCCCTAACGGGTCCAATTTCGCGTTGCCGAAATTCGGTCCAGCCGCCTCGATTATGAGTCGCCAGGGAAAACCGCTAAAGTAGTAACCACGCCGAAAGGGCAGCAGTGAATAACTGCTCCGAGGCGAACCTCCGACGGAAATCGGAACCGGAATCGAAACGAAACCGGGTCTGGTAGAGTCGGAAACGCGAAGAAGCCGAAAGGCGGAAACGCACCGGCGAAAATCGGGCCCGCAAGGATCTGATAGAGTCGGAAACGCA
>NZ_JBSHAW010000062.1:0-37711 GCF_053611685.1 Streptomyces sp. NPDC054786 | reverse complement strand
GGCGACGGGGGCGAAGTTCTCCGAGGCGATCATTTCGAGGGTGGACTGCTGGCGGTGGAGTTCGGCGTCGACGGCGGCGGCGACGTCGGGGTCGAGCTCATGGAGCGAACGGTGCAGCAAAGAGCGGGAGTTGTCGGGAAGCGGCATGGGACGGCGCCTTCCTGGGCGGAGGTCAGGTGGTGGCCGGCTGGGTGGCGCGGGCGAGTTCGCGGCGGAGTCGCATGAAGGGGCGCGGACGGTTGAGGGCGAGCACCGCGGTGGTGCGCCCGTCCCGTTCGTAACAGGCGAGGAACCTGCGGTCGTCGGGGGAGCCTTCGAGGATGCGTGGGGTGTCGGTCGGCAGCCGGCGGCCGGCGAACTGGATGCGTACGCCGTACTGGTCGGACCAGAAGTACGGCAGGCTCCGGTGGGTGGCGACGGTGCTGCCGGCCAGCAGGTTCTGCGCCGCGACGGCGGCCTGTTCGGTGGCGCTGGTCCAGTGCTCGGCGCGGGCGCCGTTCACCCTGGCGACGTCGCCGACGGCCACGATGGCGGGCAGCGGGGTGGCACAGCCCGCGTCGCAGAGCACACCGTCGTCGAGCGGCAGCCCGGAGTCCGCCAGCCAGTCGGTGCGGGGGCGTACCCCGATGCCGATGACGACCACCTCCGCGGGGAGCAGCCGGCCATCGGTCAGCTCGACGCCGGTGACGCGGTTCTCGCGGCCGCCACTGTGCAGCCGGGCGACGCCGGTTCCGGTGAGCAGCGTGACGCCGTGGTCCGCATGGAGGGCGGAGCAGATCTCGGCCATCGTGTTGCCGAGTTGGGGGACGAGCGGGAGCGGGGCGGCCTCGACCACGGTGACGTCATGGCCGAGGGTGGCACAGGACGAGGCGACCTCGGCGCCGATGAAGCCGCCGCCGATCACCACGACCCGGACCGGCGCCGATGCCAGTTCCGCGCGGAGCGCCTGGGCGTCGTCGAGGGTGCGCAGGGTGTGTGCTCCGGCGGGTACCGGGCCGGGCAGGAGGCGTGGGGTGGCGCCGGTGGCGAGGACCACGCCGTCGGTGGTCAGGGTCCGGCCGCCGTCGAGAAGCACCGTGCGCCCGCCGGTGTCGAGCCCGGTGGCCCGGGTGCCCAGCAGCCATTCGGCGTCCAGCTCGGCGATCTCCTCGGCGTCGGCCAGGGCCAGTTGACCCTGGTCGGCGGTGGCGCCGGTGAGGAAGTCCTTGGACAGCGGGGGCCTGTCGTAGGGGCGGTGGCACTCGTCCCCGACGATCACCAGGCGGCCGTCGAATCCCTGGGAACGCAGGGCCCGCGCGGCGTACAGGCCCGCCAGCGAGGCCCCGATGACAGCGACCGACTTCATGCGGCGGTGCCCTCCTCGGCGGCGTGGTGGATGTAGATCATGCCGTCCTCGACGGTCACGGGGTGGGTGCGCACGGCCCGGCGGGCGGGCAGGCAGGTCGCCGCTCCGGTGCGGAGATCGAATGAAGCGGCGTGCAGCGGGCATTCGACCAGACACCCTTCCAGCCAGCCGTCCGACAGCGAGGCGTCCTGGTGGGTGCAGGTGTCGTCGATGGCGTACAGCTGCCCGTCGGCGTTGAAGACGGCGATCGGAGGTGCGGTGTCGATGCGTACGGACTCGCCTGTCGGCAGGTCGGCGAGAGGGCAGACAGGAATCACAGGACCCCCCTGTTACTGTTCGGTATCATCGAGTTTCGCGGTGCGCACGATGAAGCGCTATGCGCAACAGAATCCAGATGGGGAGCGGCTGCGTCAAGCGATCCCCGGAATTGCCGGTCCTTCGAAACCCGAGCCTCGGCCGGGTTGCCAGGTGGTGAGATCCAACAGATGACGGACAGCGTGGAGGCGCGGGCGGAGGGCAAGCCGCCGAAAGGGCCGGGCAGCGCCGTGCAGTCGGTGGACCGGGCCGTGACCGTACTGGAAATCCTGGCGCGGCACGGCGAGGCCGGGGTGACCGAGATCGCCGATGAGCTGGGCGTCCACAAGTCGACCGCGTTCCGGCTGCTGGGCGTGCTGGAGAACCGCGGGCTGGTCGGGCAGGAGCAGGAACGCGGCAAGTACTTCCTCGGGGCCGGGGTGCTGTGGCTGGCCGGCGCGGCGGCCGTTCGGCTGGACATCTCGCAGGAGGGGGCGGAGGTCTGCCGGGAGCTGGCCGACGAGCTGGGGGAGACGGTCAACATCGCGGTGCTGGAGAGCGATGCCGCCGTCAACATCATGCAGGCACGCGGCCCGGCGTCGGTCACCGCACAGAACTGGCTCGGCCGGCGGACGCCGCTGCACGCCACCTCCAGCGGCAAGGCGCTGCTCGCCTATCAGCCCGCCCCGGTCCGGGAGGCCGTGCTGGCACGGAAGTTGCCGCGGCTGACCGAGCGGACCGTCACCTCGCCCGCCGCGTTGCGCCGTGAGCTCGCCGCAGTGGTCGAGCGTGGCTTCGCGGTGGCGGTCGAGGAACTGGAGCTCGGGCTGCGCGCGGTCGCGGCGCCGGTGCGGTCGCACGACGGCTCGGTGATCGGGGCGCTCAGCGTGTCGGTGCCCGCCTACCGGCTGGACGACGAGCGGCTGCCCGAGGTCGTCAAGGGCACCGTTTCCGCTGCCGAGGAGCTGTCGCGGCGGATGGGGTACGCCTGTTGACCTGGTGACGGGGGCGAGAATCCATGCGGGGCCGGAGCGGATGATCCGGCCCCGCGGCTGTGTCCAGGGGCGTAACAAGTCCTTTACCAAGAGCTGGCCCGTACCCCTTGACGCTGCCGATCCGGCGTTCCCACTATGTCTCTCATCGCGCAACCAGTCGTGCACTGCGCAACACTGAGGGGTAGGGCATGCCACACGAAGTCCGTGCCGTCGTCGCGGCGAAACAAGGCGCACCGGTCGAGCTGCAGACGATTCTGGTGCCGGATCCCGGCCCGGGAGAAGTGCTCGTCGCCGTGCAGGCCTGCGGGGTCTGCCACACCGATCTGCACTACCGGGACGGCGCGATCAACGACGCATTCCCCTTCCTGCTCGGCCATGAGGCGGCCGGTGTCATCGAGGCGGTCGGCCCCGGTGTCACCGGTCTCGCCCCCGGTGACTACGTCGTCCTCGCCTGGCGGGCGCCCTGCGGCAACTGCCGGTCCTGTCGCCGCGGACGGCCCTGGTACTGCTTCGACTCCGGCAATGCCACCCAGCCGATGACCCTGCAGGACGGCACCCCGCTCGCCCCCGCGCTCGGCATCGGAGCCTTCGCCGAGAAGACCCTGGTCGCCGCCGGACAGGCGGTCAAGGTCGACCCCAACGCCCGCCCCGAAGCCGCCGGTCTCATCGGCTGCGGAGTGATGGCGGGGTACGGCGCGGCCGTGCACACCGGCGCGGTGGGCAGCGGTGACACCGTCGCCGTCATCGGCTGTGGCGGGGTGGGCAACGCGGCGATCGCCGGCGCCTCGATCGCCGGCGCCCGCCGGGTCATCGCGGTCGACATCGACGACCGGAAGCTGGACGGCGCCACCCGCTTCGGCGCCACCCACACCGTCAACTCCCGTGGCACGGACCCCATCGAGGCGGTCCGCGGACTGACCGGCGGCCACGGCGCGGATGTGGTGATCGACGCGGTCGGCCGGCCGGAGACCTACGCCCAGGGCTTTTACATGCGTGATCTGGCCGGGACCCTGGTCCAGGTCGGCGTCCCCGACCCGGACATGCGCATCGAGCTGCCGCTCATCGATCTCTTCTCGCGTGGCGGCGCCCTGAAGTCCTCCTGGTACGGCGACTGCCTGCCCAGCCGCGACTTCCCCGTGCTCATCGACCGCTACCTCAGCGGACGGCTCGACCTGGACGGCTTCGTCACCGAGACGATCGCCCTGGACGAGGTGGAATCCGCGTTCGACAAGATGCGCGACGGGCGGGTCCTGCGCTCCGTCGTGGTCCTGTAACGGCGTCACACTCACCGCAGACCACCCCGACCAGCAGGAGGAGGGTCATGTCCCGCACACCCGCAAACAGTTCCCGTGTGGTTGTCATCGGTGCCGGCATCGTCGGTTGCTCTCTCGCCGACGAGCTGACCGCCCGCGGCTGGACCGAGGTCACCGTCCTCGAACAGGGCCCGTTGCCGGCTCCCGGCGGCTCCACCTCGCACGCACCCGGCCTGGTCTTCCAGACCGGACCGTCCAAGACCATGACCGAGTTCGCCGCCTACACCGTCCAGAAGTTCGGCTCCCTCGACGTGGACGGACTGCCCTGCTTCCACCCGGTCGGCGGCCTGGAGATCGCCACCACCGAGGCCCGCTGGGCCGATCTGCACCGCAAGGCCGGGCTCGCGGCCTCCTGGGGCGTACGCGGTGAACTGCTCACCCCACAGCAGTGCAAGCAACTGTGGCCCATGCTGGACGAGACCAAGCTCTACGGCGGCTTCCACACCGCCGACGACGGCCTGGCCCGCGCGGTGCTCGCCTGCCGCGCCCAGATCACCCGTGCCGAGAGCCGCGGCGCCCGCTTCCTGGAGCGGCACACCGTCACCGGAATCGAGCGGGAGGACGGCCGCGTCACCGGCGTCGTCACCGACCGCGGCACCTTCCCCGCCGACCATGTCGTCTCGGCCGCCGGTTTCTGGGGCCCGGTGATCGGAGCCATGGCCGGGGTGGACGTACCGCTGCTGCCACTGGCCCACCAGTACGCCACCACCGAGCCGCTGCCCGAACTCGACGGCGTCAACGACCCCCGTACCCAGGCGAGCAAGCCGATCCTGCGCTTCCAGGACCGCGACCTCTACTTCCGCGAGCACACCGACCGCATCGGCATCGGCTCCTACGCCCACCGCCCGATGCCCGTCGACCCCTTCACCGTCCCGGCCTTCGACGAGGCGCCCGTGATGCCCTCCTCGCTGCCCTTCACCGAGGACGACTTCGCGCCGAGCTGGCAGGACAGCGTCGGGCTGCTGCCCACGCTGGGCGCCTCGCGGGTGGCCGAGGGCTTCAACGGTGTCTTCTCCTTCACCCCGGACGGTATGCCGGTCCTCGGCGAATCCCGCGAACTGCGCGGATTCTGGCTCGCCGAGGCGGTCTGGGTCACCCACTCCGCGGGCGTCGCCAAGGCCGTCGCCGAGTGGATGACCGACGGCCGGCCCGCCGTCGACATCCACGAATGCGACCTCTACCGCTTCGAGGACGCCCAGCGCTCGCCCGGCTATATCGCCGACCGCGGCGCCCAGAGCTTCATCGAGGTCTATGACGTCATCCACCCGCTGCAGCCCATGGAGCAGCCGCGGCCGCTGCGCACCAGCCCCTTCTACCCACGGCAGCAGGAGCTCGGTGCGTACTTCCTGGAGGGCGGCGGCTGGGAGCGCCCGCACTGGTACGAGGCCAACGCCCCGCTCGCGGAGGGGCTCCGGCTCCCCGAGCGGGACGCCTGGTCGGCGCGTTTCTGGTCGCCGATCGCCGCCGCCGAGGCCAAGGCCACCCGCGAGAGGGTCGCCCTGTACGACATGACCCCGCTGCGCAGGCTGGAGGTCACCGGGCCCGGCGCCCTCGCCTTCCTCCAGCGCATGACCAGCAACAACCTCGCGAAGAAGCCGGGCGCGGTCACCTACACCCTGCTCCTGGACGAGACCGGCGGCATCCGCTCCGACCTCACCGTCGCCCGGCTCGCCCCGGACCGTTTCCAGGTCGGCGCCAACAGCGGATCCGACCTCGACTGGCTGCTGCGGCACGCCCCCGATGAGGGGGTCCAGGTCCGCGACATCACCTCCGGGACCTGCTGCATCGGCGTCTGGGGTCCGCTCGCCCGCGAGCTGGTCCAGCCGCTCACCCGCGACGACTTCTCCCACCAGGCCTTCGGCTACTTCAGAGCCAAGCAGACCTACCTCGGCCATGTCCCGGTCACCGCGATGCGCCTGAGCTATGTCGGCGAACTCGGCTGGGAGCTGTACACCACCGCCGACCTGGGGCTGCGTCTGTGGGACACGCTCTGGGAGGCGGGCCGGGAGCACGGGGTGATCGCCGCCGGGCGCAGCGCCTTCAACAGCCTTCGCCTGGAGAAGGGGTACCGCTCCTGGGGCCATGACATGACCACCGAGCACCACCCGTACGAGGCCGGTGTCGGCTTCGCCGTCCGCCCCGCCAAGGGCGACTTCCTGGGCCGGGAAGCACTGGAGGGCCTGAGCGAGGAGACCTCGGCGCGCAAGCTCAGCTGTCTCACCCTCGACGACCCCGATGCCGTCGTCCTCGGCAAGGAACCGGTGTACGTCGACGGCGTCCCGGCCGGCTATGTCACCTCCGCCGCCTACGGCTACACCCTCGGCCGGGGTATCGCCTACGCCTGGCTGCCGGCCACCGCGGCGGCCCCCGGCACCGCCGTCCACATCGAGTACTTCGGCGAGAAGATCCCCGCGACCGTCGCCCAAGAGCCCCTCTTCGACCCGCAGATGGAGCGCATCCGCAGGTAGACCCCTGTCCCACCGGTGGTCCGCTCGTCCTCCGTACGCAGAAGGAGCAACCGCATGGCTCCCACCTACGACGTCATCGTCCTCGGCCTCGGCGGCATGGGCAGCGCCGCCGCCCACCATCTCGCCGCCCGCGGCGCCCGGGTCCTGGGCCTGGAGAAGTTCGGTCCGGTGCACAACCGCGGCTCCAGCCACGGTGGTTCCCGTATCACCCGGCAGTCCTACTTCGAGGACCCCGCCTACGTACCGCTGCTGCTGCGCTCCTACGAGCTCTACGAGAAGCTGGAGCGGGACACCGGCCGCGAGATCGCCACCCTCTGCGGCGGGGTGATGATCGGCCGCCCCGACAGCCGTACCGTCAGCGGCAGTCTGGAATCCGCCCGCCAATGGGACCTCCCGCACGAGATGCTCGACCCCAAGGAGATCCGACGCCGCTTCCCGACCCTCACCCCCGCCGACGACGAGGTCGCGCTTTACGAGGCGCGGGCCGGCCTGGTCCGGCCGGAGTACACCGTCGCCGCGCATGTGCAGCTCGCCACCCAGGACGGTGCCGAGCTGCACTTCGAGGAACCGGTCACCCGCTGGGAGGAGCTGCCCGGCGGCTCCGGGGTCCGCGTCCACACCCCCGAGAACACCTACACCGCAGGCCAGTTGGTGATCTGCCCGGGAGCCTGGGCGCCCCAGCTGCTCACCGACCTGGGGGTGCCGTTCACCATCGAACGGCAGGTCATGTACTGGTTCGCCCCCGACGGCGGCACCGCGCCCTTCGTCCCCGAGCGGCACCCGATCTATATCTGGGAGGACGACCGGGGCGTCCAGATCTACGGCTTCCCGTCGATCGACGGCCCCGACGGCGGCGCCAAGGTCGCGTTCTTCCGCAAGGGCACCGTCTGCACACCGGAGACCATCGAACGCACCGTGCACGACCACGAGGTAAGTGCCATGGCCGACCAGATGAGCCCCCGTATCCCCGCCCTCCCCGGCCGCTTCCTCAAGGCCGCCACCTGCATGTACTCCAACACCCCTGACGAGCACTTCGTGATCACCCGGCACCCCGCACATCCGGAGACCGTGACCGTCGCCTGCGGATTCTCCGGACACGGCTTCAAGTTCGTCCCCGTGGTCGGCGAGATCGTCGCCGATCTCGCGCTGACCGGGGCCACCGCGCACCCCATCGAGCTGTTCGACCCCCGCCGGCCCGCCGCCGCGGCCGCTTGAGGAGACCGCCATGACGACCACCCACACCGAGTCCTCGCCGGCCACCGCCACCACGGCCGCGGCCGGCGGCTCCCCGAGCCTGATCGCCACCCTCGCCGGCCACTACTACACCGACCCAGGGATCTTCCGCCAGGAGCAGGAGAAGATCTTCGAGCGGCTGTGGTTCTGCGCGGTGCGCAGCGCCGACCTGGAAAAGCCCGGCGCCTTCCGTACGGTCCGGATCGGCCGGGAGAGCGTACTGATCACCCGCAACCGGGCCGGCCGGCTGCGCGCCTTCCTCAACATCTGCCGGCACCGCGGCGCGCAGCTGTGCACCGAGGAATCCGGCGAGGTCCGCCGCAACCTCCAGTGCCCCTACCACGCCTGGACCTACGACCTCGACGGCCGTCTGGTGGCCGCCCCCAACCTGCAGAAGATGCCGGACATCGACCGCACCGAACGCGGTCTGGTCACCGTCCCGCTCCGCGAGTGGCTCGGCTACGCCTGGGTGTGCCTGGCCGACGAGCCGCCGTCCTTCGAGGACACCGTGATCGGCGCGGCCGTCGAGCGGCTGGGCGACGCCGCCTCCCTCGACCGCTACCGCACCGAAGGGCTCGCCCTCGGCAAGCGCGTCACCTATGACGTGCGCGCCAACTGGAAGCTCATCATCGAGAACTTCATGGAGTGCTACCACTGCGGCACCATCCACCCCGAACTCACCGAGATTCTCCCGGAGTTCGCCGACGGCCTCGCCGCCCAGTACTACGTCGGCCACGGCGCGGCCTTCTCCGAGGAAGCCACCGGATTCACCGTGGACGGCACCGAGGGCTTCGGCCGGCTCCCCGGCATCGAGGACACCCAGGACCGCCGCTACTACGCGATCACCGTCCGGCCGCAGGTGTTCGTCAACCTCGTCCCGGACCATGTCATCGTCCACCGGATGTTCCCGATGGCCCCCGACCACACCGTCGTCGAGTGCGACTGGCTGTATCTGCCCGAGGTCGTCGACTCCGGCGCCGACATCTCCAAGTCCGTCGAGCTCTTCCACCGGGTCAACGCCCAGGACTTCGAGGCCTGTGAGCGCACCCAGCCCGCCATGAGCTCCCGCGCCTACCGCGCCGGCGGGGTGCTGGTGCCCAGCGAGCACCACATCGGCGCCTTCCACCACTGGGTCACCGACTGCCTGGAGGGCGAGCGTGCCTGATCTGTTCATCGCCGGCCGCTGGCGGGCCGCGCTCGCCGAGCGGACCCGGGAGATCCGCTGTCCCGCCGACGGCAGCCTGGTCGCGGTCGTCGACGAGGGCGGCGGCAAGGACGCCCTGGACGCGGTCGCCGCCGCCCGGCGCGCCTTCGACGAGGGCCCCTGGCGGCACACCCCGGACGCCGAGCGCGGCGATCTGCTGCTGCGCGTCGCCGGGCTGCTCCTCCGTGACAAGCCGGCGCTGGCCCGCGCCGAGTCCCTCGACACCGGCAAACGCCTGGTCGAGAGCGAAGCCGATATCGACGACATCGCCGCCTGCTTCCGCTACTTCGGGCGGCTGGCCGGTACCGAGGACGGCCGGGTGGTCGACGCGGGCGCACCCGGGGTCGACAGCCGCATCATCCAGGAACCGGTCGGGGTCTGCGCCCTGATCACGCCGTGGAACTATCCGCTGCTGCAGACCGCATGGAAGGTCGCCCCGGCGCTCGCCGCCGGCAACACCTTCGTCCTCAAGCCCAGCGAACTCACCCCGCACACCGCGATCGCGCTGATCCGCCTGCTGCAGGAAGCCGGGCTGCCCGACGGCGTCGCCAACCTCGTCCTGGGCACCGGCCCGGAGGCCGGCGCCCCGCTCGCCGACCACCCCGACGTGGACATGGTGTCCTTCACCGGAGGGCTGCTCACCGGGCGGCGGATCATGGCGGCCGCGGCCGGCACCGTCAAACGCGTCGCCCTCGAACTCGGCGGCAAGAACCCCAACATCGTCTTCGCCGACGCCGATTTCGAGACCGCCGTCGACCACGCCCTGACGGCAGTCTTCCTCCACTCCGGCCAGGTCTGCTCAGCGGGCGCCCGCCTGCTGGTCGAGGACGCGCTGCACGACCGCTTCGTCGACGAGGTGGTGCGCCGGGCCCGGCTCATCCGGCTCGGCGGCCCCTTCGACGACCGGGCCCGCACCGGACCGCTGATCTCGGCCGCGCACCGGGCCAAGGTCGAGGCCTATGTCGCCGCCGGGCTCGCCGAGGGCGCCGTACTGCGCTGCGGTGGCGCCCGGCCCGACGCCCCCGGACTCGCCGACGGGTACTACTACTTGCCGACGGTGCTCGACGAGTGTCACGGCGCCATGTCCGTGGTGCGCGACGAGTCCTTCGGACCGGTCCTGACCGTCGAGCGCTTCACCGACGAGGACGAAGCGGTACGGCTCGCCAACGACACCGTCTACGGGCTGGCCGGTGCCGTCTGGACCACCGACCAGGCCAGGGCCGACCGGGTCAGCTCCGCGCTGCGCCTGGGCACCGTGTGGATCAACGACTACCACCCCTATCTCCCGCAGGCGGAGTGGGGCGGATTCAAGCAGTCCGGGACCGGCCGGGAACTCGGTCCCAGCGGCCTGGCGGAGTACCGGGAGATCAAACACATCTGGCGCAACACCGCTCCCGCGCCGCTGCACTGGTTCGACTGAGGAGGAAGGCTTGTGACTGCTGCATCTGACGAAGCGTCACCGAAGGACGGGACGCAGGACGACACGGAACTCGCCGAATTCGGCTACCGCCCCGAACTCAAACGCACCCTGGGAAACTTCCACACCTTCGCCGCCGGCATCAGCTATATCTCCATCCTCACCGGCACTTTCCAGCTCTTCTACTTCGGCTACGGGATCGGCGGCCCCGCCTACTGGTGGTCCTGGCCGATGGTCTTCGCCGGCCAGCTGATGATCGCGCTGTCCTTCGCCGAGCTGGCCGCCCGCCACCCCGTCGCCGGCTCGGTCTACAACTGGGCCAAGAAACTCGGCAATCCGCACATCGGCTGGCTGGCCGGCTGGATGATGCTGGTCGCCTCGATCGTCTCGCTCGCCGCGGTGGCGCTCGCCTATCAGCTGACCCTGCCGAAGATCTCCGCGGACTTCCAGCTCATCGGCGACGGCACCGGCACCTACGACACCGCCACCAACGGCGTCGTGCTCGCCGCGGTGCTGATCCTGTTCACCACCCTGGTCAACGCCTTCGGCGTCAAGCTCATGGCCCGGATCAACACCGCGGGCGTCTTCATCGAACTGGTCGCCACCGTCGTGCTGATCGTGCTGTTCGCCGTCCATGTGGTGCGCGGCCCGGACGTGGTGCTGCAGACCCACCACGCCGGCGCCGGGCAGCACGCCGGCTACCTGGGCGCCTTCCTCGCCGCCTCGCTGGCCTCCGCGTACGTCATGTACGGCTTCGACACCGCGGCCTCGCTCGGCGAGGAGAGCCTCGACCCGTCCCGCAACGCACCCCGGGCCATCCTCCGGGCGCTGATCGCCTCCTTCGCGCTCGGCGGGCTGATCCTGCTGCTCGCCATGATGAGCGTGCGCAGTCTGACGGGTAAGGGGCTGACCACCGACGGCCTCCAGTACGTCGTCCTGGACGTGCTCGGTGACACGGTCGGCAAGGCCATGCTGTGGTGCGTACTGATCGCGGTCACCGTCTGCGCGCTGGCCGTGCACACCGCCGCCATCCGGCTCGCGTTCGCCATGTCCCGCGACAACAACCTGCCCGCCGCCTCGCTGATGGCCAAGGTCAGCCCGCGCTTCAAGACCCCGGTCCTGCCCGCGGTCATCGTGGGGGTGCTCTCACTGGGCGTGCTGCTCATCAACATCCGCCAGCCGCAGATCTTCTCGGTGGTGACCAGCATCGGCATCATCATGATCTACCTCGCCTATCTGCTGGTCACCGGGCCGATGCTGGTGGCCAGGCTGCGCGGCCGATGGGTGCCGGCCGGCGGCGGCCGGTTCACCCTGGGCCGCTGGGGCCTGCCGGTCAACCTCCTCGCCGTCCTCTGGGGCGCCGGAATGATCGTCAACCTCGCCTGGCCCCGGGACGTGGTCTACAACGCCACACCGCCGCACCACTGGTATCTGCGCTGGGGGGCGGTCCTGTTCGTGGGCGCGGTCGCGGCCGGCGGCTTTGCGTACTACTGGTGCGTCCAGCGCCATCGCACCGGCGTGCTGGCCGAACACGCCGCGCAGCCGGCCACCGCCGAAACCCCCGCCGCCAGCGGCACTCCCGTCACCGTCACGGCGCACGACTGATCCAAGGAGGACAACTCCCCATGCCCACTGAAGAGTTCGACTATGTGATCGTCGGCGGCGGTACCGCCGGGAACGTCGTGGCCGCCCGGCTCAGCGAAGACCCCACCGTCACCGTCTGCCTCCTGGAAGCCGGGCCCTCCGACGTCGGCGACGACAACGTGCTGCGCCTGGACCGCTGGATGGGGCTGCTGGAGTCCGGCTACGACTGGGACTACCCGGTCGAGCCGCAGGAGAACGGCAACAGCTATATGCGGCACGCCCGCGCCAAGGTGCTCGGCGGCTGCTCCTCGCACAACTCCTGTATCGCCTTCTGGGCGCCGGCCGAGGACCTCGACGCCTGGGAAGCGGCCGGCTGCACGGGCTGGGGTGCCCGCGACACCTTTCCCCTCTACCGGCGGCTGGAGAGCAATGACGCGCCGGGCGACCACCACGGCCGCTCGGGACCGGTCACCCTGCGCACGGTCAAGGGCGCGGACCCCTGCGGCACCGCCCTGCTGGCGGCCTGCGCCCAACACGGCATCCCCACCACGCCGTTCAACACCGGCACGACGGTGCTCCGCGGCGCCCACTGGTTCCAGATCAACTCGGACGAGAACAACACCCGCCAGTCCTCCTCCGTGGCGTACCTCCACCCGATCATGGGCAAGCGGCCCAATCTCACCGTCCGCACCGGAGTGCGCGCCAAACGCCTGCTGATCGACGCCGACCGCCGGTGCACCGGAGCGGAGTATCTCGACCCGGATCTGATCCACACCCGTACGGTGACGAGCCGCCGCGAGACCATCGTCTCCTGTGGCTCGATCGACACCCCCAAGCTGCTGATGCTCTCCGGCATCGGGCCCGCCGAGCAGCTGCGCGAGGTCGGCGTGGACGTCCTCGTACACTCCCCGGGCGTCGGGGAGAACCTCCAGGACCACCCCGAGGGCGTCATCATGTGGGAGGCCAGGCGGCCCATGGTGACCACCTCCAACCAGTGGTGGGAGATCGGCATCTTCGCCGACACCGAGCCCGGCCTCGACCGCCCGGACCTGATGTTCCACTACGGCTCCGTGCCCTTCGACATGAACACCGCCCGCTACGGCTACCCCACGTCCGAGAACGCCTTCTGCCTCACGCCGAACGTCACCCGGGCCCGCTCCCGCGGCACGGTCCGGCTGCGCACCCGCGACTTCCGCGACAAGCCCAAGGTCGACCCGCGCTACTTCACCCACGAACACGACATCCGCGTCATGACCCACGGCCTGCGCCTGGCCCGCGAGATCGCCGCCCGGCCCGCGCTGGCGGACTGGGCGGGCGCGGAGCTGGCCCCCGGCCCCGACGTACGCACCGACGACGAGCTGTTCGACTACATCCGCACCACCCACAACACCGTCTACCACCCCTCCTCGACGGTGAAGATGGGCGCCGACGACGACGCCATGGCGCCGTTGGACGCCCGGCTGCGGGTCAAGGGCGTCACGGGCCTGCGGGTCGCCGACGGTTCGGTGATGCCGGAGCTGGTCACCGTCAATCCGTGCATCACCACCATGATGATCGGCGAGAAGTGCGCCGACCTGCTCCGGGAGGACGCGGGGTGAGTCCGGCGGCGGGGTGACCGTTCTGGGGGCGGCGGAGCGCAACCGGTGTCCCCCGAGCCTCGTCGAAGCCGCGCCTGCGCCCGTGCCCCCGGGCGGGGCGGGAGAGCAGCCACCCCGAGCTCGGTCCGTATGGTCCGACCACACGCCCTGTGTGACATAGTTTTTGCAAGGGAGCATGAGGGCCGAGCCGGGGAGTGGTGGATGTCTGCCGAATGGCGACCTGTGCGGCAGTCGCGCACACATGAGCTCGTGCTGGAGCGCATCGAGGAGCGGGTGCTCTCGGGAGAGCTCAAGGCCGGGGACCGATTGCCGCCCGAGCGCGAGCTGGCACCGGTTCTCGGTGTCAGCCGTTCCGCGCTGCGCGAGGCGCTGCGGGTGCTGGAGACGATCGGGGTGCTGGTCGCGCAGGCGGGCCGGGGGCCGGACGCCGGGGCGCGGATCGTACGGAACCCGGACGACGCGTTGGGCCGGCTGCTGCGCCTGCACTTCGCTCTGGGCAGCTACCGTCTGCAGGACGTGCTGGAGGCCCGGGTGGTGCTGGAGCGTTCCAGTTTCGAGGCGGCCGCTGAGCGCGCCTCGGCGGAGGATCTCGACGAGGCCGAAGCGCTCCTGGTGCGCATGCAGGAGCCCGAGGTGGCGGTCGCCGATTTCAACGACCTGGACACCCGGTTCCATGTCGCCATCGCCCGTAGCTCGGGCAATCAGCTCACCTCCACCCTTACCTCGGCCGTGCGGGAATCGGTGCGTCCGCTGATCCTGCAGGCGCTGGAGACGGCGGAGGACTGGCCGGCCACGGCGGGTGCGCTGAACGCCGAGCACACCGAACTGCTGCGTCTGGTGCGTGCGGGCAAGGGCGCGAAGGCCGCCGACCTGGTCGAGGCACATATCCGTGGCTTCCACGGCACGTTGGTCGACGAGAAGCCACCGGCGGGCCAGGCGGACCAGGCGGACCAGGACGGCGAGGCGGGCCGGGAAGACCGGGCCGAGGCCGCAGACCGGTAGGCGGAAACCGAGGCAGAGCTGGGGTTGAGGCGGACCGGAGTCCGGCCCCCCATGGGGCGGGCGCGGAAATCTCGCCGGTGGGGGAGGGACGGGGTGACGGCCCGTCCCTCCCCCACCCCTACGGCAGCATCCAGGACAGCACCGGCAGCGACTGCAGAGAGACCAGTACGCACAGGACCGCCAGCATCGCGACGCTGTATCCGGCGACCTTGCGCAGCAGGATCCGCTCGGTGCCGGGCTGATCCACCGCGGTCGCCGCGATGGTCAGGTTCTGCGGGCTGATGAGCTTGCCGACGACGCCGCCCGTGGTGTTGGCGGCCACCAGCAGGGTCGGGTCGATGCCTGCAGCCTTTCCCGCGGTCTGCTGGAGCGTGGCGAACAGCGCGTTCGACGAGGTGTCCGAGCCGGTGACGGCGGTGCCGAGCCAGCCGAGAACCGGGGAGAGCACGGCGAAGAATCCGCCGGTGGCGGCGAGCCAGGTGCCGATGGCGAGGGTCTGTCCCGACTGGTTCATGACGTAGCTCAGTGCCAGCACGGTGGCGACCGTGGCAATGGCGATCCGCATGTTCCGCACGGTGCGCCCGGCGCACGACAGGCCCATGCGTGTGCTCATCGGGAAGCGGTCGGAGTCCTTCGCGCGGCTGTAGATCAGCATCACGAGGAGGCCGGAGAGGATGAGCAGGGAGCCCGGATTGCTCAGGACCTCCAGCTTGTAGACCGCGCCGGCCGCGGGGGAGCCGTCGGCGGCGAGGAGATTGCCGTACAGGCCGGGCCAGTTGAGCTGGAGGGTGCAGGCGCCGAGCAGTTTGGGCATGTCGAGTCCGCCGAGGTGGAGCTTGGCGAGGGCGAAGACCGCGATCACCAGGATGTACGGCAGGACGGCGAAGGAGACGCGGCGGCCGGTCAGCGGTTCGGCCTCGACCTGGGAGCGCTGGTCGTCCGGCGTCGAGGGGGACCAGAAGCGCAGCATGACCACGGCGGCGCCGAACGCGGCGAGCGCGGCGACGACATCGGTGAGCTCGTACGCGAAGTGGGCCGAGCACCAGAACTGGGCGAGGGCGAAGACGGATCCGGTGACCAGGGCGATGGGCCACAACTGCCGCAGCCCGCGTCGCCCGTCGACGATGAAGAGCAGAAGCTGCGGGACGAAGAGGGCGAGCAGCGGGCTCTGGCGCCCGATGACACCGGCGAGGTCCTCGGCCGGTATGCCGGTGAGGGTGCCGGCGGTGGTGATGGGGATGGCCATGGCGCCGAAGGCGACCGGTGCGGTGTTGGCGACCAGGACCGCCACGGCCGAGGTGAGCCGCGGCAGTCCGAGCGCCATCAGCATGGCGGCGGTGATCGCGATCGGGGCGCCGAACCCGGCGAGGGCCTCCAGGAGCCCGCCGAAGCAGAACGCGATCAGCATGGCCTGGATGCGCAGATCGCCGCGGCCGACGGAGTTGAAGGAGCGGCGCAGATCCTCGAAACGGTTGCTGACCACGGTGAGTTCGTAGAACCAGATGGCCGACACGACGATCAGCATCACCGGGAAGAGGCCGAAGGCCAGTCCCTGGGTGGCGGACAGGACGCCGAGCTGCAAGGGCATCCCGTAGCCGAGGACCGCGACGAGGAGCGCGGCCAGCAGGGCGCCGAGGGCGGAGTGCAGCGCGGGGCGTCTGGCCGCCAGCAGCAACAGGAAGAAGGTCGCCAGGGGGACCAGACCCAGCAGTGCGGTGGCGGTGAGGCTGTTCCCGACGGCGGCCACGTCGGGGGTGTAGGCCGCCAGGGCGGCCGGTGGTGTGGTGGCCACGGAGTCTCCTCATCGAGTTCTGCGCGCCGCCCGGCCTGTCGGATGTCCCGTCCCCGGCGATCGCGGCGCGCCCTGTGGCTGACGAATCGGCCCTCAGTAGCCCACTGAAGATGTCGCATGTCAATAAGGTCGGACCAAACTTCGCCCTTACTTTTCTCTTCGGTCTGAAGCGAGTATGGTCGGACCATAAGCCCCAGGGAGGCTCCATGCGCATCGCACTCTTCGCCACCTGTCTGGGAGACACGCTCTTCCCGGAGGCGGTGAAATCCACCGCGGTCCTGCTGGCCCGACTGGGCCATGACGTGGTGTTCCCGCCGCAGCAGACCTGTTGTGGTCAGATGCACGTCAACACCGGCTATCAGCGTGAGCCGGTGCCGCTGGTACGGAATTTCGCCGAGCAGTTCGGCGACCCGACGATCGAGGCGGTGGTGATGCCGTCAGGATCGTGCGCGGGATCGGTCCGCCACCAGCACGAGATCGTCGCCGAGCGGTACGGGGACGCCGCGCTGCGCGCCGGGGTCGCCACCGTGAAGACCAAGACGTACGAGCTGTCAGAGTTCCTCGTCGACGTACTCGACGCGACCGACGTCGGTGCGTACTTCCCCCACCGGGTGACCTACCACCCCACCTGTCATTCACTGCGGATGCTGCGGGTCGGCGAGAAGCCGCTGCGGCTGCTGCGCGCCGTCGAGGGCATCGACCTGGTGGAGCTGCCCGAGGCCGACGCATGCTGCGGCTTCGGTGGCACCTTCGCGGTCAAGAACGCCGAGACGTCCTCGGCGATGCTGCGGGACAAGACGGGCCACATCACCGGCACCGGCGCCGACGTGTGCACGGCGGGCGACTCGTCCTGTCTGATGCACATCGGCGGCGGTCTCTCGCGCCTCAAGTCCGGTACGCGGACGCTGCACTTGGCGCAGATCCTCGCTTCCTGCCGCACCGCGCCGTACGCCCTGACGGAGGCCGCCCGATGAGCAGCCCGACCGGCCCCTCGACGAGCGGCACCTTCCTGGGTATGCCCGCCGTCCCCCCGCGCTCCCCGCACGGAACGGGCCATCTGCGCGGCGAGCGCACCTTCCCCAAGGCCGCCCACGAAGGGCTGGGCAACGAGCAACTGCGCCGCAATCTGGGCAAGGCCACTCACTCCATCCGCGCCAAGCGCCTGGCCGTCACCGGCGAACTGCCCGACTGGGAGCAGCTGCGCGACGCCGGCTCGGCGATCAAGACCGACACCATGAACCGGCTGCCCGAGCTGCTGGAGCAACTGGAGCGGAAGGTCACCGAACGCGGCGGCACCGTCCACTGGGCCCGCGACGGCGTCGAGGCCAACGAGATCGTCACCCGGCTGGTCAAGCGGACCGGCAACGACGAGGTCCTCAAGGTCAAGTCGATGGCCACCCAGGAGATCGGCCTCAACGAGCACCTGGAGAACCAGGGGATCACCGCCCTCGAAACCGACCTGGCCGAGCTGATCGTGCAGCTCGCCGATGACCGGCCGTCGCACATCCTGGTTCCCGCGATCCACCGCAACCGCGAAGAGATCCGGGAGATCTTCCTTCGCCGGATCCCCGGCGTCGACCCCGCACTGGACGCCGCCCCCGCCGAGCTGGCGGCCGCGGCACGCGCGTATCTGCGCGAGAAGTTCATGACGGCCAAGGTGGCCGTCTCCGGAGCCAACTTCGGGATCGCCGAGACGGGCACCCTGTCGGTCGTCGAGTCCGAGGGCAACGGCCGGATGTGCCTGACCATGCCCGAGACGCTGATCACCGTCATGGGCATCGAGAAGCTCCTGCCGCGCTTCCAGGATCTCGAAGTCTTCCTTCAGCTGCTCCCGCGGTCCTCGACCGGTGAGCGGATGAATCCGTACACCTCGCTGTGGACGGGGGTGACGCCGGGCGACGGCCCGCAGGAATTCCACCTCGTGCTGCTCGACAACGGGCGTACGGCCGCGCTCGCGGACACGATCGGGCGCGAGGCGCTCAACTGCATCCGCTGCTCGGCCTGCCTCAATGTCTGCCCGGTGTACGAGCGGACCGGCGGCCACGCCTACGGATCGACCTACCCCGGCCCGATCGGCGCGGTGCTCACCCCGCAGCTCGCCGGCATGCATGCGGCCAAGGACGATCCCAACAGCTCCTTGCCGTACGCCTCCACGCTGTGCGGAGCCTGCTTCGACGCCTGCCCGGTGAAGATCGACATTCCGTCGCTGCTGGTCGAGCTGCGGCACCAGCACACCGAGCAGTCCGGAACGACCGCCGAGAAGCTGGCGATGAAGGCCGCGGCCGCCGTCATGAAGCAGCCGAAGCTGTTCACGGCCGCACAGAAGGCGGCGGGACTCGGGCGCGTGCTGGCGGGGCGGGACGGCACGTTCTCCCGTCTGCCGCCGCCGCTCCACGGCTGGAGCGACAGTCGCGACACCCCCGCCCCGCCCAAGCAGTCCTTCCGCTCCTGGCTCGCATCGGCCGAGGGCGCGGCCACGATGCGGGCGGCGGCGGACGAAGGCGCATGGCACACCGACGACGATCCGCAGGAGGCGCCGTGACCGCGACCGCACGTGAGACGGTGCTCCGACGCGTCCAGGACGCCCTGGCCCTCTCCCGCCGGCCCGAGGTGAGCGTTCCCCGCGCCTACCGCACCGGGAGCTCCCTCCCCGACGGAGAGCGACTCGCCCTCATCGTCGACCGGCTCGTCGACTACCAGGCACAGGTGCGCACCTGCACGGCCGACGCCACCGCGGCGGTGATCGCCGAGGTGCTCCATGCGCGCGGGGCGCGGAGGATCGGGGTACCTCCGGGACTCGATCCGGCCTGGCTGGCCGGTTACGACGGGGAGACCCTGACGGACTCCCCGGACATTCCGGTGCCCCTGCTCGACGTCCTGGACGGCGTGGTGACGGCCTCCGCCGTCAGCTGCGCCGAGACCGGCACGATCTTCCTGGACGGCGCCGCGGCGGACCAGGGACGGCGCGCACTGACACTCGTCCCCGACCTGCATGTGTGCGTCGTCGACCTGTCGTCGGTGCGGACCGGTGTGCCGGAGGCGGTGGCACAGCTCCTGCCGGAGCACCCGATCACGCTGATCAGCGGCCCCTCGGCCACCTCCGACATCGAGCTTGAGCGCGTGGAGGGCGTGCACGGCCCCCGCACCCTGGAGGTGGTGATCCGTACCGACGTGTGAGCGGTTCCGGTACGCCGCACAGCGGCCGGACCTCCGTCCCCGGCTGATGGCCCGCCCAGCGTGTAACCTGCGCATACAGCTTGTATGCAGTCGGTGCGGGATGTCACGAGTGGGGGAGAGCGGGCGATGCAGTCGGGGCGCGAGAAGGCCTACGCGTATCTCAAGGACAGCGTGCTGACCGACCCGGAGATGCAGGACCGGTTCCTGTCCGAGCAGGAGATCGCGGACCGGATCGGCGTCTCCCGCACTCCGATCCGCGAGGCCCTGCTGCTGCTCGCCGCCGAGGACCTGGTGCGGCTGGTGCCCAAGCGCGGCGCGCATATCGCCCCGCTGTCCGGCCGCGAGATCAGGGACCTGATGGAGATGCGCGGCCTGATCGAGCGCTTCGCCGCGGAGCGCACGACGGAGCGGGGCACCGCACCCCTCGACGAGATGGCGGACATCCTGGCCCACCAGGACACCCTGCGGGGCGAGCACACCACCAAGGAGTTCATCGCCGCCGACCACCGCTTCCACGCCACCCTCGTCGCCGCCGTCGGCAACACCCTGATGAGCCGCCAGTACGACGCCCTGCGCAGCCGCCAGATCAGGGCCGGCGTCCTCGCGCTCTATCGCTCGGGCAACCGCCAGGACGAGGTGCTCGCCGAACACCGGGAGATCCTCGACGGCCTGGTGGCGGGTGATGCCGCGGCCACCTGTGCGGCCATCGACAGCCACATCCGGGCGACCCAGCGCATCCTCCTGGCCGCCTGATCCCCGCGGCCGGGCCCTACAGCCGCCGGTTGTCCAGCACCGCCACGGCCCGCCTGACCCGGGCGGCCTCCTCGGCGTCCACGTCCCCGACCAGCAGGTCCGCGGTGCCGCCCAGCTGTCCGCGGACGGTCCCGTCGGGGCCGATCAGCGCGCTGTGCCCGACACCGTTCGGTGCCTTGGTGGGTGCTTCCGGATCGGCCTGCGGATCCGGGGCGGCCTGGCCCACGGCCGCCAGCCAGACCGTCGCGTCCAGGGCGCGCGCCCGCACCAGCAGGTCCCACTGCGCGCGCTTGCCCGGTCCCGCGCCCCAGGAGGCGGGCAGCACCGATACCGTCGCCCCCGCGTCCGCATGCGCCCGGAACAGCTCGGGGAACCGCAGGTCGTAACACGTCGCCAGGCCCACCCGGACGCCGTCGACATCGATGGTCACCACCCGAGTGCCCGCGGCGACCGTGTCGGACTCCCGGAACCCGAACGCGTCATACAGATGGATCTTGTCGTAGGACTCCTCGACCCCGGGTCCGGTGGCCAGCAGGGTGTTGGCCACCCGCCCGTCGGGCGCGGGCGTGAACATGCCCGCCACCACCGTCACCCCCGTCTCCCGGGCGACCGCTCGCACCCCCTCGGCCCACGGCCCGTCCAGCGGCTCGGCCACCGGAGCCAGCGGTACCCCGAACCGCACCATGGCCGCCTCGGGAAGGACCGCCAGCCGGGCCCCCTCGCGCGCCGCGTGCCGGACCTGGTCCTGGACGTCCGCGAGGTTCTCCTTCGGATCGGTCGATGCCGTCATCTGGCACAGCGCGATGCGCATACGGATCTCTCTTCTCTCGTTCCGGTCGGTGTCGTCGGGACCCGGTCGCGGGCCGGCCGCCTCAGATGCCGGACGCACCCGAGGTCATCCTGCCCGCCGGCTGCCCGGCGCCGTGCGCCAGGCGGGTGTACTCCTCGTCCTCATCGTGCGCCGGATCCCGTCCCAGCAGCACGCCCACGATGGTGACCACGGCGGTCCCGGCCAGGTACAGCGCCAGGGGCAGCCAGCTGCCGAACGAGCCCAGCAGCGCGGTGAACAGCAGTGGCGCGACGGCCCCGCCGATCACCCCGGCCAGCGTGTACGCCAGCGAGGAGCCGGTGTAGCGCAACCGGGGGGTGAACTGCTCGGCGACGAACGCGGCCTGCGGCCCGTACAGCAGGGAGTGGATCGCCAGCGCCACCACCACGCCCAGCACCAGCAGCCCCCACGAACCACTGTCCGCCATGGGGAAGAACACAAACGGCCACACCGCCGCCGCGACCGCGCCGGCGAGATACATCCGGCGCCGGTTCCAGCGGTCCGACAGCGCCCCGGCCAGCGGGATCAGCACGATCTGCAGCGTCGAGCCGATCAGTACGGCCGCCAACGCCTTCCCCCGTGGCAGGCCCAGCTGCTCGGTGGCGTAGGTGAGGACGAAGACGGTGAACATCGCATAGAGCACGTCCGGCGCGACCCGGCTGAGGATCGCGGCCGCCAGGGCCCGCGGCTGGGTCGTGAACACCTCACGGATCGGCGCCTCGGGCCGGCTGCCGCTCGCCTCCATGGCCCGGAAGACCGGGGTCTCCTCCAGCCGCATCCGGATCCACAGCCCGAAGACCACCAGGACACCGGACAGCAGAAAGGCGATCCGCCAGCCCCAGGCCAGGAATTGCTGCTCCGTCAGGAGCGCGCCGAGGGTCGCCAGCACACCGTTGGCCATCAGATTGCCGGCGGGCGGGCCGATCTGTGCCGCCGAGGCCCAGAAGCCGCGCCTGCGGGTATCCCCGTACTCACTGCTCAGCAGCACGGCGCCGCCCCACTCGCCGCCGACACCGACGCCCTGGGCGAAGCGCAGCAGGACCAGCAGCACCGGCGCGGCCGGGCCGATGGTCGCCTGGGTGGGCAGCAGGCCGATCAGCAAGGTCGCGGTACCGATCAGCACCAGCGTCGCCACCAGCACCTTCTTGCGGCCGATGACGTCCCCGAGCCGCCCGAAGAGGAACCCGCCGATGGGTCGCGAGACATAGCCGACGGCATAGGTGGAGAACGCCAGCAGGGTGCCGGTCAGCGGGTCCGCCGACGGGAAGAAAAGCTTGCCGAAGACGAGCGCCGACGCGGCCGAGTAGACCGCGAAGTCGTACCACTCCAGCGAGGTGCCGGTCAGGCTGGCGACGAAGGCGCGCACCAGCGCACCACGGTCGGGGCGGGGTGCCTTGCGGAGCTGCGCACCGCGGTGTTCTTCGTTGTCCATGGGTCAGGGCCACCTCGGAATCGGTTGCTGCACTGCAGGGCATACTTGCTGTATACAAGGCGTATGCGCAACCCTTCCGGGGGGCGAATTTACTTCCGCGCAACCCACTGTGACCTGGAGGAACCATGGCCGCTCTGACCTTCGAGCTCCCTGACGGCACGCAGCGCAGGGTCGAGGTGTCGAGGCTGCTCAACGCCGGGTACGCCGGCCGCAGTCAGGACGATGTGGCCGCCCATGTCGCGGAACTGGCCGAACTCGGCGTGCCCGCACCGTCCACCGTCCCCGCCCTCTACCCGGTCGCGCCCTACCTGGGCCAGCAGACCGCTCAGGTGCCGGTGCAGCACGCCCGTACCTCGGGCGAGGCGGAGTGGGCGCTCGTCGTGGACGACACCGGAGATCTGCTCCTCACCGCGGCCTGCGACCACACCGACCGCGCACTGGAGGCGCATGGCGTGGCCTGGAGCAAGAACGCCGGACCCGATGTGCTCGCCCGTACGGCATGGCGACTGGCCGAGGTCGCCGACCGCCTCGACACCCTGACCCTGCGCGCGTGGGTGACCCCCGTCGGCGGCGGCGAGGAGGTCCTCCTGCAGGACGGCACGGCGGGCGAGCTGCTCACCCCCGGCTACTGGACCGAGGTCCTGCGCGAGCGCGGCGATCTGCGGCCCGGCACGGTCCTGATATCGGGAACCATCCCGATGCGCGAGGGTGTCGACCAGTTCGCGGCCCGCTGGCGTGTCGAACTCGCCGACCCGGCCACCGGCCATGTCATCGAGCTCGCCTACGACGTCGTCCCGATGCCGGAGCCGATCGGCTGACCGGCGCCGTGCACACCGGCAGCCCGTCCACGACCGCGGGCCGGGCGGGCACCCCGAAGGGGGCGCCTGCCCGGCCCGTACGGGAGCGGGTCCCGGAACTGCCGCGGTCCGGCCAGGCTCAGACGGTGGCCACGGCACCGCCCGTACCGGCGATTTCCTCCGGGCGCAGCAGGGCGGCGAGCCGGTCGGCCGGGAGCAGCCCCTGCTCCAGGACCAGTTCGGCGACGCCGCGCCCGGTGGCGAGCGCCTCCTTCGCGATCGCGGTGGCGGCGGTGTAGCCGATGTGCGGGTTGAGCGCGGTGACCAGCCCGATGGAGTTCTGCACACTTGCGCGCAGCGTCTCCGTATTGGCGGTGATGCCCGAGACGCAGCGCTCGGCGAGGGTGCGGCAGGCAGCCCCGAGGTGGGTGATGCTCTCCGAGAGGGAGTGCAGGATCACCGGCTCGAAGGCATTGAGCTGCAGCTGGCCCGCCTCGGCGGCCATGGTGATGGTGACGTCGTTGCCGATGACCTCGAAGGCGACCTGGTTGACGACCTCGGGGATCACCGGGTTGACCTTGCCGGGCATGATGCTCGAACCGGCCTGTACCGGCGGCAGATTGATCTCCGCAAGGCCCGCGCGCGGGCCGGAGGAGAGCAGCCGCAGATCGTTGCAGCTCTTGGAGAGTTTGACGGCGACACGCTTGAGGACACCCGACAGATGGACGAACGCCCCGCAGTCCTGGGTGGCCTCGACGAGGTTGGCAGCGGTGACCAGGGGCAGGCCGGTGAGGGCGGCCAGGTGCTCGCGGGCCGCTTCGGCGTACCCCTTGGGGGCGTTGAGACCGGTGCCGATGGCGGTGGCGCCGAGGTTGATCTCGTGGATGAGCAGGACGGCCTCCGCCAGCCGGCTCTGGTCCTCCTCCAGCATCACCGCGTACGCCGAGAACTCCTGGCCCAGGGTCATCGGCACCGCGTCCTGGAGCTGGGTGCGCCCCATCTTGAGGATGTCGCGGAACTCCTCGGCCTTGGCCGCGAAGGCCTCGCGCAGCACGGTCATCGCATCGAGCAGTTCCCGCACGGCGATGATCGTGGCGACATTCACGGCCGTCGGGTAGACGTCGTTCGTCGACTGGCTGAGGTTGACGTGCTCGTTGGGGTGCAGATGACGGTAGTCGCCCTTGTCGTGGCCCAGGATCTCCAACGCCCGGTTGGCGATGACCTCGTTGGCGTTCATGTTCGTCGACGTGCCGGCACCGCCCTGGATGACATCGACGATGAACTGGTCGTGCAGCTGCCCGTCGGCCCGGATGTCCCGGCAGGCGGCGGCAATCGCGTCGGCCCGCTCCCGATCGAGCAGCCCGAGGTCCTGGTTGGCCCGGGCCGCGGCCTCCTTGACGGCGGCGAGCGCATTGATCAGGTGCGGGTAGGCGGCGATGGGCGTACCGGTGATGGGGAAGTTCTCCGCGGCGCGCAGGGTGTGCACGCCCCAGTACGCGTCGGCGGGTATCTCGCGGTCGCCGAGCAGATCGTGTTCGCGGCGGTGGCCGGCGGCAGTCATGGTGCAGGTGGTCCTTTGTGAGCTGGGGGAGGAGTGCCGTGTACTGACGCAGCGTCAGTTGTGGTGCGGAGTCAGCGCCTCCGTCGCCCGTAGCGTCCCGACCGGTGCGCCACCGCCGATGACGGGGGTGGCGGCGAAGGGGGCCAGGACGGCGGGGTCGACCCCGCAGTGCGCCAGGGCCGCCGCCGTGACCGGCATCCGGGCGCGGTCGGCGCCGTCGGCTATCTTCACGCCGACCGCCCGCCCGTCCGGCAGCGCCGCGATCTGTACGCCTTCGAAGCCGTCCTTGGCGAGCAGACCGGGCACCGCCCGCACCAGGCGGGCAACGTCCCGGCCGCTGCCGGAGACCATCTCCGGGTGCTCGCGCATGGCGTGTGCGACCCGGCCCTCGTCGGTGCCGGAGGCGGCCGTCGCCAGCCGGGCGGCGGCCCGTGTCAGACCGTGCAGGGACACCGAGAACAGCGGAGCGCCGCAGCCGTCGACCGTGACCCGCGCGATGCCCTGGCCGGTGAGGTCCTCCACGGTGGCGGCGAGCTCCCGCTGCAACGGGTGCCCGGGGTCGAGGTAGTTGTCCGGGCACCAGCCCCGGGCGCGGGCCGTCAGCAGCATGGCCGCGTGCTTGCCCGAGCAGTTCTGCGCGAGGCGGGTGGGCCCGAGGCCGCGGCGGAGCCACTCGTCCCGTACGTCCGGGCCGTACGGCAGATCGGGGACATTGCGCAGCTCGTCCTCGGCGATCCCGGCGGTGGCCAGGATGCGCCGGGCGGTGGCCAGATGCCGTTCCTCACCGGAGTGGCTGGCCGCGATGAGGGCCAGCGCCTCGTCGTCGAGCGGCGGCAGCCCCGCGCGCAGCAGACCGACCGCCTGGACCGGCTTGAGCGCCGAGCGCGGGTAGAACGCGGCCTCGATGTCGCCCGCCTGGAATTCCACGCCCCCGTCGGCCGCCAGCACCACGACCGAGCCGTGGTGGACGCCCTCGACGAGTCCTCCGCGCACCACATGGGCGACGGGGACGTGGGCCGGTTCGCGGACCGCGGGTGGTTCGCCCGGAGCGCGGTGCGGCGGCAGGGTGGTGCTCTGACTCATGATCAGTTCTCGGTACTTTCGCTGCTGTTGGGGTCTTCGGGGTGCGGGGTGCGGGCCGCGCTGCCGGTGCCCGCCGTGAGGCCGGTGCCGTCGGCGGCCGTCTGCCCGTCGCTGTCGCGCGCCGCCGCGTCCCGGAGGGTGCCGACCCGGCCCCGTACCAGGAACCAGCCCCCGATCAGCGCGGCCGCGACCGCGGGCAGCGACAGCACGGTCGTACGGCCGGCGCCGCCGTCGGCCCACATCAGCACCAGGACGAAGGCCAGGAAGGCCAGCGTCACGATCTCGGTCCAGGGCGAGCCGGGGAGCCGGTAGCCGGGGCGGACCAGCAGCCCGGCCTGGGCCTTCCGCCAGAAGAGCAGATGGCAGACCATGATCATGGCCCAGGTGCTGAGGATGCCGATCGCCGCGAAATTCAGCACGATCTCGAACGCCTCGCTCGGCACGATGTAGTTGAGGCCCACGCCCAGGACGCAGACTCCCGACGTGAGCAGAATGCCGCCGTAGGGGACCTGGCTGCGGCTCATCACCCCGGTGAACCGCGGCGCGGAGCCGGACATCGCCATCGAGCGCAGAATGCGCCCGGTCGAGTAGAGGCCGGAGTTGAGGCTGGACATCGCGGCGGTGAGCACGACGAGGTTCATCACACCGCCCGCGGCCGGCACCCCGACGTTGGACAGCACGGTGACAAAGGGGCTCTCGCCGGCCGAGTACGAGCTCCAGGGCAGCAGCATGGCCAGCAGGACCACCGAGCCGACGTAGAACAGCGCCACCCGCCACATGATCGAGTTGATCGCCCTGGGCATGATCTTCTCCGGCTCCGCGGTCTCGCCGGCCGTGACACCGACCAGCTCGACCGAGGCGTAGGCGAACACCACACCCTGGATGACCAGCAGCATCGCCAGTGTCCCGGTCGGGAAGAGCCCGCCGTGGCCGGAGATCAGCGCGGGCCCGGGGGAGTGGCCGGCGACCGGATGCTGGGTGACCAGCAGGAAGATGCCGATCAGCATGAAGGCGACCAGCGCACCGACCTTGACGATCGCGAACCAGAATTCCAGCTCACCGAAGATCTTCACGGAGATGAGGTTCACGGTCAGCACGACCGCGAGCGCGATCAGCGCGATCACCCACTGCGGCACATCGGAGAACATGCCCCAGTAGTGCGTATAGGTCGCCACCGCCGTGATGTCGGCGATCCCGGTGGTCGCCCAGTTCAGGAAGTACATCCAGCCCGCGACGAACGCCCCCTTCTCACCGAGGAATTCCCGGGCGTACGACACGAACGCACCCGAGGACGGCCGGTGCAGCACCAGCTCACCCAGGGCGCGCACCACGAGGAAGGCGAACAGCCCGCAGAGTGCATACGCCACGGCCAGCGACGGCCCGGCGTCGGCGAGCCGGCCGCCGGCGCCGAGGAACAGCCCGGTGCCGATCGCCCCGCCGATCGCGATCATGTTGACGTGCCGGGACGTGAGGGACTTCTGGTACCCGGCGTCACCGGCATCCACATGCCCGCCCGATATCCGTTGCGCGGCGTCCCGCCCCGCTTCCTGTTGTTGCTGCCGTTCCGCCTGCCGGAGGGATTGCTCGCTCACGCGTGATCCTCGTCTTCCGTGGAGGGGGTCGTACGGTGTGGCGGCCGCACGATGGTGGTCAGCGTCGTCTCGACGCGTGCGAGGTGGTGCGTCATGGCTTCCACCGCGTCGTGCTCGGAGCTGTCGACAAGTGCCTCGACGATCGCCCGGTGCTCCCGGTTCGACTGCTCGCGCCGCCCGCCGAGCTCATTGAGGAAGGCCGACTGGCGGGCCAGCGCATCGCGGATCTCCTCGATGACTCTGCGGAAGACCGGATTGCGGGCGGCCTGGGCGACGGCGAGATGGAAGAGGGAGTCCATCGCCACCCATGCGGTGGTGTCGGTCTCCTGCTCCATCCGCTCCAGCAGATGGGTCAGCTGATCGAGGTCCTCCGGCGTCCGGCGCAGCGCCGCGTAACCGGCCACCGGGATCTCGACGTGACGGCGCACTTCCAGGAGGTCGCTCGCCACGTAGTCGCCGAAGGTCGGGTCCGCCACCGCGCCGTCGGAGACGACGAAGGTGCCCTTGCCGGTACGTGAGACGGTCAGGCCCATGGTCTGGAGCGCGCGCAGCGCCTCCCGGAGCACGGGTCTGCTCACCTCCAGCCGCCGGCAGAGCTCCGCCTCCGAGGGGAGCTTGTCCCCGACCGCGTACTCGCCCCGCTCGATGGCGCCGCGCAAGTGGTGCAGGACGGCTTCCATCGCGCTGATCCGCCGGGGCACATCGCCAGCTGTCTGGCTGTCTGACAGGTTCACCCCGGGATCGTCGGACCCGGCCGGGGGAGCTGTCAAGGGGTGGGGCGCAGATGATTCCTCTGGGCCGGCACCCGGACCTGGTCCCGGACCTGCGCCGCATCCGGTCCGGACCCGGTCCCGGGGCGCCTCGCGCCCTCGCCCCTACGTCCCCCGCGCCGCCGTGTGACGAGGCCGCTATTGCGGGTGCGGCGCCGCCTCGTCACACGGTCCGCTGCCGCGGAAGTCCAGCATGTAGAAGACCTTGTCGTAGCGGCGTCCGCCCATCGCGACGAAGCCGGGGAGACGGCCGTACTCGCGGAAGCCGAGCGACCGGTAGAGCTCCAGCGCCCTGGTGTTGTCGCCCCGGGCGTCCAGGGTGAGGACCTCGATCCCGGCTTCCCGGGCGTCCTCGACCAGGCCGGTGGCCAGCGCCCGGCCGACCCCGCGGCCATGGGCCTCGGACGCCACGGCGAGCTTCTCCAGGTCCGCGTGCTGCCGATTGGTCGCACGGGCATAGCGCAGCCAGTACCCCAGCCCGACCAGCCGGCGGCCGGCGTACGCCGCACGCAGCGCCCCGTCCCCGGCCCGCGCGGCGCGCAGCACACGGTCGACGAGCTCCGCCACCTCGTCCGCCGGGGGCGGCTCGGCCCAGCCCAGCGGTGCGCCGCCGCGGACCAGGTCCGCCAGGATCCGGTGTGCCGACGCGGCGAAGGCGGCCGCCGGCTCCGGATCGGCGGACAGCTGTATCGCGTCGAGGATGTCGAGCCCTGGGCCCGTCCCGCCGGTCGTCGCTCCATTCATGATCGGCAGCCTACGGTGTGGCCGCACGTCCCGTCCGGCCCGTGGCGGTACCCGGTCCGCTGAGCGCGGTGGCGGGTGAGCTGCCGGGCCGCGGTGGCCGTACGGACCGCCGCGCGCAGGTCCGTTCAGTGGGTGCTCGCCCATCGGTAGCGGTGTTCGGGGCGTCCGGTGTCGCCGTATTTGAGGGTCAGGATGATGTGGCCGCTGCGTTCGAGGTGTTTGAGGTAGCGCTGGGCCGTGGAGCGGCTGACACCGGCGCGTTCGGCGACCTCGTGGGCGGACAGCGGGTGCCCGGCCGCACCCAGGACCCGGCGGATCAGATCGACGGTCGCCGCCGAGTGGCCCTTGGGGAGCTCCGTGTGCGGGGCGTCGGCGGTCCGGAAGGCGCCGAAGATCCGGTCCACCTGTTCCTGGCCCGCCTCACCGCGGCCACCCACCCCCTCCACGGTCCGGCGCAGCGCGGCATAGCCTTCGAGCTTGGCGCGCAGTCCGGAGAAGCCGAACGGCTTGACGAGGTATTGCAGCGCACCACAGCGCATCGCGTCCTGGACGGTGGCGACATCACGGGCCGCCGTCACCATGATCACGTCGGTGCGGTGGCCGAGCTGCCGCAGCCGTCGCACCAGCGCCAGGCCCGTTTCGTCGGGCAGATAGTGGTCGAGCAGCACCAGATCGACAGGGGCGCGCTCCAGGGCGGCCAGCGCCTGCGCGGCGGTGTGGGCACGGCCGGTGACCCGGAAGCCGGATACCTGGGAGACATACGCGGCATTGATCTCGGCGACGTGGAAGTCATCGTCCACGACCAGGACATCGATCATCGTGCTGCTCCGCTCGGCAGGGGTCTTCGCTCCGGCGGCTCCGCTCGCCCGCCGCACTCCGGCCGTCGTGGCGCTCCTGTCACCGTGCTTCTCCCTTCACCGTGGCTCTCCCGCGGCCGTGAGCTGATGCCCGCGCGAGTCGTCCTGCCGGGCGAGCGCCTCCGGCAGGACGACGGTGAAGACCGCGCCGCCGCCCGCGCGGGCGGTCACCCGGGCCATCCCGCCGTAGCGCTCGGCGAGCCGGCGCACCAGCGCCAGGCCGATGCCCCGGCCCCGGTGGAAGGCCACCGGGCGCGCGGCCGGCCGGGCTCCGGCGGCGGACGGGGCCTCCTTGGTGGACCAGCCCTCGGCGAAGATCCGCTCCCGTAGCGGCGGCGGCACCCCCGGCCCCGTGTCCGAGACCCGCAGTACGGCGGTGGTGCGCTCGGCCCGCAGTTCGACCTCGACGAACGGCTCGTCGCAGCGGCGCTCCCCGGTGGCGTCCAGCGCGTTGTCGATGAGATTGCCCAGCACGGTCACCAGGTCGCGCGGATCGACCACCGCATCGGGCAGCAGCGTCGCGGGCGACACCCGCAGTGACACCCCGCGTTCGGCCGCGATGGCGGCCTTGCCGACGAGCAGCGCGGAGAGCAGCGGATCGTGCACCCGCTCCGCGATCTGTTCCGCGGAGGCCCGCTGCGCACTGGCCACTTCGCTGACGAACTCCACCGCCTTGTCGTGCCGGCCGAGTTCCAGCAGCCCGCGCACCGTGTGCAGCTGATTGGCATGCTCGTGGTCCTGGGCCCGCAGCGCGTCCAACAGCCCCTGGGTACTGTCCAGTTCACGGCCGAGCAGCTCCAGCTCGGTGCGGTCCCGCAGGGTCACCACCGCCCCGCCGTCCGGGGTCGGCATACGGTTGGCGACCAGCACCCGTCCGCCGCTGACGGCCAGCAGATCCGCGCCGTCCACCCGCCCGGCCAGCACATCCGTCGTCCGGCCCGGCGGCAGCACCTCGTCCAACGCCTGGCCGGCGGCCCGGGTATCCAGGCTCAGCAGTCGCGCGGCCTCGTCGTTGACCAGCCGGATGCGGCCGCGCCGGTCGAAGGCGACGACACCCTCACGGATGCCGTGCAGCATCGCCTCCCGCTCGTCGAGCAGTGCGGAGATATCGGCGAACGCCACACCGTGCGTACGGCGTCGCAGTCTGCGGGAGAGCACGACCGCGGCCAGTACGCCGACGGCCAGCGCCGCGCCCGCGTACCGCAGCAGCCCGGGGATGGTGCCGAACAGCCGACCCCGGACACTGTCGTAGGCGATACCGACCGACACCGCGCCGACGATCCGGCCGCGGTCGTCGCGCAGCGGCACCTTGGCTCGGGCCGACCGCCCCAGCGTGCCGGTGTCGATCTGCCGCACCTGCCGTCCGGCGAGGGTCCGGCTCGGGTCGGTGGAGACGTGCCGGCCGATCTCGTCGGTGTTCGTGTGCGACCAGCGCACGCCGCGGGTGTCCATCACGACGATGTACAGCGCGCCGGTCGCGGTGCGGATCCGTTCCGCGTCGGCCTGCACCGGACCGTGCGCCGTCGGCCCGGTGGTGACCAGCTCCCGGGCGAGGTCCGGGTCGGCGGCGGTGGTCTGGGCGATGGACAGCGCCCGGCGCATCGCCTGGTCGTCCAGCTCGGAGCTGAGCGGGGCGAGGAACAGGCCGGTGGCGAGCACCATGACCCCGGTGGTCAGGGTGACTTGTGCGGTCAGCACCTGCGCAAAGACCCGTCGGGGCCAGCGGATCCGCATGGGGTCTCCCTTGTCTCCGGCCCCCGCACCCTTGCGGAACCGAATCTTCCTTTTTACCTCGCGGTGCCCGCACCGTAAGCCGTGAGTGAGCGGAGGCGCACCCCCTGGTGACGACTTAGCCGTTCTAGCGTGAGCAAAATGAGCACAACAGGGCTTGCGCGCAGAAAGGTGGCTTGCGCCCACAAGGCTGCCGCTGTGGCCCGGATCACTTCTAGCCTCCCCAGCCATGAACAGCCACACGAGCCCCGCTATCGAACTACGGGGTACGAGCAAGGCATTCCGGACTCCCTCGGGGGCGCTGCACACCGCCGTCCGGGATCTGGATCTGGTCGTCGAACGCGGGGAGTTCGTCGCGGTCGTCGGCCCCACCGGGTGCGGTAAGTCCACCACGCTGACCCTGGTCAGCGGCCTGGAGGAGCCCACCGAAGGCGAGGTGCTGGTCGCCGGTGAGCCGGTCCGCGGCATCGGGGACAAGATCGGTTTCGTCTTCCAGCAGGACGCGGTCTTCCCCTGGCGCACCGTGCTGTCGAATGTGATGGCCGGTCCCCGGTTCCGCGGTGTACCGAAGGCCGAGGCCAGGCAGCGGGCACGGGACTGGCTCGCCCGGGTCGGGCTGGCGGCCTTCGAGGACCGCTATCCCCACCAGCTCTCCGGCGGGCAGCGCAAGCGCGTCGCCCTCGCCGCGACCTTCGTCAACGACCCCGAACTCCTGCTCATGGACGAGCCGTTCTCCGCCCTCGATGTGCAGACCCGGGCGCTGATGTCGGACGAGCTCTTGGAGCTGTGGTCGGGGACCGGCGCCTCCGTCGTCTTCGTCACCCACGACCTGGAGGAGTCCATCGCCCTCGCCGACAAGGTCGTGGTCATGACCGCCGGCCCGGCCACCGTCAAGGAGGTCTTCGAGATCGATCTGCCGCGCCCCCGCAAGGTCGAGTCGGTCCGTCTGGAACCGAGGTTCATCGAGATCTACCGGGAGATCTGGTCCTCGCTCGGCGAAGAGGTCCGGATCACCCGCGAGAGGGGTGCCGCAGATGTCGCCTGAGACCGTGACCCCGGTCAAGTCCCCGGCCGGAGCGGACCGTACGGACCGTTCGCAGGCCAGGGCGCGGGCTGCGCGCCACCACAGGATTCTGGTCCACGGCACCCGGGTGCTGCTGCTCGTCGTCCTGATCGGACTGTGGGAGTGGCTGGCCCGCGCCGCCGTCATCGATCCCTTCAACTTCTCCATGCCCTCCAGGATCTGGAACCAGATGAGCCAGTGGGCGCTGCACGGCACCCCGCAGGGCTCGCTGTGGGAGCAGATCTGGTACACGCTCTACGAAGCGCTCCTCGGCTGGGTCATCGGCGTGATCGGCGGTGTGGTGCTGGGGATCGCGCTCGGCCGGATCCGCTTCCTCGCCGAGGTACTCGGCCCGTACATCAAGGTGCTCAACGCACTGCCGCGCATCGTCCTCGCCCCCATCTTCCTCATCTGGTTCGGCCTCGGACCGGCCTCCAAGGTCGCCTCCGCCGTCGTCCTCGTCTTCTTCCCGGTCTTCTTCAACGCCTTCCAGGGCGCACGGGAGGTCGACCGCAACCTGGTCGCCAACTCCCGGATCCTCGGCGCGAGCAACCGCCAGGTCACCCTGCAGGTGGTGATCCCCTCCGCCACCTCATGGATCTTCACCAGCCTGCATGTCAGCTTCGGCTTCGCGCTGATCGGCGCGATCGTCGGCGAGTACATCGGTGCCACCAAGGGCCTCGGCCTGCTGGTCGCGGCGTCCCAGGGCACCTTCAACGCGGCCGGTGTGTACGCCGCCATGGTGATCCTCGCCGTCGTCGCCCTGCTCGCCGAAGGGCTGCTGGCCTTCCTCGAACGCCGGCTCTTCCGCTGGAAGCCGGCCGATGCCGGCGACGGCCGCTGAACCCCGCCCCACCGACCCCTTTCCACCTCACAAGGACGTGACCATGCATACCTCACGGAAGATCTCGGCCGCCGTGGCCGCCGCCACCCTCGCCCTGACCACCCTCACCGCCTGCGGCGGCTCCTCGGCCGCCGGCTCCGACGATGCGAACGGCAAGGTCAAGATCATGGTGGGCGGCCTCGACAAGGTCATCTATCTGCCCGCGAGACTCACCCAGCAGCTCGGCTACTTCGAGGACGAAGGCATCCACGTCACGCTGCTGACCGAACCGGCCGGTGTGCAGGCCACCACCTCGCTGGTCTCCGGCGACGTACAGGGCGTCGTCGGCTTCTACGACCACACCCTCGATCTGCAGGTCAAGGGCAAGCAGGTGGAGTCGGTGGTCCAGCTCGCGCACGCCCCCGGCGAGGTCGAAGTCGTCTCCGACAAGGCGTCCGGCGGCCTCACCTCCGCCAAGGATTTCAAGGGCAAGAAGCTCGGCGTCACCGGCCTCGGCTCCTCCACCGACTTCCTGACCAAGTACCTCGCGGTCAAGAACGGTGTGCAGACGAACGAGTTCACCCCGGTGGCGGTCGGTGCCGGCCAGACCTTCATCTCGGCCCTCCAACAGGGCTCGATCCAGGGCGGGATGACGACGGACCCGACGGTCGCGCAGATCCTGGACAAGAAGCTCGGCAAGGTCCTCATCGACATGCGCACCCCCGAGGGCTCGAAGAAGGCGCTCGGCGGCCCCTACCCCTCGTCCAGCCTCTACATGAACACCGACTGGGTGAACAGCCACAAGGAGACGGTGCAGAAGCTGGCCCGCGCCTTCGTGAAGACCCTCAAGTGGATGTCCACGCACACCGCCGAGCAGATCGCCGCGAAGATGCCGTCCGACTACGCCCAGGGCGGCAAGGAACTGTACGCCCAGTCGATCAAGGCCACCCTGCCGATGTTCACCAAGGACGGGGTGATGCCGGCCGACGGCCCCGCCACCGTCGAACGCGTCCTGAAGGCCTTCAACCCCAACCTCAAGAACGCCACGGTGGACTTGAAGAAGACCTACACCACCGAATTCGTCAAGAAGTAGGGCCGGCTCGCGGACGGCACCACGGCACGGCTCATACGAAGTTGATCCCCGCCCGGTCCAGCAACGGATCGTCCACCAGCTGCCACAGCGGTACGGCGACATTGCCGCCGCCGTAGCGGCCGCCGAACTGCAGGCCCAGCACACAGTGGTGGTCGGTGAGGTCGATGACGGGTGAGCCGCTGTTGCCGCCCAGCGGGGAACAGCCGTGCCTGACGACGTTCCGGCCCGGCACCGGCTCCGTGGCGGTGCCGGGCCGCAGCCCTTTGACGGGGTAGATGTCCATGAACATCCGGCCCATCGACTCCGGTTCGTTGCGCCGGCCGTCGTGCGCCGGGTAGTCGCCGCGCCGTGCCGTCCCGGTCTCGGCGTGGACACCGGGACCGGTACTTGCGCCTCCCGCCGCTCAGCTGTGCTGGAGCACGATGTCGTCGTGCGAGGCGAGCCGTCTCCAGCGTTCCCCCGGGGCGCGTACGGCGGGCAGCAGGTCGGCGGCGGGGAGGGGCCCCAGGTTCAGCGAGGTGAGCTCGACGACATGCGCCACCGGCACCTGGAACGTCCGGAACGCGCCCAGGGGCGGCGGCGCCCCCGGCGTCGCGCCGGCCAGGGCCCGCTCGGCGTCCCGGGTCAGTTCCGGGCTCTGGTCGAGGACGAAGGCCGTCGCCGCCAGCGAGCCGTCCCGGAGGAACGCCACCACTTTCCAGAAGCGCATCGGTACTTGGACGCCCCGGTAGGGCGGGTCCGAGTCGTGCAGTACGGGCCCGGTCAGGACGGCCAGCTTGCGGTCGAACCGGGCGACGCCGTCGAGCAGATGGTTCTCCAGCCCCTGCCAGACCTGCTTGCCCTGGTTGAACACATCCGCCTGCGGGGCGGCGTTCGTGAAGTGGAAGGTGTCCGCATTGGCCTGGTGCGCCTCCGCGGCCCCACCCCACACGGGATCGAGCCGGCGCACCAGATGCCCCTTGTCCAGGGAGTTGTCGCGGTACACCTCGTTGCCGGTCTGCCGGTCCTCGCCCAGCCGCGGATCGAACTGCCAGCCGCTCTCCCGCGGCACCTGCTCCACCAGACGCCCGCCGTCGATACAGACCGCGGCGGCCGCCGCCATCCGCCGGTCCGGGCGCAGCACCACGGTGAAGTGGGTGTAGGGCAGCACCACCGTCTCCACCGCGGGGCTGCTGGGCATCGGCAGCGGCACGGGCACTCCGAGGAAGTGCTCGTCATAGCCCGCACGGTCGGCCATGGACTGCCCGGCCGCCGTCCCGGCCACCGCCCCTCCGGCCCATGGGGAATCGGATGGGATCATGCGGTAACCGCTTCCCGGTGGCGCGGACCGCCGATCGGCGCCCGCGCCGAAGCCACTCGAACAGCCGGGCGCACCTCCTCGCTCCGCCCGCGGGGGTCCGGTCGGACCTACTCGGCGGGGTAAATGTCTCCGCTGGCCATACCGCTTTCCTGCTCACTCTGGGACCGGAGCCTGAGGGCCTTCTCCTGGAGCCGCTTCCGCTCCTCCGGGTCGCCCGCGCGTTCCGCGGCCGCCTGCAATTCCTGGGCCTTCTCGCGCATCTGCTGGATGCGTCCGCGTGATTCTCCTGTTGCGCTCATGATCTGTCCTTGGACGGTGTATGGAGAGCTGCCTTACCAGCGAATCAGGCTCGGCGGCGCTCGGCACCTCGAAGAGCTACGCCCCGTGAGGGCGGCTGCCCGACCGTAATCACCGGGAAGAACGGGTGGCGCCACACCACGTTCCGGCGGGTCCGCGGAGCCGTCCGGAGCCCGCCGAGCGCGGCCGGGCCGCGCCGTCGAGGACCGATCCGCTGCCGTCGATCCGAGTCCCCGCCCGGCGCCCGCTGATCCGGTCCGCCGATATGCGACCGTCGAGCGCGGCACGCCCGGGCGTACCGGCGTGTCTCCACCGGATGGCCTTCCTGAATGGCGGGGGCACACGGAAGGGACGTTGGCTGAAGCTCAGCACTCTCAACGTCCGCCGAGTGTCAGCGCTTCTGGTGTTTGACGCTCCCCTCGTTCAGTGGAGTCCCTCCATGACATCCGAACCAGCACTTTGTGGGGGCGACGCCGGACTGTCATCGACAGAACCCGGCGAGCACTTTCCGCCCATGACCCCTGAGAACAGCTCGGCCCACACACTTCTGTGGGAGGCAGTCACCCATCGGCCCCTGGAGGAAGTCGCCGCCCTGGTGGAACTGCTCCAGCGCAGCGGCGACGTTCCCAACCCCGGGGACGAAGCCCTGCGCATGGCGGTGGTTTCCCGGCCGGTGAGCGAGGTCGCCGCGCTCTTCGACATGCTGCGGGCGACCCCGCACACCGCAGAGTCGAGCTATGAGGCGCTGCGCGCGGTGGCCGTCGACCGGTCCGTCGAGGAGGTGGCGCAGCTGATCGAGCTGTTCGACCGTACGAAGAACGGCGGCGCCGGTTTCCAGGGCATGGCCGATCACTTCCCGCCCGGACCCGGTGACCCCGGCGAGCCCGAACCCACCGCGTCCATGCATGTGCTCGACCCTGATGTCCGCCCCTTGGGCCGCAACGGGCAGCCGATCCCCACCGCACACCGCGAATCCGTGATGAGCCAGCCGCCCCAGCGCACGCCCTGGTCCCAGCGCCCCCCCGGCGCCATGCCGCACGGCGCCCCGCCGTGGGCCTCCCCGGCCGATGCATCGGCCCGGCAGCAGCCGGGATACGCGGTCCCCGGTGTGCTGCGGTCCGTACTGCGCTGGCCCGCCGCCGCGGCCCTGGCGCTGTGCGGTCTGAGCCATCTGCCGGTGAACTCGTCGCACCTGCAGGGCGCCCAGGCGGCCGCCGGGCTCTCGATGGCCATCGCCGTCGTGTACCTGCTGCTGGCCGGCTGGCTGGCGATGCGCGACACCGCCCTGGTCTGGACCGTGAGCGCTGCCGCGGCGATGATCATCATCGCCCTGCACGCGCTGTCCCGGGCCGGCGTCTTCGCCCCCCTGGGCAGCGGCCTGGGAGACGCGGGCATGTGGCCCGAGCTGCTGGCGGTGGGACTGGCGGTGGTCAGCGCCGGACTCGCGGGCGCGGCGCTGCTCTTCCGCCCGCGCCAGGCAGGTCCGGCCGCCGCGCGCGCCTAACGGGCGACGGCGCAACGGCCGCCAAGGGCGCGGGCCGAGACCCAGGTCAGGGTCTCGGCC
>NZ_JBSHAW010000061.1:0-38131 GCF_053611685.1 Streptomyces sp. NPDC054786 | reverse complement strand
AGCGTCGAAGCGGTCGCGAAACGGCCCGCCAGCTCCTCCATGTCCGCCACACCGTCCCGGCCGACATAGTCGACACACAGGTCGAGCATGTGGGCACCCTCACGGATCTGGTCGCGCACCATCTCCACACAGTCGTCCCACCGGCCCTCCAGCATCGCCTCACGGAACTTCTTCGACCCGTTGGCATTGGTCCGCTCACCGATCGCCAGATACGACGTGTCCTGCCGGAACGGCACCGTCTGATACAACGACGCCGCCCCCGGCTCGGGACGCGGCTCACGCACCGCGGGGACACTGCCCCGCACCCGCTCGACGACCTGCCGCAGATGCTCCGGCGTCGTCCCACAGCACCCGCCCACCAGGGACAGCCCGTACTCCGCGACGAACGTCTCCTGCGCATCCGCCAGCTCCTGGGCGGTCAGCGGATAATGCGCACCGTTCTTGCCCAGCACCGGCAGCCCCGCATTGGGCATACACGCCAGCGGCACCCGCGAATGCCGGGCCAGATAGCGCAGGTGCTCACTCATCTCCGCCGGACCGGTCGCGCAGTTCAAGCCGATCATGTCGATGCCCAGCGGCTCCAGCGCCGTCAGCGCCGCCCCGATCTCCGACCCCAGCAACATCGTGCCGGTCGTCTCCACCGTCACCGAACAGATCACCGGCAGATCGCTCCCGGTAGCCTTCAGCGCCCGCCGCGCACCCAGGATCCCGGCCTTCGTCTGCAACAGGTCCTGCGTCGTCTCCACCAGCAGCGCGTCCGCACCCCCGGCGATCATCCCCTCCGCGTTCTGCTGATACGCGTCGCGCAGCTTGACGTAGGGGGCATGCCCCAGCGTCGGCAGCTTCGTGCCCGGACCCATCGACCCCAGCACATAACGCTGCTGCCCCGTCGAGGCGGTGAACTCGTCGGCCACCTCACGCGCGATGCGCGCACCGGCCTCCGACAGCTCGAAGACCCGCTCGGGAATGTCGTACTCCGCAAGCGCCGCGAAGTTCGCACCGAACGTGTTGGTCTCCACACAGTCCACACCGACCGCGAAGTACTCCTCGTGCACCGACCGCACAATGTCCGGCCGCGTGACATTGAGGATCTCGTTACAGCCCTCCAGCTGCTGAAAGTCCTCCATGGACGGATCCTGCGCCTGCAGCATGGTGCCCATCGCCCCATCGGCGACCACCACCCGCGAGGCCAACGCCTCACGCAACGATGCGACGCGAGACGTGTTGATGGATGTTGGCGTGTTCGAGGCCATGGAGATGCTCCCGTGGTTGCGACGGCTGTCGGCTTTGCACCCTCCTGGAGAGGGCGCACCCGGCCAGCGTAGCTGCCGGTCCGGTACAGGTGTTCCCCGTTCCACGCCGTGGACAGCACTACTCCACCCCCCTGCCTGCACACACCGTGATCGTTGGCACACTCCGTTCGCTCAGCAAAAGGCTCCAGACCGCTGACTGCAGTCGGCATGGACCGATATCGTTCAGCATTGTCGAACCGCTCACTTCGGAGGTTGCCCGATGGCACGCACCATCCAGTCGCTGGAGCGCGCCGCAGCGATGCTGCGGCTGCTCGCAGGAGGGGAACGGCGGCTGGGACTCTCCGACATCTCCTCCTCACTGGGACTGGCCAAGGGCACCGCCCACGGGATCCTGCGCACGCTGCAGCAGGAGGGCTTCGTCGAGCAGGACGTCGCGTCCGGCCGCTATCAGCTGGGCGCGGAGCTGCTGCGGCTGGGCAACAGCTACCTGGACGTGCACGAGCTGCGCGCCCGCGCCCTCGTATGGACCGACGATCTGGCCCGCTCCAGCGGTGAGGCCGTCTACCTCGGCGTGCTGCACCTGCAGGGCGTGCTGGTCGTCCACCACGTCTTCCGGCCGGACGACAGCCGGCAGGTGCTGGAGGTGGGCGCGATGCAGCCGCTGCACAGCACGGCGCTGGGCAAGGTGCTGTCGGCGTACGACCCGGTGGCGCACAGCGAGATCGTCGAGGCGGACCGGAAGGCCTTCACCCCGCGCACGGTGACCGGGCTGGGGGACTTCGAGGGGCTGCTGGACCTGACCCGGGCGCGGGGCTGGGCCGCGGACGTGGAAGAGACCTGGGAAGGCGTGGCGTCGGTGGCCGCGCCGATCCACGACCGGCGGCGGATGCCGGTGGGTGCGGTGGGTGTCACCGGAGCGGTGGAGCGGGTCTGTCAGGAGGGCGAACTGCGGCCGGAAATCATCGCCGCAGTGAGGGATTGCGCACGCGCTGTGTCCCGTGATCTTGGCGCAGGGCGATTCTGACCGTATTCACCCCATAAGTTCACCTAAGTTTTTGGCCACGGAACCCTTGACGGGGTCCTAACGGTGAACAAAACTGCCGTTCGTCGGTCGGCATTGTCGAACACCTAACGGCAATATTCGCTATGGTGAGGCACTGCCGCGGGCCGACTACCGCCCTCTAGGAGGGCGCGGACCACCGGACGGGACCCGGGGTTCGTCTTCCCCTGGACCAAGGACAAAGGAGTCGCGGGTGTCCAGCTCCGACATCTTCATCAGCGAGACCATCGGTACCGCTGTGCTGATCTTGCTCGGCGGTGGCGTCTGCGCCGCCGTCACGTTCAAGCGCTCCAAGGCGTTCAACGCCGGATGGGTCGCCATCGCCTTCGGGTGGGGCTTCGCCGTCCTCACGGGTGCCTACATCGCCGCGAAGTCCGGCGCCAACCTCAACCCTGCGGTCACCATCGGCCTCGCCATCAAGGGCGGGATCGAGTGGAGCCAGGTGCCGGTCTACTTCGCCGGCGAACTGCTCGGCGCCATGATCGGCGCGGTACTGGTGTGGATCACGTACTACGGACAGTTCCAGGCCCATCTGAGTGACCCCGAGGTGCTGGCCGACCATTCCGGCGAGGAGGGACTGGTCGACCAGTCCGCCGCGCCGGCCGCCGGACCGGTCCTCGGCATCTTCTCCACCGGCCCGGAGATCCGGAACGCGGTGCAGAACCTGGCCACCGAGATCATCGCCACCGTCGTGCTCGTGCTGTCGATCCTCACGCTCGGTCTGAGCGACAACGGGAAGGGCGTCGGCGCCATCGGCACCCTGCTGGTCGCGCTGGTCGTCACCGGAATCGGTCTGTCGCTGGGCGGTCCGACCGGGTACGCCATCAACCCGGTCCGCGACCTCGGCCCGCGCATCGTGCATGCGCTTCTGCCGCTGCGGAACAAGGGCGGTTCAGACTGGGGCTACGCCTGGATCCCGGTCGTCGGCCCGCTCATCGGCGGAGCCATCGCCGGGGGCATCTACCAGGTGGCGTTCGCCTGAGCCGCCTGACCGCCCCGACTCCGCCCGCACAGACTTCTTGGAGCACACCATGAGCGACACCCCGAGCACCTCCTCGCACGGGCACGGCCCGTTCATTGCGGCCATCGATCAGGGCACCACGTCCAGCCGCTGCATCGTCTTCGACAAGGACGGCCGGATCGTCTCGGTCGACCAGAAGGAGCACGAGCAGATCTTCCCGAAGCCGGGCTGGGTCGAGCACGACGCCACCGAGATCTGGACCAACGTCCAGCAGGTCGTCGACAGCGCCGTCCACAAGGCCGGGCTCACCGCCGCCGACGTCAAGGCGATCGGCATCACCAACCAGCGCGAGACCACTCTCCTGTGGGACCGCACCACCGGTGAGCCGGTCCACAACGCCATCGTCTGGCAGGACACCCGCACCGACGCGCTCTGCAAGGAGCTCGGCCGCAACGTGGGCCAGGACCGCTTCCGCCGCGAGACCGGCCTGCCGCTGGCCTCGTACTTCGCGGGCCCGAAGATCCGCTGGCTGCTGGACAACGTCGAGGGCCTGCGCGAGCGCGCCGAGCGCGGCGACATCCTCTTCGGCACCATGGATTCCTGGGTCATCTGGAACCTGACCGGCGGCGTCGACGGCGGAGTGCACGTCACCGACGTCACCAACGCTTCGCGCACCATGCTGATGAACCTCCACCGTCTCGAGTGGGACCCGAAGATCCTCACGTCGATGGAGATCCCGGCGGCCGTGCTGCCGGAGATCAAGTCCTCCGCCGAGGTCTACGGCCGCGCCGTCGGCGGTGTGCTGGCCGGTGTCCCGGTCGCCTCGGCACTCGGTGACCAGCAGGCCGCGCTGTTCGGCCAGACCTGCTTCGAGCAGGGCGAGGCCAAGTCCACGTACGGCACCGGCACCTTCATGCTGATGAACACCGGCCACGAGCCGGTGAACTCCTACAACGGGCTGCTGACCACCGTCGGCTACCGCATCGGCGACCAGGAGCCGGTCTACGCCCTCGAAGGCTCCATCGCCGTCACCGGCTCGCTCGTCCAGTGGATGCGCGACCAGATGGGGCTCATCAACAGCGCGGCCGAAATCGAGACCCTGGCCAGCACGGTCGAGGACAACGGCGGCGCGTACTTCGTGCCGGCCTTCTCCGGCCTGTTCGCCCCCTACTGGCGCTCGGACGCGCGCGGTGTCATCGCGGGCCTGACCCGCTACGTCACCAAGGCGCACATCGCGCGCGCCGTACTCGAGGCCACCGCCTGGCAGACCCGCGAGATCACCGACGCCATGACCAAGGACTCCGGCGTCGAGCTGACCTCGCTCAAGGTCGACGGCGGTATGACCTCCAACAACCTGCTGATGCAGACCATCTCGGACTTCCTGGACGCCCCCGTGGTGCGCCCGATGGTCGCCGAGACGACCTGCCTCGGCGCTGCCTATGCGGCCGGACTGGCCGTCGGCTTCTGGTCCAGCACCGACGAACTGCGCGCCAACTGGCGCCGGGCCGCCGAGTGGACCCCCCGGATGGAAGCGGCCACCCGTGACCGCGAGTACAAGAGCTGGCTCAAGGCTGTGGAACGTTCCATGGGCTGGCTCGATGACAGCACTGTCGAGGAGTAAACATGAGCACCCTGCAGAGCGTCCCGGCACTCGGGACGCACCCGGCCAGTGGTTCGCACGCGAGCCGCGCCGAGACTCGGGAGCAGCTTTCCAAGGCGACGTACGACCTCCTGGTGATCGGCGGCGGCATCCTGGGCATCTCCACCGCCTGGCACGCCGCACAGGCTGGACTGCGGGTGGCCCTGGTGGACGCCGGTGACTTCGCCGGCGCCACCTCCTCCGCCTCCTCCAAGCTGCTGCACGGTGGTCTGCGTTACCTGCAGACCGGTGCGGTCAAGCTGGTGGCGGAGAACCACTTCGAGCGGCGTGCGGTGTCCCGTCAGGTGGCACCGCACCTCGCCAACCCCCTGACCTTCTACCTGCCGGTCTACAAGGGCGGCCCGCACGGCGCGGCCAAGCTCGGCGCGGGCGTCTTCGCCTACTCCGCGCTGTCCGCGTTCGGCGACGGCGTCGGCCATGTCATATCCCCGGCCAAGGCACAGCGCGACGTGCCGGAGCTGCGGACGGACAACCTCAAGGCCGTGGCCGTGTACGGCGACGACCAGATGAACGACTCGCGGATGGCCCTGATGACCGTCCGTGCGGCGGTCGAGGCCGGCGCCACGGTCCTCAACCACGCCGAGGTCACCGGCCTGCGCTTCACCCAGGGCCGGGTCACCGGTGCGGAGCTCAAGGACCGGACGGAGGGCCAGGAATTCGGCGTCAACGCCCGCCTGGTGCTCAACGCCACCGGCCCGTGGGTGGACCACCTGCGCAAGATGGAGGACGCGAACGCGGCCCCCTCCATCCGGCTGTCGAAGGGTGCGCACCTGGTCCTCAAGCGGACCGCGCCCTGGAAGGCGGCGCTGGCCACCCCGATCGACAAGTACCGCATCACCTTCGCCCTCCCCTGGGAGGACATGCTGCTGCTGGGCACCACGGACGAGGAGTTCGAGGGCGACCCGGCGGATGTCTCGGTCACCGAGAAGGACACCGCCCAGATCCTCGACGAGGCCGCCTTCTCCGTCCGCGACCAGCAGCTGTCGCGTGACCTGATCACGTACTCCTTCGCGGGCCTGCGGGTGCTGCCCGGCGGCCCCGGCAACACCTCCAAGGCCAAGCGCGAGACGGTCGTCACCGAGGGCAGCGGCGGCATGCTGTCGGTGGCCGGCGGCAAGTGGACGACCTTCCGGCACATCGGCCGTACGGTCATGAACAAGCTCGCCGCGCTGCCCGGCCACCCGCTGGCCGAGGACATGGAGCCGATCGCGCATCTGCCGAAGAAGCTCCCGCTGCCCGGCATCGCCAACCCGAACGCGGTCGCGCACCGGCTGCTCGTCGACGGCGGCACGCCCGGTCCGCGGATGGCCCCGGAGACCGCGCGGCACCTCGCCACCCACTACGGCTCGCTGTCCTTCGACATCGCCCGGCTGGCGAACGACAACCCGGCGCTGGCCGAGCGCATCCACCCGGATGCGCCGGAGATCTGGGCACAGGTCGCCTACGCCCGTGACAACGAGTGGGCCGAGACGGTCGACGACGTGCTGCGTCGCCGCACCACGTTGACGATCCGTGGCCTGGACACGGAGGACGTGCGGACCAAGGTCAAGGACATGCTGGCCGGCTGACGGCAGCGGACGGCCGCCGCGGACGGCGGCCGAGGGAGCTGACGGCACCTCACGGTGGCGTGCGGCGCACGACGATGGGGCGGTCCACGGGGCCGCCCCATCGCCGGACCCGGGCGCGGGGCCGGGGCGGCGGGCCGGGGCGGCGGGCCGGGTCGACGAGATAGCCGCGTACGGGAGCGGATCGGGACGGCGAGCCGGGTCATAATGAGCTCAGACATCGGATGTCTGTGACGGTATCCGGGTGGCAGTATCCGGGTGGGTCCGAGCGGGGAGGTCGGCATGGCGGTCACCGACGAGGCCATCGAGAAGATCAAGGGAATGATCGTCTCCGGCGCGCTGCGGCCGGGCGACCGGCTGCCGAAGGAGAGCGAGCTGGCGTCCGAGCTGGGCCTGTCCCGCAACTCACTGCGCGAGGCGGTGCGCGCGCTCTCCCTCATCCGCATCCTGGACGTGCGCCAGGGTGACGGCACCTACGTCACCAGTCTCGATCCGCAACTCCTGCTGGAGGCCATGAGCTTCGTGGTGGACTTCCACCGCGATGACACCGTGCTGGAGTTCCTCGCCGTCCGCCGGATCCTGGAGCCGGCCGCCACGGCGATGGCGGCCGGCCGGATCGGCCTGGAGGAACTGGACGTCCTGGAGCTCCAGTTGAACGCGCTGGGGCCGAGCCCCTCGGTCGAGGATCTGGTCGCCTGCGATCTGGAGTTCCACCGCGGGATCGTCGCGGCGTCCGGCAACTCCGTACTCTGCTCGCTGCTGGACGGGCTGTCCGGGCCGACCACCCGGGCCAGGATCTGGCGGGGGCTGACGCAGAAGGACGCGGTGACCCGCACTCTCACCGAGCACCGCGCGATCCTCGGCGCGCTGCGCGACCGGGACGCGGAGGCGGCGCGGGCCTGGGCGACGGTGCATATCGCCAGCGTGGAGCAGTGGTTGCGCGCGTCGCTGTGAGGCCCGCCGTCGCCCGCCGCGCTCCCGGTCAGACCGCGAAGCCTCCGTCCACCGCGATCGAGGCACCCGTGATGTACCGTCCGCCCTCGCCCGCCAGATGCGCCACGGTCGCCGCGACATCGGCGGCCCGGCCGTACGTCCCCAGGGCGGTGAGCCCGGCCTGCATCGCTGCGCTCTCGCCGTCGGCCGGGTTCATATCGGTGTCGATGGGGCCCGGGGTGACGAGGTTGGCGGTGATGCCGCGCGGTCCCAGTTCCTTGGCCAGGGTCCGGGTCAGGCCGCTGAGGGCGGCCTTGCTGGTGGCGTAGAGGGTGCCGCCGGGGAAGGCGACCCGCTCGGCCATGCAGCTGCCGATCGAGATGATCCGGCCGCCCTCGGCCAGATGCGCGGCCGCGGCCTGCGCCGCCAGGAACGGGGCCCGGACGTTGGTCCGCAGCACCCGGTCGACATCGTCGAGGGAGATCCCCTCGACGGGGCCGAGCACGCCGATGCCCGCGTTGTTCACCAGGATGTCCAGCCGCCCGAACCGTTCGACGGTGCCGGCGACCGAGGCCCACACGGCCTCCGCGTCACCGCTGTCGGCCCGCACCGCCCAGGCCTGCCCGCCGGCCCGCTCGATCTCCTTGACGACCTGGTCGGCCTTGTCCTGTCGGCTCAGACAGGTCAGCGCCACCGCCGCACCGTCGGCGGCCAGCCGCAGCGCCGTCGCCTCGCCGATGCCCCGGCTGCCGCCGGTCACCAGGGCCACCTTGCCGGTGAGCGGCCGGGTCCCGTTCGCCGCCGTCGTCGCCGTCATCACGGTCTCCGTCATGTCATCACTTTCGCGTCGAGTCGTCCGTAGCCGTATGCAGACGTACGCAGCCCCGCACAGACGCAGGCGGTCATACGCAGACGGACGGGTCCGGCCGAATTACGTACGGGATACGCCGCTTTGCCGGTGTATCTCCGCGGTACGACTCGATCCTCCGGTGTGGCGGGTTCCGGAGCTGGCGGAATCCGGACGCCGCATCGGACGCCACCTCAGCGGGCCGGAGACCCCTGCGTCGACGACGCCCCGACGCCGTACACCCGCCCGGCCGTGCCCCCGAAGACGTCCGATCGTTCCGCCGCCCCGAGGTGTCCGGTGGCCGACTCCGCGAGTGCCACGACGTCCTCGTAGCCGGCGGCCAGTGTGCACACCGGCCAGTCGGAGCCGAACATGACCCGGCCGGGGCCGAAGGCCTCCAGGACGTGCCGGGCGTAGGGCAGGATCTGCTGCGGCCGCCAGGCGTCCCAGTCGGCCTCGGTGACCAGCCCGGACAGCTTGCAGCTGACGTTCGGCAGCCCGGCGAGGGCGGTGAGGGCGTCCGCCCAGGGCTGCCAGTCCCCCGTCGCGACCGCCGGTTTCGCGGCGTGGTCCAGCACGAAGGCCAGCTGCGGCACGGCGCGTACGGCGGCGTGAGCGGCGGGCAGTTCACGCGGGGTGACCAGCAGGTCGTAGACCAGGCCGGCGTCGGCCAGGATGCCCAGCCCCCGGAGCACGTCCGGGCGGATGAGCCAGTCGGGGTCCGGTTCGTCCTGCACCTGATGCCGGATGCCGACCAGTCCGGCGGGCAGCGCCGCGAGGACCTCGGCGAGCGCCGGGTCGAGGAGGTCGGCCCAGCCGACGACACCGGCGACCGGCCCCTCCCCCGCCGCGAAGGTGAGCAGCTCGGCGGTCTCCTCGTACGAGGACGACGACTGGACGACGAGCGTGCGGTCGACGCCGTGCTCGGTCAGATGCGGGACGAGGTCGGTCAGCGCATAGCTGCGGCGGATCGGATCGGCCCACGGCCCGTCCATCCATGGCTGCTCGCGCCGGCTCAGGTCCCATAGATGGTGATGGGCGTCGATACGCATCAGGGGCGCGCTCCGGGGTCGGGCTCAGTCGTGCAGGGGCAGCGGCAGATCGGGGTCGAGCAGGCCGCGGGCGACGAGCGTATGCCACAGCCCGTCCGGGATGTGATGGGTGAACAGCGCGGCGTTCTCGGCCATCTCCTCGGGGGTGGCGGCGCCGACCACGGCGGAGGCGACGGCGCGGTGCCCGAAGGGGAAGCGGAGCGCGGCGGCCTTGAGGGGGACATCGAACTCCGCACAGACGGCGGCAAGTTGACGCGCCCGTTCGAGGAGGGCGGCGGGCGCCGGTGCGTAGTTGTAGGGCGCGCCGGGTGACGGGTCGGCCAGCAGACCGGAGTTGTAGACGCCGCCGACGACCACGGAGGTGCCGCGGCGCGCGCACTCCGGCAGCAGATCGTCGAAGGCGGTGCGCTCCAGCAGGGTCCAGCGGCCGGCGCAGAGCACCACGTCCACGTCCAGGTCGGCGACCAGGCGGGCCAGCAGGTCGCTGTGGTTCATGCCGAAGCCGATGGCACGCACCATGTGCTGGGCGCGCAGCTCGGCGAGGGCCGGGAAGCCGGTCTCGTACACCTCGCGCAACTGGTCCTCGACGTCGTGGAGGTAGACGATGTCGACGGCGTCCACACCGAGCCGCTCCAGGGACGCGTCCAGCGTGGCGCGGATACCGTCGCGGGAGAGGTCCCGTACCCGGGCGCGGGCGGGGGTGTCCACGAAGCCCTCGCCGGCCGCCCGCTCCCCCGGTGCGAGCGGCCGCAGCCGGCGGCCGACCTTGGTGGAGAGGGTGTAGCCGGCCCGGTCGTGGCCGCGCAGCGCCCGGCCGAGGCGTTCCTCGGACAGGCCCACGCCGTAGTGCGGGGCGGTGTCGAAGTAGCCGGCGCCGGTGGCGAGGGCGGTGTGGACGACGCGTTGCGCCTGCTCCTCGGGGACGGCGCGGTAGAGGTTGCCGAGCGGTGCGCAGCCCAGGCCCAGGGGCGGGACGGTGACACCGGTCCGTCCCAGCTCCCTCGGCCCGTGCGGGGGAAGGTGCACGGCGGCCTCAGTCCTGCTTCTCGCCGCTGGTGAAGCGGGAGATGACCAGCGCGATGATGATGATCATGCCGTTGAGGAACTGGGTCCACAGCGGTGGCACGCCGCCCAGGGTCATCACGTTGATGACCAGCTGGAGCGTGAGGACGCCGGTGAGCGCGCCGAAGAGGGTGCCCCGGCCGCCCTTGAGGCTGATGCCGCCGATCACCGCTGCGGCGAAGACCTGGAAGATCCAGCCGTTGCCCTGGCTCGCGGAGACCGCGCCGTAGTGGCCGGTGTAGAGGATCCCCGCGAAGGCTGCCAGCAGTCCACCGACGGCCAGCACGATCCAGGTGATGCGGTCCACCCGTACGCCGGCCGCGCGGGCCGCCTCCGGGTTGCCGCCGATGGCGTACAGCGCCCGCCCGTGCCGGAGGTAGCCGAGGGCCGCGCCGCCGAGCGCGAAGAGGGCGAGGCAGATCCAGACCGCGGCCGGGATGCCCAGCCAGTCGGCCTTGCCCAGGTAGGCGAAGGACTCCGGGACATTGCCGATGGACTGGCCCTCGGAGATGCCCACTTGCAGTCCGCGGAGCATGGTGAGCATGCCGAGGGTGGCGATGAAGCCGTTGACCCGCAGGGTGAGGATGAGGAAGCCGTTGGCGGCGCCGATCGCCGCGCCCACGGCCAGGCAGAGCGGGATCGCCGTCCAGGCGGGGAAGAGTTCCAGCCCGGCGAAGCGGGCGCCGTGTGCGGGCATCACCAGCCACAGGGCGACCACCGGGGCCAGCCCGATGGTGGACTCCAGCGACAGGTCCATCCGCCCGCTGATGAGGATGAGCGCCTCGCCGAGCACCAGCAGGCCCAGCTCCGTGGACTGCTGGATGACGCCGACGAGGTTGTCCTGGGTGAGGAAGGCGGGCGACACGATGAAGCCGATGACGCCCAGCACGAAGATCACCGGCACCAGGGAGAAGTCCCGCCAGCGGGCCGGATCGATCCGGGGCCGACGCAGCGGGCCGGCCACCGCGTCGGTGGCCGGCGGCGATACGGTATCGGTCATGGCGCGGTCCCTTCCGTTCCTTGCGTGTTCCGGGTGTCGGGTGCGGTGTCCCATCGGATGCCGGGCGGGACGTCCTCGCCGGCGGCGGCTGCCATGCCCTCCATCGCGGCGACCAGTTCGTGGTCGCGCCAGCCGGCCGCGAATTCGGCGGTCACCCGGCCGTGGAAGACCGCCAGCACCCGGTCACAGACCCGCAGATCGTCCAGTTCGTCGGAGACGATCAGCGCGCCGCTGCCACCGTCCGCGACCTCCCGTACGACGCCCAGCAGCGCGTCCTTGGACTTGACGTCGACGCCGTTGGTGGGCCGGACGGCGACCAGCACGGCGGGCTCGCGGGCCAGCGCACGGGCGATCACGACCTTCTGCTGATTGCCGCCGGAGAGCCCGGACACCGGCTGGCCCGGCCCGGTGGTCCGGATGTCCAGTGCCTCGATCATCCGCCGGGCGAACGCGCGGGTCCGGGAGGGCAGTACGGTGCCCATCGGCCCGAGCTGGTCGGCGACGGTGAGAGTGGCGTTCTCGGCGACGCTGCGGCCCAGGATGAGCCCTTCGCGGTGCCGGTCCTCGGGGACGTAGCCGATGCCCGCGGCGAGGGCGTGCGGCACGCTGCCCGTACGGACCGGCCGCCCGCGTACCGTGATCCGGCCGCCGTCGGGGGCGCGCAGGCCCACCAGCGTCTCGCCGACCGCGGTGTTGCCGCTGGCCGTGGCGCCCGCGAGCCCCACCACCTCACCGGCCCGCACGGTCAGGTCGAGCGGTGCGAAGTGCCCGTCGGCGGACAGCCCTTGGGTGCGCAGCACCGGCTCCCCCGCCGTGCGCGCGCCCGTGCGCGGCTGCCGCGCGGGGCCCGCCTCCTCGCCCGTCATCGCCGCCACCAGCGCGTCCTTCGCCAGCCCCGGGACGGGCGCGGTCAGCACCTGCCGGGCGTCACGGAAGACGGTGACGGTGTCGCACAGCTCGTGGACCTCCTGGAGGTGGTGCGAGATGAACAGGAAGGCCACGCCCTGGGCGCGCAGCTCACGCAGCTTGCCGAAGAGCCGGTCGATGCCGCCGGCGTCCAGCCGGGCGGTGGGCTCGTCCAGGATGATCAGCCGGGCACCGAACGACAGCGCGCGGGCGATCTCCACGAACTGCCGCTGTTCGACGCCGAGTTCCCTGATCCGGGCGGCCGGGTCGACCTCGACGCCGTATCCGGCGAGCAGCTCGCGGGCCCGTTCGCGCAGCGCCCGCCAGCGGATGGTGTGCCCGCCCTGGAAGCGGCCCAGGTAGAGGTTCTCCGCGACGGTCAGCTCCGGCACGGTCATCGACTTCTGGTAGACGCAGGCGACCTTGCGCTGCCAGGCGGCGGTGTCGCCCCAGCCGGGCGCGGGCGCGCCGCCGAAGGTGACCCGGCCGGCGTCCGGGCGCTCCATTCCGGTCAGCACGGACACCAGGGTGGACTTGCCGGCGCCGTTGCGGCCGACGAGGGCGTGCGCCTCCCCGGGCCGTACGGTCAGCCGGGCACCGTCGAGGGCGACGGTGGGGCCGTAGCGCTTGACGATGCCCTCGGCGTGCACCGCCGCCGTGCGGTCGTCCGTGCCCACCGCTACTTCTTCTTCTCTAGCTGGTTGGCCCACAGTTTCTTGTCGTCGACGGTGTCCTTGGTGACCAGGGGTGCCGGCAGCTGGTCCTCCAGACCGTTCTTGATCTTCACGATGGTCGAGCCGTGGTCGGTGGGTCCGGGCGCGAATTTTTTCCCCTTCAGGCCGGCCTCGGCGTAGTACAGCGCGTACTTGGCGTAGAGGTCGGCGGGCTGGGAGAGAGTGGCGTCGATCCTCCCGGCGCGTATCGCGTCCAGTTCGTCCGGGATGCCGTCGTTGGAGATGATGGTGATGTGCCCGTCGGAGCCGGCCGGCCGCAGGAGCTTCTTCTGCTCCAGGAGGGCGAGCGTCGGCTGCAGGAAGGCGCCGCCGGCCTGCAGGTAGATGCCGTTGACGTCCGGGTGCTGGGCGAGCAGGCTCTGCAGCTTGCCGGAGGCGACCTCGCCCTTCCAGTCGGTGGCCAGCTCATGCACGGTGATCTTCGGGAACTTCTTCTTCATGCACGCCGCGAACGCCTCGGAGCGGTCCCGCCCGTTGATCGAGCTGAGGTCGCCCTGGAGTTCGGCGACCCGGCCCTTGCCGCCCAGTTTCCTGCCGAGGTAGTCGCAGGACTTCTCGCCGTAGGCACGGTTGTCGGCGCGTACGACCATGTAGACCTTGCCCTCGTCGGGGCGGGTGTCGACGCTCACCACCGGGACCTTCTTCTCCGCCAGGCGCTGCAGCTCGGAGGCGATGGCGCTGGTGTCCTGCGGGGCCATCACGATCGCCTTGGCGCCCTGGTCGGTCAGCGCCTGCACATTGGAGACGACCTTGCCGATGTCGTTCTGCGAGTTGGACAGCGGCAGCGCGGCCGGTCCGCCGTGGTCCAGGTCCTTTTCGAGGTACTGCTGGTAGGAGTTCCAGAAGTCGGTGTCCGTACGGGGCATATCGATGCCGATCTTGCCGCCCGCGGTGTCGCTGCCGCGGTTGCAGCCGGCGAGCGCGGCGGTGGCGAGCACCGCGGCACAGGCCGCCGCGCCGGTCGTACGCAGTCTCATGGGTGGTCCCTCGGTGGTGGTGTGCGGCTGGGGTGCGGGTCGCGGTACGGGCGGGGCGGGTCAGGTGGCGGGCCGCAGGCGCAGCCCCTGCATCCCCCCGTCCACGGCGAGCGCCGTCCCGGTGATGCCGGAGGCGGCCGGGGACGCCAAGGAGGCGATGGCGGCGGCCACCTCGTCGGCGGTGACCATCCGGCCCATCGGCTGGCGGGCGTTGAGGGCGGCGCGCTCGGCGGCCGGGTCGTCGGCCCCGTTCAGCAGCCGGCCGACCCACGGGGTGTCGGCGGTGCCCGGATTGACGCAGTTGACGCGGATGCCCTCACGGAGGTGATCGGCGGCCATCGCGAGGGTCAGCGAGAGGACCGCGCCCTTGCTGGCGCTGTAGAGCGCGCGCTGCGGCAGGCCGGCGGTGGCGGCGATGGAGCAGGTGTGGGTGATGGAGACCCGGCCCGGGGCGTCGGCAGCGGCGCGGCGCAGCGCCGGGAGCGCGGCGCGGGCGGTGCGCACCAGGCCCAGCACATTCACGTCCAGGACCCGGCCCCACTCCGCGTCGTCGTTGTCCTCGACCGTGCCGACGGCGCCGATGCCGGCGTTGCCGACGAGGGTGTGCAGGGCGCCGCCCAGCTCCGCCACCGCTTCACCGACGGCGGCGTGCACCGCGGCGTCGGTGGTGACATCGGCCTTGACCGGGATCGTCCCCGGGGGCGCGCCGGAGGGGTCCCGGTCCAGTACGGCGACCTTGGCGCCGCGCGCCAGCAGCAGGGCGGCGGTGGCCGCCCCGATGCCGGAGCCGCCGCCGGTGACGAGCGCGGCCATCCCCTCGAAGTCGGCCGGCGGCCGGCCGTGGTGCGGTGCGGAACTCATGCGGAGACCTCCTGTTCGCCGGGCCGGCGGTGTGCGGGCCGACGGGCGCGCCACACCGGCCCGTCGGGGAAGCGGTGGGCGGCGATCGATGCGGGCTTCATCCGGGCCGAGAAGCCGGGCGCGGTCGGGGCGCGGTAGCGGCCGCGCTCGACGACGACGGGGTCGCTGAAGTGGTCGTGCAGATGGTCGACGTACTCGATCACCCGGTCCTCCCAAGTCCCGGACACCGCCACGTAGTCGAACATCGCCAGATGCTGCACCAGCTCGCACAGCCCGACCCCGCCCGCGTGCGGGCACACCGGGACGCCGTACTTTGCGGCCAGCAGGAGGATCGCGAGGTTCTCGTTGACCCCGGCCACCCGCGCCGCGTCGATCTGGACGAAGTCCACGGCACCGGCCTGCAGCAGCTGTTTGAAGACCACCCGGTTGGCGACATGCTCGCCGGTGGCGACCTTCACGGGCTGGCCGGAGCGCACCGCGGCATGCCCCAGGACGTCGTCCGGGCTGGTCGGTTCCTCGATCCAGTGGGGGGTGTACGGCGCGAGCGCGGTCATCCAGCGGACCGCCTCGGCCACGTCCCAGCGCTGGTTGGCGTCGACGGCGATCCGTACGCCGGGGCCGACCGCGTCCCTCGCCAGCCGCATCCGCCGCTTGTCGTCGTCGAGGTCGGCCCCCACCTTCAGCTTGATCTGGCCGAAGCCGTCGGCCACCGCTTCCCTCGCCAGCCGCACCAGCTTGCTGTCGTCGTAGCCGAGCCAGCCGGGCGAGGTGGTGTACGCGGGGTAGCCCTCGGCCTTGAGGCGGGCGGCGCGCTCGGCCCGGCCGGGCGCCGCGGCACGCAGGATCGCCAGCGCCTCGTCCGGCGTCAGGGCGTCGGTCAGATAGCGGAAGTCGACGAGGGAGACCAGCTCCTCCGGCGTCAGCGCGGCGAGGAACTCCCACACCGGCAGGCCGGCCCGGGCGGCGGCCAGGTCCCAGGCGGCGTTGACCACGGCGCCGGCCGCCATCTGCATCACGCCTTTTTCGGGGCCGAGCCAGCGCAGCTGGGAGTCGTGGGTGAGGTCGTGGTGCAGCGCGGCGAGGTCTGCGGCGGTGGCGGGCGCGGGGCGGCCGACGACGTACGGAGCGAGGGACCGGATCGCGGCGGCCATGACATCGTTGCCGCGCCCTATCGTGAAGCAGAGGCCGTGACCGCGTGGTCCGCCGTCGGTGTGCAGCACGACGTAGGCGGCGGAGTAGTCGGGGTCCGGGTTCATGGCGTCCGAACCGTCGAGCTGCTCCGAGGTGGGGAAGCGGACGTCGTGGACCTCGAGCTCGGTGACGGTGTCGGCCGCGGCCATGGGCATGCCCCCTGAGATGTTGCGGAAGAACATCGGACCTTTCCCGGTCATCCGATGTATAGACCCGCGCGTCAGGCAGCGTCCAGACCCCGTACGGAAGTTGACCGAACAGCGCTCGATACAGATCGGATGAATCGAGACCCCTTCGTGCAAAGGGGCTGCGGACCGGCACCTCGGACGCCGTAGTCTTGGGAGCGCACGCAATGGAACTGCTGCCGGCGACCGCCCCAGGCGGCCGGACCGGTCGGAAGGAGGCGCTGGGTGATCGAGCTCGAGGGTGTGCCCGAGCTGATCGACCCGGTCATGGTGGCCGCGTTCGAAGGCTGGAACGACGCCGGCGACGCCGCCTCCGCCGCGGTCGCACATCTGGACCGGGAATGGAAGGGCGAGGTCTTCGCCGCGCTGGACGCGGAGGACTACTACGACTTCCAGGTGAACCGTCCCACCGTCTTCCTGGACGGCGGCGTACGCAAGATCACCTGGCCGACGACCCGGCTCTCCGTGGTCCGCGTCGGCGATACGAACGGCAAGGGACGGACCCGCGATCTCGTCCTGGTCCGTGGTATCGAACCCAGCATGCGCTGGCGCTCGTTCTGCAACGAAATCCTCGGCTTCGCCCATGAGTTGGGCGTGGAGATGCTGGTGGTGCTGGGCTCGCTGCTCGGCGACACCCCGCACACCCGCCCGGTGCCGGTCAGCGGGGTCACCTCCGACGCGGATCTCGCCGGCCGGCTCGATCTGGAGGAGTCGCGCTACGAAGGCCCGACGGGCATCGTCGGCATCCTCCAGGAAGCCTGCACCCACGCGGGTGTCCCCGCGGTGAGCCTGTGGGCGGCGGTTCCGCACTATGTGTCCCAGCCGCCCAACCCGAAGGCCAGCCTCGCGCTGCTCAACCGCCTGGAGGACCTCCTCGACGTCCGTATCCCGCTCGGCGAGCTGAGCGAGGACGCGCGCGCCTGGCAGCTGGGCGTGGACCAGCTGGCGGCGGAGGACAGCGAGGTCGCCGAGTACGTCCAGTCTCTGGAGGAGGCGCGGGACACCGCGGACCTGCCGGAGGCGTCCGGCGAGGCCATCGCCCGCGAGTTCGAGCGCTATCTGCGTCGCCGTGACCCGCAGTCCGGGCCCGGCGTGGCGACCGAGGGCGGGCTCACCGACGGCCGCGACAGCTCGTACCTCCGCGACACCACCAGCGGCCGCACCCGCCCGCCCCGCCCGGTGTCCAAGGAGCCGCGGGAGCCCAAGCCCGGCGACGACACGGGAACGGGGCCGAAGGACGCGGGCAAGGGCAAGGGCTCCGCGGACACTCCCGATCCGCCGGGAGGCGCGGACTCCGACTCCCCGCAGCCGGAGGACGGCCCGGAGGACGCCGGAAACTGAGCGCGAAGACCGCGCCGCAGCACGCCAGGGGCGCCGGACCGGCCGTCGAGCCGGTCCGGCGCCCGTGCGTTGCTCCCGCCCGGGCGGGGCCGCGTTCACCCCGAGCAGTGGAAGCGTGCCCCCGCCCAGTCGCCGTGATCGCCGGACTTCTTGCCGTCCGTATCGGTCACCTTGAGGCGTACGTGCCGGGCGCCGCCGAGCGGTACGTCCACCGGCACCGGCGCCGACTTTCCGGTCAGCTTCGGTGAGGTCCACAGCACCTTGCCGTCCGCCTCCACGGAGAAGGCGACCTCCCCGTAGTCGGCGATCTCGTCGTCGATCCCGGCGTCCGCGGTGAAGGACGTACAGCGCCCGCCGGCGAAGAACTCCAGGTCCGAGTCGGCGTGCGTCCCGATGCCCTTGTCGTAGGTCTTCCCGGCGAGGGCGAGCGGATGGCCGTCCGCCGCCCCCGACTCGCCGTTGCTGCGGTCCCGTTCGGCCGGCCCGTAGCCATTGGCCGCGCTCAGCCACTCCAGATCGCTCGCCCAGGTGTCCCCGGCGGGCGCCGGAGGTACGGCCCGCACCTCGAAGCGGTGCACCGCCGTCCGCGGCAACCCGGCCGAGCGGTAGCGGACGGTCGCGGTGACCGTGACCGGGTCCGCGCTCCGGGCGTCCTTGGGCGCGGTGAGCGTCAGCGCCTCGCGCCGGGTGGTTCCGGCCGCGATCCGCGCATGGCGCACCGGCGCCGGGACGCTCCAGCCCTGGGGCGCGGACAGCGACACCGACACGTCATGTGCGGTACGGGTGCCCGCGGTGACGGCCGTCCGTACGGTCGTCGGCGCGCCCTTGGTCACCTCCTGTCCGCCCGGTGTGGTCACCGCGGCCGCCGCGCCCGGGGTCCTGCCGCCGACCGCGCTCGCGCCCTTCAGCAGCAGGGTGAAGGCCCGGTCGGTGGGGCGGGAGGCGGTCTTGATCCGGACGACACCCGCGCGGTCGGCGGGGTCGTGGAACCAGCCCTCGTCCGCCGCCTCGAAGGCGCCCGCCGACGGCAGCCGCTTCAGCGGCCGGCCGGCCAGTGTGACGCCGCGCGGGGCGTCCCCGGTGTGCACGGTGAAGCGGTACGGCCGGGCCGTCTGCTTGCCCCGGAACGAGCCCCGGGAGGCGCCGACGTCGATCCGTACGTCGCCGCCACCGGAGCGCGGCGCCGCCACCCGCACCCGCTGGGTGGCACTGCTGCCGTCCCGGTGCGCACGGGTCACCCCGTCGTCCTCGTAGAGGGTGAACGAGGAGCGGCCCTGCGGATAGACGTCCCAGGCGAGCGGCGAGTGTGCCGTCCGGTCCTGGTACGACCTGATGCCCGGCCACATGGGAACGGCGGCACCGGCCTTGACGAAGAGCGGCAGGGTGTCCAGCGGGGCGCTGTAGCCGTTGACCGTCGTCGGGCCCTGGTAGGTGCGCCCGGACCAGTAGTCGACCCAGGTGCCCTTGGGCAGGTAGATGCCGTCGCGGGTGCCACTGTCCTGGTAGACGGGCGCGACGAGGAAGTCCTGGCCGGTCAGGAACTCGTACTTGGCGGCGTCGGTGCCGGCCTTCGGGTCGTCGGGGTATTCGAGCGACAGCGGGCGCACCGGGCCGACGCCGGTCCGGGTCGCCTCCGCCGCGTAGGAGTACATGTACGGCAGCAGCGACTCCTTGAGCTTCAGGTACTTCCGGCTGATGGAGGTGTAGGGCTCACCGCGGCGGTAGGGCTGCTTGTCGCTGTCGGCCCAGCCGTCCATCGTCATCATCGCCGGGAGGAAGGACTTCCACTCCAGGTCGCGGACGTAGGTCTTGGGGCTGCCGCCGAAGATGCCGTCCACATCGCCGGTCGTGTAGGCGAGCCCGGACAGCGTCGCGCCCGCGTAGGTCGGTATCTGCCAGCGGATGTAGTCCCAGGTGCCACTCTGGTCACCGGACCACTGGACGCCGCAGCGCTGCGCCCCAGACCAGCTCTCCGGGGCCCAGGTGAAGCCCCGGGCGTCGCTGTTGTCCTCGATGCCCCGGTAGGCGTCCTTGCAGCCGTCCAGCGCGAATTTGTAGCCGTCACCGACCCAGGCGACATCCAGTTTGGCGATCCGCTGGCCCGCCTTGACCTGGTCGGCGAGCTTGCCGATGCCGTCCTCGGTCCACAGTCCGAGCTTCATCTTCCGCTCGCCCAGGCCCTTCGAGGTCTCGGCGAGGTTTTCGTAGCCGCAGCCGTAGCCGTCGTTGACCAGCATCCAGCCGTTGGGCAGGTCGTGCTCGGCGTAACCGTCGGCGACCTTCAAGGCGTCCAGGGTGTGCCGCTCGCCCCGGTTCGCGTTGTGCAGATAACAGTCCGAATCACCGATCTCCAGGCCGTACAGCGGCGGCAGGAAGGGCTTTCCGGTCAGCGAGGTGTACTGGCCGATGACGTCCTTGGCGCTCGGCCCGGCGAAGTAGTAGGCGTCGAACCGCCGTTCCTTCGCACGCGTCGTCACCGGCTCGTCGAAGGCGTAGGTGTTGGGCGCATACGTGTTGCGGAAGACGCCGTACCCCGCGGAGGAGAGGTAGAACGGGACGGAGTTGGGGTGTCCGCCGTCGTCCCAGTGATAGTCGACGCCGACCTCGACGGTGTGCCCGCGGTGGGAGGTGTTGCCGCGCCCGTTCTGCATGCCGGCGCCGTAGAACTGCTCGTCGGCGCCGCGCGCCAGGGTCTGGGTGGTGGTCTTGTCGTCCCAGCTCAGCCCCTTCGCCTCGGACCACACCAACGAGCCGTCGGCCCGCCGCAGTTCGAACCGCAGTGGCGCCTTGAAGGCCTTCAGGGTGACCTGCGAGGTGCTGAGTTCGTAGGCGTCGCCGGCGTCCCGCCAGTGGGTGGCGGGCGGCGCGCCCTGGGGCAGCACGATGTCCTTGCCGGTGGGGTCGGAGAAGACGCCGTCCGGGGCGAGTTCGACGCGGAAGGTACGGTCCGTCACGAAGCTGACGCGCGCCTCGGCCCGGCCGGCGTGCAGGTGGTAGACGGGCCCGTCCGCCGCGAAGCCGGTGATGTCGCCGACGGTCTGTGCGGGTGCGGGGCCGTCGGCCCGTACGCTGCCCACCGGTCCGGCGACGGCCGCCGCGAGACCGAGCAGCGCGGCAACGACCGCCGCCCGCAGTCCTGTTGGTTTCCTCATGCCCGCAGCTCTAGTCCGCTGCCGTGGCGCGCCACCATGGACTCTCGGTCCGGGTTGCTGGATTTCCGCACACCGGCCGGCTGCCGCGTCGCGGCGAGCGGCAGCAGGAGGGGCGCCCCCGCCGCTCGGCGGAAGCGCCCCTGAGGACGGGTGCGGCGGTGCTTACAAGGCCACGCCGAGCAGGGCGTCGACCGCGCGGGAGACGAGGCCGGGAGTGCCCTCGTCGGTGCCGCCGGCGGACTCCTGCGCCGCGGCCCAGCGGTCCACGGCCGCGAGGGCGGCCGGGGAGTCCAGGTCGTCGGCCAGTGCCGTACGGATCTCCTCCAGGAGGGCGTCGGCGGGCGGGCCGTCGGGACGGGAGACCGCGGCTCGCCAGCGCGCCAGCCGCTCCACGGCCTCCTCCAGCACCGCGTCGGTCCACTCCCAGTCGGCCCGGTAGTGGTGCGCGAGCAGCGCCAGACGGATCGCGGCCGGGTCGGTGCCCTCGCGCCGCACCGTGGAGACGAAGACGAGGTTGCCCTTGGACTTGGACATCTTCTGGCCGTTCAGGGCCACCATCCCGGCGTGCACATACGCCTTGGCGAACGGGTACTCGCCGGTGAGCGCCTGGGCGTGCGAGGCGCCCATCTCGTGGTGCGGGAAGGCGAGGTCGGAGCCGCCGCCCTGGACGTCGAAGCCCATACCGAGGTGGTCCAGCGCGATGGCGACACACTCGATGTGCCAGCCGGGCCGGCCGCGGCCCAGCGAGCCGCCGTCCCAGCTCGGCTCGCCGTCACGGGCGGCCATCCACAGCATCGGGTCGAGCGGGTTCTTCTTGCCTTCGCGCTCCGGGTCGCCGCCGCGCTCGGCGGACAGCAGCCGCATCGCCTCGGCGTCCAGCCCGGAGACCGCGCCGAAGTGCGGGTCGGACTCGACGGAGAAGTAGGTGTCACCGTCCAGCTCGTAGGCGGCGCCGGCGTCGCGCAGCCGCTCCACCAGCGGGACGATGCCGGGTATCGCTTCGACGGCGCCTATGTACTGGCGGGGCGGCAGCATCCGCAGGGCCGTCATGTCCTCGCGGAAGAGGGCGGTCTCACGTTCGGCGAGCGCCGTCCAGTCGTCGCCGGTGGCCACGGCCCGCTCCAGCAGCGGATCGTCGACATCGGTGACGTTCTGCACGTAGTGAACCTGGCGCTTCGTGTCGAGCCACACGCGTTGAACCAGGTCGAACGCGTTGTAGGTCGCCGCGTGCCCCATGTGGGTGGCGTCGTACGGCGTGATGCCGCAGACATAGATACGGGCGACGGGACCGGGGTCGAGGGTTACCCGTCCGCCGGTCGCGGTGTCGTGGATCCTCAGGTCGCGGCCCTGGCCAGGCAGGGCGGGGACCTCAGAAGCGGGCCATGCATGCATGCCTTGAGCCTAACCGGACGCATGTTCCGCATACGAACCGGACCGGAGGTCTGGCCGGAAAGGCGGTCTTGCGTTCGGCGGCCCACCATGCAAGGAAGGTCCGGCCATCCACACCGTGGCTGCGGCGGAAGTCAGACCGGCGGCCAAGGGATGGCGGGCCATTCGCCGCTCGGCTCCGGGTGCCGGCCGCTGCGCAGCAGCCCGGCCACCCGCGCCCGCAGCGCCTCGATCTCGTCATCCGTGATCAGTTCGGCCAGTCGGGCGGCGAGCGGCCCGGCACCCTCCAGCGCCCGCTGGAGGCCCCGCAGCACCTCCAGCGCCTCGTCGGTCAGCGGCTCCCCCGCCCACCCCCACAGCAGCGTGCGCAGCTTGTCCTCGGCGTTGAACGTCACCCCGTGGTCGATGGCGTAGAACTCTCCGTCGGGGCCGGGCAGCAGATGGCCGCCCTTGCGGTCACCGTTGTTGATCACGGCGTCGAGCAGCGCGAGCCGGCGCAGCCGCGGGTGGTCGGCGTGCACCAGCAGCGCGGTGCGGCCCTCGCCGATCTGCGCGAAGCCGACCGCCTTCCAGCCGGGTCCCGGCTCCTCGTCCTCCACCAGCGCCAGCAGTTCGGGGACCTCGTCGCTGTGCTCCGGCGGCTCGATCCACTCCTGGACCATGCCGGTGCCGTACGGGCCGTCGCGCAGCACCGTCGGGGGGATCAGGTCCCAGCCGCAGGCGCGGGAGATCTCGTACGCGGCGACCTCGCGCTGGGCGAGCGTGCCGTCGGGGAAGTCCCACAGCGGGCGCTCGCCGGCGACCGGCTTGTAGACACAGGCGGCGGTGTGGCCGTCCTGCGCGACCGTGCAGTACAGCACGGCGTTGGACGCCTCCTGGATGCGGCCGCGTACGATCAGCTCACCGTCGGTGAGAAGGGCGTCCGGCAGGCCCCCGGAGGGCTCCGGCGCGGCCGGCGGCGGGTCCTGCGGTTCGACGGGACCGGGCAGCGGCGCGGTCTGCTCGGCTGCGGGCTCCATGGCGCTCAGACGTCCCGTCGGTATCCGTTCTGGCGCGGGCATACGTGTCCCTCCGGGTCGAGCGGCAGGCTGCACAGCGGGCACGGCGGGCGGCCGGCGTTGACCACTTCGAGCGCCCGCTTGGCGAACGCCCTGGCCATGGTTCCGGTGAGGCGCACCCGGAGCATCGGCGGGCCGTTCTCGTCGTCCTGGAGCAGCCGCTCCTCGGCGTCGGCGAGGTCCTCGTCACTGTCCGCGTCCAGCTCGACCAGGGCCTGTGCCTCGACGATCATCCGCTCGTCCTCGCCGTCCCAGGCGAGCGCCATCGTGCCGACCCGGAACTCTTCCTCGACGGGCGATTCCAGCGGGGCGGCGTCGGACAGCTCGGTGGGCGAGACGGCAGGCACCGGGGCGTTGCCGCCGCTGCGCCGCACGACCTCGTCCAGCAACTCGTCGATCCGCTCGGCGAGGGCCGCGACCTGGGTCTTCTCCAGGGCGACGCTGGTGGTGCGACCGGAGGCGGTGGCCTGGAGGTAGAAGCTACGGCGGCCAGGCAGCCCGACCGTACCGGCCACGAAGCGGTCCGGCGCGTCGTAGAAGAACACCTGACGGGACAACGTCCTGCTCCGATTGCTCGACTGCGGGGTCAATGCGGTCGCTGCACGTCCTGCGGTCACTGCGCGGATCGCAGGTGCGTGGCGGGCAGCGCCGTCGCACCACCCTACTGCGCCGACTGATCACGCTGCTCCCGCACCACCGCCGACGGCCGCGTCCCGGTCGGCCGCCGCGCCGCCGCCGTCCTCCCGGGGCGCGAGCGATCCGAAGTCACCGGTGTCCCCGAGCCGTACGAGGTAGGGACGCAGCCGGGTGTAGCGGATCGCGGTGAGCGAACAGGGCTCGACGGAGATCCGCTGGAAGAGGTCGAGGTGCATGCCCAGTGCGTCGGCGACCAGGGATTTGATGATGTCGCCGTGCGAGCACATGGCGTAGGTCGCCTCGGGGCCGTGCGCCTCCTCGATGCGGGCGTTCCAGTCGCGTACCGCGTCCACCGCCCGGGCCTGCATCGCGCGCATCGACTCGCCGCCGGGGAAGGCGGCCGCTGACGGGTGCTGCTGGACGACCTCCATCAGCGGCTCGTCGCTCAGTTCGGCGAGTTTGCGGCCCGACCACTCGCCGTAGTCGCATTCGCTGATCCGGTCCTCGATGTGCAGCGTGAGCCACGGCCGGGCGTCCAGCAGCGGCTGCAGGGTCTCCCGGCAGCGCTGCAGCGGGCTGGAGACGACGGCGGTCAGCGGCACCTGGGACAGCCGTGCGGGCAGCGCGGCGGACTGGGCAGCGCCGCGCTCGTCGAGGGCGACTCCGGGCGCCCGCCCGGCGAGCACTCCGGCGGTGTTGGCGGTGGAGCGGCCGTGCCGCACCAGGATCAGCGTGGGCATGAGCGCCACCCTACGTTCCCGGTCCGCTTTCCTGGCAGGTCGTGGGGTGACGAGCGAGAATGCCAGGTGTGATCGTGGACTGCGCCATCTACCGGGACGGCCGCCGCACCGACTGTGCGACCGACTTCTCCCGTGCACTGGAGGAGGCGCGGGCCAAGGGGGACGCCTTCCTGTGGCTGGGGATGCACGAGCCGACGGAGAAGGAGTTCGAGCGCGTCAGCAGCGAATTCGGGCTGCACCCGCTGGCCGTCGAGGACGCGCTCAAGGCGCATCAGCGGCCCAAGCTGGAGGTCTATGACGACTCACTGTTCATGGTGCTGAAGCCGATCACCTACGACGACGAGGCCTCCACGGTGACCGCGTCGGAGGTGATGGTCTTCCTGGGCAACGCGTTCGTGGTCACCGTCCGGCACGGTGCTGCCAGCCCGCTGGCGGCGGTGCGCCGGCGGCTGGAGGAGCACCCGGAGATCCTGCGGCACGGCCCGGGGGCGGTGCTGTACGCCGTCTGTGACGCGGTGGTCGACCACTACATCGACGTGGCCGCCGAACTCCAGCTGGATCTGGAGGAGTTGGAGGCGGAGGTGTTCGCGCCGGTGCGCAGGGACACCAAGAACACCGCGGCCGAGATCTATGCGTTCAAGCGTGAGGTGCTGGAATTCCGGCGGTCGACCGGCCCCCTGGCCGGGCCGATGACGCTGCTGCAGAACCCCGGGGTGCCGTTCGTGCACGACCACGCCCGGCCGTTCTTCCGCGATGTCGACGACCACCTCACCCGCGCCAACGAGTCGGTGGAGAGTCTGGACCGGCTGCTCTCGGACATCCTCGCCGCCCATCTGGCGCAGATGGGCGTACGGCAGAACGACGACATGCGAAAGATCTCGGCCTGGGCGGCGCTGGCGGCGGTACCGACCCTGATCGCCGGCATCTACGGCATGAACTTCGATCACATGCCGGAGCTGAAGTGGCGCCTGGGCTATCCGGCGGTTCTGCTGGTGATGGTCGTCATCGAGGTGTCGCTGTACCGGCTGTTCAAGCGCCGCGGCTGGCTGTGACCCGGCGGTCCCGGCGGCCGTACGCACCAAGGGCTCAGACGAACTCCGGCGCCGAGGTGGCCGGGCCGCCCAGTGCGTTCCGGCGCTCGGGCATCCGGAGGCTGACCATCCGCCGCCAGCCGCTCAGCCGCTCATAGCCGTACATCGTCCGGATCCCGGCGGTGAGCCCGCCGGATTTCGTCTTCGGCCACTTCAGGATGCGGCCCATGTGGTCCATCACGGCCAGGCTGACGTCCCGGTAGACGACGATCTCGGCATGGGCGCTGTCGTGCAGGATCCGCTGGATGGTCCGGCCGTGGCCGAGGCGGGCCAGCCGCAGCAGCTCCTCGTGGCAGTAGGCCAGATGATTGTCCTCGTCGTGGGAGATGATCCGGATCGCCTTGCCCACCTCGGGGTGGTCGCCGAAGTGCTTGTTGAGCATCACCATCTGGTCGGCGGCGCGCTGTTCGGTGACCCGGCTGTGGGCGAGGTAGGTGATGATGTCGAGCTCGGTGAGCGGCTGGTCGCGGCGCAGCTTGTCGTGCGCCAGGCCGATGCCCTGCCGCTCCAGCAGCGCGGTGTAGTCGGTCTCTTCGGGGACCTCGGCGGGTGTCAGGCCGCGCTTGCGCATCAGGGCGTGGAAGATCCGGCCGTGTTTGTCCTCGTCGGCGGCGTGCCGGGTGACCTTGGGCGCCAGCTCGCGCAGCGAGGCGGGCATGAGTGCGGCGATCCGGCCGTTCTCCCAGCCGCCCTGGGCCTCGCCGCTGGCCGCGATGGAGCAGAACAGGCGGTAGGAGTCGTCGTTGTCGACGATCTCCTCGAACAGGCTTCGAGCCGAGAACATCTGCGCCACCTCCGAACGGACACACCCGTAAAGGACAAGTCAAATGGGGTGTTCCGTACGAGGCAACCGGAGCCTTCGGCCGTACGGCCGTCCGGGCGATGTCTGTCCTGGCGGCAGGCGTAACCCGTGCGCTCACCGCCGCGTTGTGCTGCCTGACGGCCGTGGCGGGGTGGGTCCCCCGAGCCCCCACCACGGCCGCGGGCTCGGCCGGCCCGGCGCTGCGGGCGCCGGGCCGTGTGCGGCACTTCCCGACGGGCACCGCTGCGAGCCGTCGCCTCCGCGAACTACGCCAGACCGGCCCGCTCCAGGGCCTCGGTGCCGGCCCGCAGCGACGCCAGGCGGTCCTCCAGGGTGAAGCCCGCCGGGGCCAGCGTCAGGGTGGTCACTCCGGCCGCCGCGTAGGCCTGCATCCGCTCGGCGATCCGCTCGACGGAACCGAGCAGCGTGGTCTGGTCGATCAGCCGCTCCGGGATCGCGGCGGCGGCACCTTCCTTGTCGCCGGACAGGTACTTGTCCTGGATCTCGGCGGCTTCCTTCTCGTATCCCATCCGCTGGGCCAGCTGGTTGTAGAAGTTCTGCTTACGGCTGCCCATCCCGCCGACGTACAGGGCGGTGTACGGGCGGAACATGTCGGCCAGCGCGCTGACGTCGCCGTCCGCGCCCAGGGCCAGCGGCAGCGTCGGACAGACGTCGAAGCCGTCCAGCGTCCTGCCCGCCTTCTCGCGCCCGGCCCGGAGGTGCGAGATCGCGGTCTCCTCCAGGTGGTCGGCGGAGGGGAAGATCAGCAGTGCGCCGTCGGCGATCTCACCGGTCTGCTGCAGGTTCTTCGGGCCGATCGCGGCGATGTAGAGCGGGATGTGCTCGCGCTGCGGGTGGACGGTGAGCTTCAGCGGCTTGCCGGGGCCGTCGGGCAGCGGCAGCGTCCAGTGCTCGCCCTGGTAGGACAGCCGCTCGCGCGACATGGCCTTGCGGACGATGTCCACGTACTCGCGGGTGCGCGCCAGCGGCTTGTCGAACTTGACGCCGTACCAGCCCTCGGAGACCTGCGGCCCCGAGACGCCCAGACCCAGCCGGAAGCGGCCGCCGGAGAGCGAGTCCAGGGTCGCGGCCGTCATCGCCGTCATCGCCGGCGTACGCGCCGGGATCTGGAGGATCGCCGAGCCGATATCGATGCGCTCGGTCTGGGCGGCGACCCAGGAGAGCACCGAGGGGGCGTCGGAGCCGTAGGCCTCGGCGGCCCAGCAGACGGAGTAGCCCAGGCGGTCGGCCTCCTTTGCCACCGCGAGATTGTCGGAGTCCATCCCGGCGCCCCAGTAGCCGAGGTTGATGCCAAGCCTCATGCCGCTCCCCTTACCGATCAGTAACGTCGCTGTTCCGGGGACTGTAGCGCGCGTCCCCGCCGGCCGTCATCGGCGGGTTGTCCACAGGTCCCCTGTTCCCGGCTCCCGGCCAGTAATCTCAAGGCCCATGGAGCAAAGGCACCTCGGCCGTACGGGCCTTCGCGTGTCCCGTCTCGGGCTCGGCACCCTGAACTGGGCCCGCGACACGGACGAGCAGGAAGCCGCCGACCAGCTCAAGGCGTTCTGGGAGGCCGGCGGCACCCTTGTGGACACCGCCGACATCTACGCCGACGGCGGCGCCGAGTACCTCCTGGGCCGGCTGACGGAAGGGCTCGTTCCGCGCGAGGACCTGGTCATCGCGACCAAGGCCGGCAGCGTCCTGGAGGCGGACCGCCGCGTCGACGGCTCCCGGCGCCATCTCCTGGCCGCCCTGGACGCCTCCCTGGAGCGGCTGGACACCGACTACGTCGACCTGTGGCAGCTGCACGCCTTCGATCCGCACACGCCGCTGGAGGAGACCCTGCACGCCCTCGACCTGGCCGTCACCAGCGGCCGGGCGCGCTATGTGGGGCTCTCGAACTTCTCCGGCTGGCAGCTCGCCAAGGCGGCCACCTGGCAGCTCGCGGCGCCCGGTCTGCGCAACCGGCTGGCGAGCACACAAATGGAGTACTCCCTGCTCCAGCGCGGCATCGAGCGGGAAGTGCTGCCCGCGGCCCTCGATCTCGGCATCGGCCTGCTGCCCTCGTCGCCGCTCGGGCGGGGCGTGCTGACCGGCAAGTACCGCCATGCGACCCCGGCCGACTCGCGTGGCGCCTCGGAGCATCTGGCGCCGTTCGTCGCGCCTTATCTCGATGAGACCGCGGGCCGGGTCGTCGAAGCGGTCAGCACCGCCGCCGACGGACTGGCCGTCACCCCGCTCCAGGTCGCGCTCTCCTGGGTACGCGACCGCCCCGGAGTGACCGCGCCGATCCTGGGCGCCCGCACGGAGCAGCAGCTCAGAGCCGCATTGTCAGTGGAGACCCTTAGTCTTCCTGACGAGATCCGCCGGGCGCTGGACGATGTTTCGGCTCCGGTGCACCACTACCCCGATCACGACTGGAGCACGCTGTGAGCACCGACCGCCTGGCCGGCGAAACCCCGCCCGAGCCGGAGGCCGCGCCCGGGACTGCGGATGCCCAGACACCCGATGACGCCGCGGCGCCGGACTCCTCGGCGCCCGGCGCGGACCCGGCGACTCCGGAGGACTCCGCCGCACCGGGCGAGGACGCGTCGGGCGAGGACGCGTCGGGCGAGGACGCGTCGGAGAGCGGGCCGGCGCCCGCGGCACCCGGCGCCGAGGACCGGACTCCGGACTCCGGTGCGGGGCAGGACGCTCCCGTGTCCGCGTCGGCCAAGTCGACCGCGGACGCGCTGGCCGCGGCGGTACGGGCGGTGGAGAGCGGCGAGCGCTCGGCCGCTTCGTTCTTCAACGAAGCCCCCCGCCCCGCCAAGCCGGCCACGCCCGCCGCCCGTCCCGCCGAGGGCGCCCCGGAAACCGGCAGTCGCGCCCCGCAGGACGGAGCCCCCGGCCCCGCCCCGGAGTCCGCCCGGCCGCACACCGCACACGGAGCCGACGGCCCGGCCCGTCCGCCCGTCGCGGACGCCGGCACCACGAGCCCCGCCGCCGCACCGGCTCCGGCCGGCCCGGCCCCCGCCCCCCGCCCCGCCGTGGCCACGGCCCCCGGGATCGAGGGCGTGCGGCAGGTCCTCGCGGCGGGCGGCGCCCCGGAGACGCTGGCGGAGCCGGCCACGGAGGTGCTCGGGGAACGGGCGGCCGAGGCGCTGAGCGAAGACCCCTGGCAGCTGCTGGGCGTGCCCGGGGTGCGCCCCGAGCAGGCCGACGGCTTTGCGCGGGCACTGCTCGGCCCCGCCTGCGGGCCGGGCGACGAGCGGCGCGCACAGGCACTGGTCGGCTGGCTGCTGGAACAGGCCGCCGTCGCGGGGCACTCCGCCCTGGAGGCCGCCGCGCTGCGCGCCGCGCTCGCCCAGCGCTCGGTGCCCGACCCCGATGACGCCCTGCAGACCGCCATCGCGGACGGTGCCGTGCTGGTCTTCCAGGACGCGGTCGAGGAACCGGGCCGGGCGCGTCCCGCCACGGGCACCGACGAGGAGGAGCAGCCGGTCCGGATCCTGCTCGGCCTGGACCGGTTCGCGATGGCCGAGGAGAGCGTCGCCGACGGTCTGGCGCGGCTGCTGAACACCTTCGAGGCGGTGGCGGAGCCGGAGCAGGAGACCGCGGCGGACGCCGAGGGAGCCCGCGGCGAAGCGGCGGACGAGGAGCCGGCGGGCGCCGACGGGAGCCCGTCCGCGGAGAGTGCCGCCCCGGCCCCCGACGCCGAAAGCACGGGTACGCCCCCCGACGCCGACGCCATCACCGCTCCCGTGCCCGTACGCCCCTCCGCCGCCGCCTGGGAGGCCGCGGCGGCCGCCGCACCATCGCCGTCGGCCGCTGAGCTCATCCGCTCCGCCGCACACAGCGGCCTGGTGGCTCACACCGGCGCCGAGGCGGCCCGCGCCGAGCCGGCCGCGCTGATCGCCGCGGCCCGCTCGCTGGGGCTGCGGGCGTTCGGCGCCACGCACACCGAGAACGGCCGCCGGCGCCTGGCCGCGCACCTCACCGAGACCGCACCGGACGCCGCCGGCGCCGGATCCATGGACCCCGGCGCGGCCGCGGTGACCGTGTCCGGCCTGCTGTCCGGGCAGCAGGGCCCGGGCCGGGACGCCGACGGCGCCCTCGCGCTCGATCTGCTGGTGGTGCTGGACGCCCCGCAGCTGGATCTGGAGACCGCCGCGCTGCTCGTCGAGTCGCTGACCGACGGGACCCGCCTGGTGCTCAGCGGCGACCCGGGGGTGCTGTGGTCCGCCGGGCCCGGCCGGCTGTTCGCCGACGTGCTCGCGGCCGGCTTCTGCCCTCAGATCGCCTCCCGTACCCCGGACTTCGGCCCGATCGGCGAGCTGGTGTCGGGCATCGGCATCGGCGAGCTGAGCCAGGTCGAGGCGCCCGGCAAGGAAGTGGTGATCGTCCCGGCGCGGGATGCCGGGGAGGCGGTGCACCGCACCGTCCAGCTGGTCGCCGACTCCGTGCCCCGGGCGCTCGGCGTCCCCGCGGAGCAGACCCAGGTCATCACCGTCGGCCACGGGGGCGCGGCCGGCACCCGCGCGCTGAACACCGCCCTCAAGGAGCGGCTCAACCCCGGCCCCGGCCGGTTCGGCGGTTTCGACCCCGGCGACCGCGTCGCCTACGCCCCGGCCCCCGGCCGCACGGTCCCCGGCACGGTCACCGGCGCGGACGCGTCCGGGCTGCATCTCGACTGCGACGGCACAGCGGCCGTGGTGTCGCGCGAGCAGGTCGCTGCGGGAGCCGTACGCCACGGCTGGGCGCTCACCGCACATCAGGCGGCCGGGATGCGCTGGCCCGCCGCGGTGGTGGTACTGCCCGGCGACGCCGCCGGCGGGCTGACCCGCGCCTGGGTCTACACGGCCTTCAGCCGGGGCGAGCGGCATCTGTCGGTCGTCCAGGGCGTCGACCAGGCGCTTCCCCAAGCGGTCACCGACGTCCCCGTCAAGGAACGCACGACCCGGCTGCGCACCCTGCTGCAGCACAGTGTGCAGAGCGCCGGGGAGCCGTCGGCGGCCGGCTGAGCAGGTATCCACCCACTCCCCCCGCGGGCGTCCCACCGCCGCTGCCCCGGTCCGTCAGCAGCATCCTGCCGACGGACCGGGGCAGCGGTCCCTGCGGGTCAGGGTGCGGCGGCGAGGCAGCGGGCACCCCGGCGCGGCCTCACCTTTCGTTGTCGAGCGACTCCAGACCGTCGTCGCTCAGTTCCTCGTCGAAGACCGCGCTGACGTCGAAGCGGCACACCACCCGTTGCGGGTCTGCCTGATCGAACGGTGCGGACAGCCACTCCCCCGGCTCGGCCGGGTCGTCGGCGGCCGCCACCCAGAGGGTGGAATCGCCCTCCTCCAGGCCGAACTCCTTGTGCCGGGAGGCGATCTCGTCCGGTTCGAACTCCCCGAAGAGCACGCCGAGCGCCGCATGCACGCTGGTGCCGACGACCGCGGCGGCGTCGGCACCGCTGCCCGCCTCGTCGGCGGCGTCCGGATCGAGATCGGCGATGCGCTGGGCCTGATGCAGCAGCCGCTGCGGTTCGGCGACGGTGTAGTCGCGCCGGATCAGCAGACTCAGCGCACTCGGCTCCTCCGGACCCGCGTAGGCGGGCAACGCGTCACTCCCGGGGATCTCGAAGGGGGTGACCTCGTCATAGGTGTCGTACAGCAGCTCGTCATAGACCTCAGCCGCCGCGGCGAGCTCGTCGAACGCGGCGTAGACAGCCGGATCATCCTGCCCCGAGCGGCGTTCGACCGCGTCGAGGTGACGGTCCAGCGCGGCTTTGACCGCCTCGGCGGCGGCACGTACCTCGGCAGCGGAAGGCTGCGCAGCATCAGACATAGTGCAGACGCTATCCGTACCAGGGCCGGTCCCGCACAATAGATGCGATGCCGGAATACGAATTCTGCGATGTGTATGTGCCTCGGGGCGTGTCCCGGAAGGCCGCCACACGCCTGCTGACCGACCATGCCGAGTACGGACACTGGGAGTTGGACCGACTGCGCCTGAACCCGGACGGAAGCCGCAAGGTACGGCTGCGCCGCCGGATCATCCGCCAGCTCCGCGCCACATGGTGAGCGCCACCAGCGCCTGAACACGGCAGAGCGGGCCCCGCTCGGCAGGGCCCGCTCCGTGAAGCGCCGGTGCGCTATCCGCTACTGCTCACCGACGGGCGGTGCGCGTCTTGCGGTAGAGCAAGGCGCCCCCGAGCAGCATCCCGGCGCTGACCGGAATCGCATAGCCGACCGCTCCGGCACCCGTCTGCGCGAGGTGCCCGACAGGCTTGGGAGGCGTCACGATCTGGCTGTGCCCCCCGGTCTGCGGATGCGTCACCGGGGAGTGCGGCATCTGCTGGCTGGGCTTGCCCGGCTGATGCGGCTTGCCGGGGTGGTGCGGCCTGCCCGGCTGATGCGGCTTGCCGGGGTGGTGGGGCTTGCCGGGGTGATGCGGCTTCCCCGGGTGGTGCGGCCGTCCCGGGACGTGCGACGACCCATTGGCGCAGTGGTTGCCGAAGGCCGGGTTCAGCAGCCCGGCCGCCGAGACATTGTTGCCACAGGCATTCACCGGTACGTCGACCGGAGCCTGAACATTGTTGCCCGACCCGACACCGGGCGAGTGCGCGGCGCCGCCGGCGGCACTCGCACCGCCCTGGTGTCCGCCCTGGTTGTGGTGGCCACCGCGGCCACCGACACCGTTGGCGCAGTGGTTGCCGAACGCGGGGTTCAGCAGCCCGACGACATTGACGGTGTTACCGCAGGCGTTCACCGGTACGTGCACCGGTACCTGAACATTGTTGCCGGATCCCACGCCGGGAGAGTGCGCCGCGCCTCCGGCGGCTCCCGCGTCGGCCTGTGCATAGCCGGCGGCCATGGCGAGTACGCCACTGGCGGCCGCCATGGTGATCAGGCCCTTTCGCGCGACCTGTCTCATAGGTTGTTCCCCTGCCTAGTGCCTTACAGGAATACGGACAAGCGATCCTTGGAGAGATCCACCGGTCCGCCGAAATACCCAGCGGCTCCGGAATGCGTGGCACGCCTTCCGGAGCCGGGCCGAGTCAGACCCTTACGGGTGCAAATACAACGCCAAAGGACGCCAGAAGGTCACTTGTTGACGCAGCCCGCGCCGAACGCGGGGTTCAGCAGCCCGATCACGGAGACCGTGTTGCCGCAAGCGTTCACCGGAACGTGCACCGGCACCTGGATGGTGTTACCGGAAATCACACCAGGAGAGTTCAGGGACGCGCCCTGGGCACCCGAGTCGGCAACGGCCAGGCCCGCACCGGCGAGCACCACACCACCGGCAACTGCTGCAGCGGCGACGACCTTCTTGATCATTATTCCTCCTTGTAGGCAATACGATCCCAGCCGCGGACCGCACTCACTGCAACGAAGAAAATGCTGTTGAAGCTACGAACACATCGGCGCTTTCACTCTTTTCAGCGAAGCCGGCGCGAAAGGCAGGTAATCCGCGCCGAATTCAGCTCTGGCCGATGAACCGATCGAGCACCCGCACCCCGAACTTCAGTCCGTCCACCGGCACTCGCTCGTCCACACCGTGGAACATTCCTGCGAAGTCCAGCTCCGGCGGCAGCTTCAGCGGGGCGAAGCCGAATCCGCGGATCCCGAGATCGTCGAAGGACTTGGCGTCCGTACCGGCGGAGAGCATGTACGGCACGGCCCGCGCGATCGGGTCCTCGGCCTGCAGCGCCGACTGCATCGCGTCGACCAGCGCACCGTCGAAGGTGGTCTCCAGCGCCTTGTCGGCGTGGACGTCCTCCCGCTTGACGCGCGGGCCCAGGATCCGGTCCAGGTCGGCCAGGAACTCCTCCTCGTGGCCCGGCAGGAACCGGCCGTCGACATGAGCGGTGGCCTGTCCGGGGATGACATTGACCTTGTAGCCGGCGCCCAGCTGCGTCGGGTTGGCGGTGTTCTTGAGCGAGGCGCCGATCAGCTTGGCGATACCGCCGAGCTTGGCCAGCGTGGCGTCCATGTTCTCGGGGTCGAGCTCGGTCCCCAGCGCGTCCCCGAGCTGGTCGAGGAAGGAGCGCAGCGTCTTCGTCACCCGCACCGGGAACTCGTGACGGCCCAACCGGCCGACCGCCTCGGACAGTTCGGTGATGGCATTGTCCTTGTGGATCATCGAACCGTGACCGGCGTTGCCGTCCACGGTCAGCTTCATCCAGTGCATGCCCTTCTGGGCCGTCTCGATGAGGTAGAGCCGCACCTGCTCGTTGACGGTGAAGGAGAAGCCGCCGACCTCGCTGATCGCCTCGGTGACGCCCTCGAACAGATGCGGGTGGTGATCGACGAGGTAGCGCGCGCCGTAGGTGCCGCCCGCCTCCTCGTCCGCGAGGAACGCCAGCACGATGTCGCGCGGGGGCTTGCGCCCGGTGCGCAGCCGGTCACGGACGACGGCCAGCGTCATCGCGTCCATGTCCTTCATGTCGACGGCGCCCCGGCCCCAGACGCAGCCGTCGGCGATCTCGCCGGAGAAGGGGTGGTGGGTCCAGTCGTCGGCATTGGCCGGCACGACGTCGGTGTGCCCGTGGATCAGCAGCCCGGGCCGCGAGCGGTCCTCGCCCTCGATCCGGGCGACGGTCGAGGCGCGGCCCTTGTGGGACTCGAAGATCTGCGGTTCGAGGCCGACCTCGGCGAGCTTCTCCGCGACATACTCGGCGGCGGCCCGCTCTCCCGGTCCCGAGTGGTCGCCGTAGTTGCTGGTGTCCATCCTGATCAGGTCCCGGCACAGGTCGACGACCTCGTCCTCGCCGGTGACCGTACGGGCCGGTTGCGACTGGCTCATGCGGAAACCTCGCTTCGCCCGGCCCCGCACTCGCAGGGCACGCACCTCTCGATCGTTCGCTCGCGGAGCTCGCTCATGCCGAAACCTCGCTTCGCTCGGCCCCGCATTCGCGGGGCACGCACCTCTCGATCGTTCGCTCGCGGAGCTCGCTCACAATGCCTCCTCTGGCTTCACGGCCGCGTCGCGCGCCCCGAGGAGGGCGGCCCGCGGCGGGGTCCACCGCCATCCTCCACCCGGCACCCACTCCGCCCAAGGCCGCAATACTCCCGACATGCCCTGGTCACAGGGGCGCATCAGGCCGCATGCGGGGGTGATCGACCACCCGCGAACGTTTGCTATTGTTTTCCACGTCGGAACGGCCCAGGCCGCACCGGCAGACACCTTGTCCGGGTGGCGGAATGGCAGACGCGCTAGCTTGAGGTGCTAGTGCCCTTTATCGGGCGTGGGGGTTCAAGTCCCCCCTCGGACACCATCGTGCACAGAGGTGCCGGCTGATCTTCAGTCGGCACCTTTTGCGTTTCCTGGGCGCGGGCCGCCGTGCGGGGCTGGGCGGGCGGGAGCGGTCCCGGCCGGCGCTTTGCCTTGCGGGCCCGGCTGGGGTTCTCTTGCCGGGTGAGACGCAGATCCCCGGTTCCGCCCGCCCCGCTCCCCCAGCGTGCCGGTATCGATCCCGTACGGGTGCGGCTGCCCGCCGATCCGGACGGGGTGTGGGGCACGGTCCGGGATCATCTGCTCCACCGGTTCCAGGGGGCGATCGGGGCGCGGCAGGTGGACGCGATGCTGGGTGCCGGGCGGTTCGTCGGGGTCGGCGGGGCTCTGAGCGGGGGCGAGCCGTACGAGCCCGGACGGTATGTGTGGTTCCACCGGGACTTCGCGCCGGAGGTGCCGGTGCCGTTCGAGGTGCGGATCGTCCACCGCGACGAGCGGATCGTGATCGCCGACAAACCGCACTTCCTCGCCACGACGCCGCGCGGGCGGCACATCACCGAGACCGCACTGGCCCGGCTGCGGCGCGATCTCGCGCTGCCCGCGCTGCAGCCCGCGCACCGGCTCGACCGGCTGACGGCGGGGCTGGCGCTGTTCGTCGTACGGCCCGAGGACCGGGGCGCGTACCAGAATCTGTTCAGCGGGCGGCGGGTGCGCAAGGAGTACGAGGCGGTGGCGCCGTACGACGGGACGGTGGCGCTGCCGGTGACCGTGCGCAGCCGGATCGTGAAGGAGCGCGGGGTGATGGCCGCGCGGGAGGAAGCCGGTGCGGCCAATGCGGAGAGCCGGATCGAGCTGGCCGAACGGCGGGGCGGGCTCGGGCGGTACCGGCTGCTGCCCGCGACCGGCCGTACCCATCAGCTGCGGGTCCATATGAACGGCCTCGGGCTGGCGATCCTCAACGATCCGGTCTATCCGGTCGTCGGGGACCCGGACCCGGACGACTTCACCGCGCCGCTCCAACTGCTGGCGAAGGCACTGGAGTTCACCGACCCGGTGGACGGCCGGACGCGGCGGTTCGAGAGCGGGCGGCGACTGGCGGTGTGGGACTCCGCCCCGATGGCGTGATCGTGGGACCTGGGTGCGGGACGCCACTTGTGCCGGCCGCTCGGACGGGGCTCACGGACGGCGGCGGGGGCGGCGGTGCGCGTACGGATCGGGATCGAGCGGGACACGGAGACCGGAGAGGCGGCGCAGTCGCTGTCACGTGGCTGAGCGGTGATCCCGAGGTGCTTGCCGGGGCCGGGCTGTCGCCGGTGCGGCGGGCCGAGGCGCCGGGGCCGATGGGGCCGGTGCTGGGACGGCGGCGTCCTGGCGATCGCCGTGAGTGTGGTGGCGATCGCCGCCGCGTCCTACTTCTTCCTGGTGGAGTTCGAGACCGCCAACCGCTTTCTGCAGTCCGGCGCCTCGCACCGGTGGGCCTGGTACGTCGCGTTCGGACTGGCGATGACCCTGGTCCGGCTCTACTTGGAGATCCTGCGGCTGCTGTCGTACCTCCGCTGGTGGTGACGGTGCGGCCGTGATGTCCTCCCCCACTGAATTTCGGGTGCGGACGGCCGCCGGACGTGCCTAAGGTGCGCCGGTCGGTGGAGTGGTGAGAGGGGCTGGCGGACGGATGCTGATCTTCGATGCCGATGACACGTTGTGGGAGAACAATGTGGTCTTCGAGCGGGTCATCGAGGAGTTCCTGGAGTGGATGACCCACCCCGGACTCGACCGGGCCGGGGTGCGGGCCGTGCTCGACGGGATCGAGGCGGCGAACGCGGTGACCCTCGGCTACGGCAGCAAGGTGTTTCTGCACAGCCTCGGGGAGTGCGTGGCGCGGCTGCGGGGGCGGGCCGCGACGGCCGAGGAGTCGGCGCGGATCTCCGGATGGGCGGCGGCCTTCGACCGGGACCGCGTGGAGCTGATGCCGGGGGTGGCCGAGACCCTGGCCGAGCTGTCCCGGCGGCACGAGCTGTTGCTGTTGACGAAGGGCGACACCGAGGAGCAGGAGCGGAAGGTGGCGGCCTCCGGGCTGACCCGGCACTTCCGGGGCATCCACATCGTGGCGGAGAAGAACACCGCCACCTACGAGGAGCTGACCCGCGCCTACGGCCTGGCGCCGGCCTCGGCACGGATGATCGGCAACTCCCCGAAGTCGGACATCCTGCCGGCCCGTTCCGCCGGTCTGAACGCGGTGTTCATCCCGCACGACCACACCTGGGTCCTGGAGCACGGCGAGCTCGACCCCGCCGACGAGAAGGTACTGCGGCTGTCGGCGTTCGGTGAGTTGCTGCGGCACTTCTGAGAGGGGTGAGGGACGTGACGGTGGTGGGACCCAAGGTGTCCTGGGACTGCGGGGCGGGAGCCCGTGCCCGGGGCCCGGTCGCCCGCAGCGCTGACCGCGGGCGGCGGGGCGGGGGCGTCCCCCCGCC
>NZ_JBSHAW010000060.1:0-38559 GCF_053611685.1 Streptomyces sp. NPDC054786 | reverse complement strand
GAGCGGGTGGGTGTCCGGACGTAAAGCGCAGCAGTCCGGACACCCACCCGCGCAGGCCCGTCACCGCACCCCGACAGCCCCGCGCAGCGGACTCACCCGCCGCCAGGCGAATGCGGCGGAGCCACAGCAGCCCCGACACCACCCCGCGGAGGCCCCGTCACCGCACCCGACGGCCCAGCGCGGCGGACTCACCAGCCGTCAGGCAGTGAGACACCGGCACGGCGGTCAAGCCGTACACGTGGGAGTGCGGGCAAGCACACTGGACCCGCCCGCACGGCGGTCAAGCCGTACACGTGGGAGTGCGGCCAAGCGCAGCGGACCGGCACGGCGGTCAAGCCCGTACATGTGGGAGTGCGGCCAAGTGCAGCGGACCGGCACGGCGGTCAAGCCGCACACGTGGGACGACAGCCAAGCGCAGCGGAACGTCACCGATCCGGAAGGTGGATGACCGGAAAGCTGCCCGTACTCGTGGGGGCGTTCTCCGGCAGCCAGAGGACGGAGACGGCGCCGGTCGAGCCGTCGGTGAGTTCATCGGCGTTGCGGAAGGTGAGGCGGGCGCCCAGTACGCGGGCCTGGCCGGCCGCGATGGTCAGGCCCAGGCCGTGGCCGCGCCCGGCCCGGTCGCTGCTGCCGGTGCGGAAGCGGCTGGGTCCCTCGCGCAGCAGCGCCTCGGGGAAGCCCGTTCCGTGGTCGCGGACCCGCAGGACCCGCCCCTCGACGGTGACCTCGATCGGCGGCTTGCCGTGCCGGGCGGCGTTGGCGATCAGATTGCCGAGGATCCGCTCCAGCCGGCGCGGGTCGGTGGTGACCTCGGCGTCCCGCACGACGTCGATGGTGATGCCCGGATCGAGGGCGCGCACCCGCCGGGCGACGAACTCGCCGAGCGCGACGTCCTGCAACTCGGCGCGCTCCGCATGGCCGTCGAGCCGGGCCACTTCCAGGACGTCCTCGACGAGGGTGCGCAGCGCCTGCGCACGGTCGCGTACGAGTTCGGAGGGACGGCCGGGCGGCAGCAGTTCGGCGGCGGTCAGCAGACCGGTGACCGGGGTGCGCAGCTCGTGCGCGATATCGGCGGTGACCCGCCGCTCGGCCTCGATGCGCTCCTGCAGGGCGTCCGACATGGCGTCCACGGCGTAGGCCAGATCGTCGGTCTCGTCGCGTACCCGCCCGCTGCCGACCTCGTCGCGGATCCGGACCGCGGTGTCGCCGTCGGCGAGCTTGCCGGCGGCCGCGGCCGCCTTGCGCAGCCGCTTGGAGAGCCGCCCGCCGACCAGCACCCCCAGCGCACAGCCGCCCACCACCACCGCGGTCGAGCCGATGACCAGCGCCTGATCGAGATCGTCCAGGACGGCGAAGCGGTCGGGGAAACGGTCGTGGACGGACAGCACCCGGCCGTTGCTGAGCGGTGAGGCGGCCCACACCTCGGGCGCGGTCTGCCCGGTGTCCTGGAGGTAGGTGGCGCGCTTGTTCTTGTCGACCTCGTCGCGCAGCGCCTCCGGCAGCTCAGGATCGTCGATCTTCGCGCCGAACTGCAGCCGGTTGGTGGAGACGAAGATCTTCTGCGTGAAGTTGAGCCGCTCGATCTGCACGTCCCGGCTGTTGTCGAGCATGGAGTGGCGGGCGGCGTTGTGCACGACAAGGCTCAGCGCGATCGCGACCAGCGCTCCGACGAGCGCGATCGCGGCGCTGAGCTTCCATCTCAGCCCCGTCCGCAGGGCCAGCCTGACCACCGGAGGTGTCAGCCTCTCAGCTTGTATCCGAAGCCGCGGACCGTCTCGATCCGGTCCTGGCCGATCTTGCCGCGCAACCGCTGGACATGGACGTCCACCACCCGGGTGTCACCACCCCAGCCGTAGTCCCAGACCCGCTCCAGCAGCCGGTCGCGCGAGAGGACCGTACCCGGTGCGTTGGAGAACTCCAGCAGCAGCCGCATCTCGGTCGGCGTCAGTGCGACGTTCTCGCCGCCCTTGCGCACCTCCATGCCCTCCGTGTCGACCTCCAGATCGCCGAAGCGCAGCACCGCCTCGGTGGCGTCGTCCAGCTCCGCCGCCGCGCCCTTGGTCCGGTCCGGGCCGCTGGCGTGGCCGAAGCGGCGCAGCACGGCGCGGATCCGGGCGACCAGCACCGCGCCGTCGAACGGCTTGGTGACGTAGTCGTCCGCGCCGGCCTCCAGGCCGAGCACCACATCGATCGAGTCGGCGCGCGCCGACAGCATGATCACGGGAACCGTCGACTCATCGCGGATCCGCCGGCACAGGCTCACACCGTCGAGTCCCGGCACCATCACATCGAGCAGCGCGATGTCGGGGCGGTCGGCGCGGAACGCCTCCAGGCCCGCGAGCCCGTCGGGCATCGCGGTGACCACGAATCCGTCCCGTTCCAGGGCGAGCTGGGTGGCCTCGCGGATGACGTCGTCGTCCTCGACGAAAAGCACATGGGTCTCGGCCATGCGGTTGTCTCAACCCTCCGTTCCCTTACCGTCGTCCGGCGTGGCGCCGTCGTCGGTGCTCGTGCTGTAGTCGGTGTGATACGGGCGGCCGCGCCGGCTGAAGCGGCCGTCCGCCCACTGGTAGGTCGTCACGTCCTCACCGGAGGGGCAGCACACCTTGTCGCCCGCGGCGTAGGTCTGCTCGGAGACCTCCAGCCGGCCCTTGTTGACCCCGGCGTAGACCGACGGCTGTTCATTGCTGTACACGGTGTCATACCCGTCCGGGGCGCCCTCGCGCCTGCGGAAGACATACGCACCGATGCCGACGGAATCCGCGCAGGTCATGACGTTGACGATGACATCGGGGGTCTTGCGGCCGGTCAGCGGCGCATAGGTCACCTCGACCGGGTACTCGTCCGCGGCGCACGGCTCGGCCAGCGACTTCTTCACGTCCGGGCCGATCTTCGGGGCGTCCTTGACCAGCTTGACGGCGTCGACCTTGTGGTAACCGGCGGTCGAGGTGGGGCTGGGGGTGGTGTGCACCGCGCCCTTGGGCGCGGGGGTGGTGCCGGCGGATCCCTCGCTGCGCACGCCCTCGCCCCCCGGATTGCATCCGGCCAGCAAAAGGCCGACGGCGGCCACTCCTGCCGTGGCCGCGCCGCCTCTGGTCAACCCGATCCTGGTCAACCTGTTCCTGGACAATCCGCTCCTGCTCACCGTGCTGCTCGCACAGCCGCCGATCCCGCTGCTGTTCCTGATGTGATTGTCGCGCGTCGAGCTGTGAGTCGTAAGGCGCCTGGCGTTGTGTCCGTTTTCATCGATAAAGACGCATTTCATCTCGTGCGTACCGGAATGGCGGGTGTTGCGCTTGATATACCGCCGCGTGGCGTGCGCCGCCGGTCAGGCCGCGCACCGCTCCCGCCCCCGCTCGCCGCGCTCCAGCATCCGCGCGTCGATGTCGCGCATCTGCAGCTCCTGACGCAGCCGGGCCAGCGCCCGGTGCAGCGTGCTCTTGACGGTCCCCGTGGACATGCCGAGCGCCGCCGCGGTCTCCTCCGTGCTCATCTGCTCCCAGTGTCGCAGCACGACGACGCTGCGCTGCTTGGGAGCCAGCACCCCGAGGATGTCCATCAGCAGGGCGCGGTCGGCGCGCTGCTCGGTGCCGTCGTCCACGCTCGCGTCCGGCAGCTGCTCGGTGGGCACCTCTTCCAGCTTGCGTGCCCGCCACCACTCCGTCCGCGTGTTGATCATGACGCGGCGGAGGTAGGCGTCGGCCAGCGACTTGTCCGCGATGCCGTCCCAGCGTCCGTACGTGCGGACCAGTGCCGTCTGCAGCAGGTCCTGGGCGTCGACCGGGTCGGGCACCAGGCGCCGGGCACTCCGCAGCAGGGCCTCCTGCCGCGTACGAACGTACTCTTCGAAGTCCAGTACCTTGCCGCCGCTGGTCGCCATTCCGACGCCTCCGATCCGCTTACGATTCCCCACGTTGACCGTGCTGGCGGTCATCTCCAGCACGAGTAAGACGCTACGGAGGGGGTGTTGCGGCGTAATGTGCGTCGGCCCCACAGGGAGTGCACGGAAAACCCTCGGTTGTGTAACAGCCCGCCAGGGGTCATACCTCGGACGGACGAAGGCCCGGTGAGCGTCATACTCCGGGGGGAGGAGCACCCCCACCAGAAGGCCTACCGGCCGTGACGTGGCGACAGTCGGGAAGGCGGAAGGTCTTCTTCCGGTCGCATCAGGGGCACTTTCCGGTCATGCGACGCGAAAGGTGACAGCGGGTCAGGGGGCTGGAGGGCAGCGGGCCAGGGGAGGCCACCGGACACGGAAGGGCGCGGCCGCCGAAGTGACCGCGCCCTCTTCTTCTCTAACAGGTACTCCCGTACGGGTGACCCCCGCGCTACGTGAGCGGCAACCGATAGCGGCCACCGCCGAGCGGCTCCACCAACCCGTCCGAGACCAGCCCGTCCAGCGCCCGGGCCCGTTGCACCGGCTCGTCCCACACCGCGTCCAGCGCCTGCTGCGGCACCGGCGAGACCGCCTCGCGCAGTACGGCGAGCAGCTTGCCGCGCACCTGCCGGTCGGTACCGGCGTACGTCTGGGTGCGACGCGGCGGACCGTCGTGCACCGGAGACCCGGCCCGCTGCCAGGCGCACTGCGCGGCGATCGGGCAGCGCCCGCACTCCGGTGCACGCGCCGTGCACAGCAGCGCACCCAGCTCCATCGTGGCCGCCGCCCAGCGAGCAGCCAGCTCTTCGTCCTGGGGGAGCAGCTGGCGGGCGAGTTTGCGCTCCGCGGCGGTGGTGGCGTTCGGCGGGAACTGGCGGCCGGCCACCGCGCGGGCGAACACCCGGCGCACATTGGTGTCCAGCACCGCGTGCCGCTGCCCGTAGGCGAAGGACGCGACCGCGGCGGCGGTGTACTCGCCGACGCCGGGCAGCGCCAGCAACTGGCCGTGCTCACGCGGTACGTCGCCGCCATGCCGCTCCTGTATCGCGGAGGCGGCGGCATGCAGCCGCAGGGCGCGGCGCGGATAGCCGAGCCGGCCCCAGGCGCGTACCGCCTCGCCCGGCGCCTCGGCGGCCAGGTCGGCGGGGCGCGGCCAGCGGGCCAGCCACTGCTCGTAGACCGGCAGCACTCTGCTGACCGGGGTCTGCTGCAGCATGAACTCGCTCACCATCACACCCCAGGCGCCCGCCTCGGGGCGGCGCCAGGGCAGATCGCGGGCGTGCTCGTCGAACCAGTCGGTGACCGGGCCGTGCAGCGCGGTCCCGTCGGCGGCTTCCGCGGCCGCGTCGGCGGCGGAAGCGGTCTCGGTGGCGGCGGTCGTGGCAGTGGTGGTGACAGGCGTCGAAGTCATGGCACTGCCGATCCTGGCACGTCCAAGGTCACCCGGGAAACGCACCGGGCCCGCCCCGCCGCGCGCCCACCCGCACGCAGGACGGCCGGGTACGCACGGGTGGCGGCTACCGGCGGTACGGGGCGGCCGGGGGAGGGGGTGGCGGGGAGCGGGACTTGGGGGCTGGGAGTGCTGGGAGTTGGGTGCGGTGAGCGGTACCTGGCGGCTGGTGGGTGGGGGTGGGCGTGTGAGTGGTGCGCGGTGGCGGGGAGGTGGGGTCGGGTGAGTGGTGCGCGGTGGTTGGGGGCGAGGTCGGGTGAGCGGTGCGCGGTGGTTGGGGGGCGAGGCCGGGTCAGCGGTGCGCGGTGGCCGGGGCGGCCGGGGTGGCCGGGTCTGCCGGGCAAGCTGCATGTGGTGGCCGGGAGGCTGCCCGGGCGAGCGGTACGTCGTGCTGGGTGCTGGGTGCTGGGGGTGATTACAATCCGAGGGAACTGATTACTCTCCGTAATCGTTGCTGGAATATGTGGAGGCGGCAAGCGGGGCGGCGAGCGAGGGGAGCGAGGATGCGGTCATGGCGGAGATGAGCGATACGGAAGATGCGGGCGGCTCGGCGGGGTTGGACGGCGCGGCGGGGGCGCGCGGCGCAGCGGGGCCGGTCGGTGCGGCGGAATCGGGCGCTGCGGCGGGAGTGGGCGGTACCCCCTGCCCGGAGGGGATCCGGCGGGCGCTGGCCGCGCATACGACGATGACGCTGGCGTACGTGGACGAGGAGGGGCCGCAGGCGTGCGCGGTGCTGTACGCGGCGGACACGGTCGGTGCGGGCCACGCAAGCGATGCGGCCGGTGCGGTCGACACGGTCCATGCGGCCGGTGCGACACGTGCGACCGGTGCGGCCGACGCGGCCGACGCGACCAACGCGACCGACGCGGCCGACGCGCAGGGCGGCACGGCAGTCGGCGCCGGGCCCGCGCTGTACTTCGTCACCGCGGCGACGACGCGGCACGGCCGGGCCCTTGCGGAGCCCGGCGCGCGGGTTGCGTTCACGGCACAGCGGGACGGTCAGGAGTGGAGCGGTCTGACCGGACTTCAGGGGCGGGGCCGCTGCCGCGCCCTGACCGGTGCCGAGCGGGCGGCCGGCTGGCGGGTTTATCTGGAGCGCTTCCCCTTCGTCGCGGCGAGCGACCGGCTGCGTGACGCCCTGGAGCGGACCGCGCTGTGGGAGCTGCGCCCCGACTGGCTGCGGTTGATCGACAACGGGCAGGGCTTCGGTCACAAGGAGGAGTGGTCGGGCCCGTGAGGCCGGGGCGCCCGCCCGCGCCCCTTCGCGGGTCGCCAAGGGTGCATCTGGCGAAAGCAAGGCCGGAGCGGAGCAGACCCAGCCCTAACGGGGCATCGGGCCCGTTAGGGCCGTAAACGCGGTCGGTAAGCCGTCTGTGGGCCGATCGGAAGCAGTCTCCGGGCCGATGATGGGAAAAGTTGCAGCCGGATGCGGCGGGTACTGGCCGGTGCGGCTGCCGATCTCTCGTAGAGTTTCCGCGTGGGATCACTGCGCAATCCGATCGGGCCGCTTCCCTCCTCCATCTACTGGCGGCGGAGGGCCGTTGCGCTGGGCATCGTCGCACTGCTCGCCCTTCTGGTCGTGTGGGCCCTCAACTTGGGCGCAAGCGGCGGCAAGAGTGACGACGAGGGCAAGGGGCCCCACGGCAAGGGACCCGCGACGTCCATCACGCCGGGGCCCTCCTCCAGTGGACCGGTGAACGATCAAAAGCCGGGCGGGCGTGATGAGTCGGGCGGTGGCGGGGGCTCCGGTTCCGGCGGCGGCTCGGGCTCCGCGGGGGGCGGCAGCGATGAGTCCGGTGGTGACTCCGGCGCCGGCTCCGGAGGTTCCGGTTCCGTTCCCGGTGGGCCGATCGGCCAGGGCTCGGGCAAGAATGCCGTCGAGGCCGCCTCCTCGCTCCCCAACTGCGTATCCGGCAAGGTGGAGTTGGTGCTGCACAGCGTCAAGAACTCCTATGCGCCGGGTGCCAAGCCGAAGTTCGAGTTGACGGTCAAGAATGCGGCCGGTGCCGCGTGCAAGGTGGATCTCGGGCAGAAGGCCGCGGTACTCACCATTACCGACACCGCGGGCGACGACCGGGTGTGGGCCTCGAACGACTGCCCGTCGGGCACCCGGCCCGCGCTGCTGCAGGTTCCGGCCAAGGGTTCCGTGAAGCGCACCATCGTGTGGGACCGCCGGGCCAGCGGCCCGCAGTGCGCCACTCCGAGCTCGGCCACGGTGCCGGCCGGTAAGTATCTGATCGAGGCCAAGGTGCCGGGGCTGGAAGCGGTCCATACGTCGTTCGTTCTGGCCGAGGACTGAGAGCGAAGGGCCGAGAGCGAAGGGCTGACGCCGAAGGGCTGACGCCGAAGGGCTGACGCCGAAGGGCTGAGGTAGGCCGGGGGCGTCACCGGTCCGGGAGCCACCGGCCCGGGAGTCTCATCGGCCTGGCCCCACAGGCATGAGGCAGGGCTTCCCCGGCCGGGGCGGGGCGGGGCGGCCCGGGGGGCGTGCCGGGATCCCCCGGGGCCAGCCGTTCCGCGCTTTCCGCCCGTAGGGATTCCGCTGAGAGCGTGCGCGCCCGCCCGCGGGCACCGCTGCCCGGCATAGTCGTCACCATGAAGCTATTGATGCTGGGCGGAACGGAGTTCGTGGGCCGGGCGGTCACCGAAGCGGCGCTGGCGCGAGGTTGGCAGGTGACGGTGTTCCACCGCGGGAATCATGCGCCGCCGCAGGGTGTGACGGCGCTGCACGGCGACCGTGGGGACGCGGCAGGGCTCGCGGCTCTGGAAAAGGGCGAGTGGGACGCTGTCGTCGACACCTGGAGCGGTGCGCCGTCGGCCGTACGGGACACTGCGCGGCTGCTGGCCGGGCGGGCCGGGGCGTATGCCTATGTCTCCAGCGGCTCGGTGTACGCCTTTCCGCCCACGGCCCGGCTCGATGAGCAGGCCCCGCTGGTGACGGGCTCCTCCGACGCCACCGACGCCGAGGACTATGCGCAGGCCAAGCGGGGCGGTGAGCTGGCCGCGGTCGAGGCGTTCGGGGACCGGGCGCTGCTGGTACGCGCGGGGCTGATCCTCGGGCCGTACGAGAACATCGGGCGGCTGCCGTGGTGGCTGGGCCGGATCGCCCGCGGCGGCCCGGTCCTTGCGCCGGGACCGCGGGGGATGGCGCTGCAGTACATCGATGTCCGTGACCTTGCCGAGTGGACGGTCGACGCGCTGCGGGCCGGGTTCGGCGGGGCGTACAACCTGGTGAGCGAGGTCGGGCACGCCACCATGGGTGAGCTGCTGGAGAGTTGTGCGAAGGTCACCGGCTCGGACGCCGAACTGCGCTGGACCGCCCCGGAGGACGTCCTCGCCGCCGGCATCGAGCCCTGGACCGAGCTGCCGGTCTGGCTGGCGCCCGGTGAGCTGCGGGACGCCATCTACGGCACCGAGGTGTCCAAGGCCCTGGCATCCGGGCTGCGTTGCCGTCCCGTCGGCGAAACCGTCGCCGACACGTGGGCCTGGCTGCGGACCGTCGGCGGGGTGGCCCCGCAACGCCCCGACCGCCCCGTACTCGGCCTGGCCCCGGAGAAGGAGGCGAAGGCGCTGCGCCGGGCCGACTGACCGAGCGCCGACTGACCGAGCGCCGACTGACCGAGCGCCGACTGACCGAGCGCCGACTGACCGAGCGCCGACTGACCGAGCGCCGACTGACCGAATGACGTGGGATGTTCCGTCGGGTCTCGCCGCTGCCGTGTGACGGCGAACTGTCGCTACGGCGCGGTGCCACGACGGCGCATGCCGATGCCTGCCGACGCATGACGGCGAGACCGAGGTGGGGAAATCAGGAGCGGCCGTCGGCCCGCCGCAGGTAGCCTCCGGGCAGGTCCCGACGTTGTACGCACCTTGGCGGGCACGCCCCGTCGCACACATCCTCCGGACACGGCCCGGGGCGCCAGCGAGAATCTGCGCCCAGCCCCAGCCCCAGCCTCGACCCCAGCCCGGCCCGCCCATGATGCGAGCGCAGCACGAAGCCCGCGCTCCACTTTGGACGAAGTCCGCCCGCTGCTACGGGGCGAGGCCCGCCCCTACTGCACCGCAGGACGAAACCGGAGCTCCACTGGCCTCAACCGGCTAGACGTACCGTTCCAAGATTGACGATTCCGCCAGTCGCGACAGTCCCTCGCGTACCGAGCGGGCGCGGGCCTCGCCGACGCCGTCGACCGCCTGGAGGTCGTCGACGCTGGCCGCGAGCAGTTTCTGCAGGCCGCCGAAGTGGTCGACGAGGCGGTCGATGACCGTGCCGGGCAGCCGGGGGACCTTCGCCAGCAGGCGGAAGCCGCGCGGGGAGACCGCGGAGTCCAGTGTCTCGGGTGCTCCGCTGTAGCCCAACGCGCGGGCCACGGTGGGGAGTTCGAGGAGTTCGGTGTGGCTGAGCGCGTCCAGTTCGGCGAGTGCTTCGACGACGGTGCGGGAGCGCTTGGCGGTCGGCTCGGGGACGTAGTCGCGGACGACCAGTTCCCGCTCCGGTTCGACGCCGGCGATCAGTTCCTCCAGCTGGAGGGTGAGCAGCCGGCCGTCGGTGCCGAGTTCGACGACGTACTCGGCGATCTCCGTGGCGATCCGGCGGACCATCTCCAGGCGCTGGGCGACGGCGGTGACATCGCGGACCGTCACCAGGTCCTCGATCTCCAGGGCGGAGAGGGTGCCGGCGACCTCGTCCAGGCGGAGCTTGTAGCGCTCCAGGGTCGCCAGCGCCTGGTTGGCGCGGGAGAGGATCGCGGCCGACTCCTCCAGGACGCGGCGTTCGCCGTCCACGTAGAGGGCGATCAGGCGCATCGACTGGCTGACGGAGACGACCGGGAAGCCGGCCTGGATGGAGACGCGCTGGGCGGTGCGGTGGCGGGTGCCGGTCTCCTCCGTGGGGATGGAGGCGTCCGGGACGAGCTGGACTCCGGCCCGCAGGATCTTGGTGATGTCCTTGTCGAGGACCAGCGCACCGTCGAGCTTGCACAGCTCGCGCAGCCGGGTCGCGGTGAACTCCACGTCGAGGACGAAGCCGCCGGTACACATGGATTCGACGGTCTTGTCGAAGCCCAGCACGATCAGTCCGCCGGTGTTGCCGCGGAGGATGCGCTCCAGTCCGTCGCGCAGGGCCGTACCGGGCGCGACGGCGCTCAGCGTGGCGCGCATCAGGCTCTCGGTACCGGAACTGCCACCGGACCTGCCGGGAGTCGATGCCCGGTCGTTGGCTGCCACTGCACTCCTCCGTTGCAAGGTCTGTCGGTCCGCAGGCCGCCCGGCCCTTGCTGTGTTGACGTACCAGCGGAGCGTACGTGGCCGACAGGCAATTCTGCGGTGACGGGCGAGACCAGGGCAAAGTCTACCGGCGTGCGCCCTCTTCCTGTGGGGCCTCCCGGCGTACCCGCTTGGGCAGGACGCTGAGGGCCTGTCCGATGTCGGCGACCTCCAGTACCCGCATTCCGTCGGGGATCTTGCCGGGGTCGGAGGGGACGAGGGCGTGGGTGAAGCCGAGCCGGGCCGCTTCGGACAGCCGGCGCTGGACTCCGGTGACCCTTCTGACCTCGCCCGCGAGGCCCACCTCGCCGATGGCGACGAGGTTTTTGGGGAGGGGGGTGTCGCTGGCGGCGCTGGCGAGGGCGAGGGCCACCGCGAGGTCGGCGGCGGGTTCGGTGAGCTTCACGCCGCCGACCGTTGCGCTGTAGATGTCGCGTTTGCCCAGGGCGCTGATGCGGCCGCGCTGTTCCAGGACGGCGAGCATCATCGAGACCCGGGAGGTCTCCAGGCCGGAGGTGGTGCGCCGGGGGGAGGGGATCTGGGAGTCGACGGTCAGCGCCTGGACCTCGGCGACCAGCGGGCGGCGGCCTTCCAGGGTCACCGTCAGGCACGTACCGGGCACGGGCTCGGCGCGGCGGGTCAGGAAGAGGCCGGAGGGGTCGGTGAGGCCGGTGATGCCTTCGTCGTGGAGTTCGAAGCAGCCGACCTCGTCGGTGGTGCCGTAGCGGTTCTTGACGCCGCGGACCAGGCGCAGCCGGGCGTGCCGGTCGCCTTCGAAGTGGAGGACGACGTCGACGAGGTGTTCCAGGAGGCGCGGTCCGGCGATGGCGCCGTCCTTGGTGACATGGCCGACCAGGAGGGTGGACATGCCGCGTTCCTTGGATGCCCGGATCAGTGCGCCGGCCACTTCGCGGACCTGGGCCATGCCGCCGGGGGCGCCTTCGATCTCGGGTGAGGCGATGGTCTGTACGGAGTCGAGGACCAGGAGGGAGGGTTTGACCGTGTCCAGGTGGCCGAGGACGGCGGAGAGGTCGGTTTCGGCCGCCAGATACAGATGGTCGTCGAGGGCGCCGATGCGGTCGGCGCGCAGCCGGACCTGGCTGGCGGACTCCTCGCCGGTGACGTACAGCGTGCGGTGTGCGTCGGAGGCGGCCTTGGCGGCGACGTCCAGCAGCAGGGTGGATTTGCCGACGCCGGGCTCGCCGGCCAGCAGTGCGACGGCGCCGGGGACCAGTCCGCCGCCCAGGACGCGGTCCAGTTCGGGCACGCCCGTCGAGCGGGCGGCGGCCTGTCTGCCGTCGATCTGGCCGATGGGCAGGGCCGCGGTGGTGACCCGGCCGGGTGCGGTCGTGCGCACCGCGGGGGCGCCGCCGAACTCCTCGACCGTGCCCCACGCCTGGCATTCGGGGCAGCGGCCGAGCCACTTCGCGGTGGTCCAGCCGCATTCCGTACAGCGGTAGGAGGGGCGCTCCTTGCCCGAGGATTTACGCGTTGCCATGGGGTCACCGTAGCGGCGGGGTCTGACAATGCTTCCCCGGCTTCGTGAGGGGCGGGGGGAGCCGGTGTCCGAGCGCTTCGGGAGCGGGGGCGGCCGCCCGCGTCGGCCGTTGCACCGACCGGGTGCCGCACACGGAGCGCACCGGCCGTGTAAAGGGCCATTCGTGTCCTCTTTTGAGGGAGATGGTCACCCGTAAGGGTTAAAAGTGTCCAACGCGAGCAAGACCGACTGCATCATCCGCCTACCGTCGCCGGGGTGATGAGCAGCAGGCCCGAGCACCCCACGCACTCCACCGGCGCACACCGGTCGCGCGGCGACGCGCGGCGCCGGAGCCGGCCGCAGCCGTCCGAGCGGCCCGGCCCGGACGCCGCGCGTCCCCCGGACACGCGCCCCGACGGCTACGAGCCTTATCTGGACGGGCTGTTCACCTATTGCCTGTCGGTGCTGTGCGAACACGACGTGGCGACCGCGGTGCTCGGCGAGATGCTCGCGCTCGCCGAGCGGCACCAGGGCAGGCGCCCCACCGACCGTGCGCAGTACCGTTCCTGGCTCTACGCCCTGGCCCGCTGGGCCTGTCTGCGCCGGCTCGCCGAGCGGACCGGCCCGGCCGCCAAGGGCTCGGCCGTCAAGGGCCCGGACGCCACCGGCCCGGCCGCTGCCGAGGCCGAGCGCCGGCAGCGTGAACTCGCCGCGCTGGCCTGGCCGGAGGCCGCCGGCACCTCCCCCGAGCAGCGTGAGGCGCTGGAGCTGTCGGTGCGCCATCGCCTCTCGGCCGACGAGGTCGCCGCGGTGCTCGGCGCCGACCCGATCGCCACCCGCGCGCTGCTGGCCACCGCGTCCTGCGAGGTGGAGCGGACCCGGGCGGCGCTGGCCGTCGTCGAGTCCGGCCGCTGCCGCGAGGTCGCTCAGCTGGCGGGGGACACCCAGATGCTGCTGGGCGCGGCGCTGAGCCGGGAGCTGGTGCGCCATGTCGACGACTGTGCCGAGTGCCGGCGGACCGCCGAGCGGGCGACCGTGCCGGGGACCTGGCCGGGCACCGCGCCGGTGGCCCGGGGTTCGCTGCCGCTGGTCGCCGCGCCCCATGAGGCCGTGCTCGGTGCGCTGGCCGCGGCGCGGGGCACCAAGTCGGGCCGTGCGGAGGGCGTGGCCGGTGCGGGGCGCGGTGGCCGGACGGGTGGGGCAAACGGTTCTCCTCGCTATGACCGCAGCGGGTTTCCCGTCGGCCCTCCCACGGACCGGGTGGCCCGCCGGCGCAGGCTGCGCGGCCGGGCGCTGACCACCACCGTGGTCGCCACGGTGATCGCGGCGCCGGTGCTGGCCCTGTGGGCGGCCTACCACGGCGGCCCCGCCACCGATGAGGCGGCGGCCGCCTCGCCCTCGGTGACGGCCAGTGACACGGAGGCCGGGGAGCAGCTGGGCGGCCGCCCGTACGAGAACGCCGGCAATGCCCGGACGACGCCGGAGCCCGGATTCCGGGGCGGCGACGGGACGCCCGACGTGTCCGTCGAGGTGATCAGCGCGGACGGCACCCGGCAGCGGCCGGGTGAGCCGGGCAGCCGGGCGGAGAAGGGCCCCGGCCGGCTGACGATCGCCGCGGAGCCCAGCGGCCGGACCACGGTCATCACGCTCAGCGCCGCGGGCAGCGCCCCGGTGCGCTGGCGTGCATCGGCGGGTGCGGCCTGGCTGCAGATGAGTCATACGGCGGGCACGCTGCGGCCGGGCGAGTCCACGACGATCACGGTCTATATCGACCACGACCGGGAGCCCTCGGGTCACTGGCGGGCCAGGATCGCCATCGAGCCCGGCGGCACCTCCGTCACGATGAAGGGTTACGGCACGACCGGGCCGGCCCCCGGCCCGCAGCGCCCGACGCCCGCGAAGCCGAAGCCGACGCCGCGCCCCTCGCACCCGACGCCGACACCCACGCCGACCCCTACGTCCCCGACGCCGACCCCCACGCCTCCGGCGCCGACCCCGAAGCCGACCGGCCCCGCCCCGTCCTCGACACCGTCGAACACGACGCATCCCGCCCGCTGAGCGCACCGGGGCCGTGTCGGCACCGGCGGCCCCGGAGCGCGCCTACTTCTGCTTCTGCGGCTTCTTCGGGGGCTTCGGGGGCGTGGGGTCCGCCGGATGCGGCGCCATCGGCAGCGTCGCCGCCAGCCGCTCCTCGCACAGCTCGGCGAGCTTGGCGTAGCCCTTCTTGCCCATCAGCTCGGTCAGCTCCGGCTTGTACGAGACGTAGACCGGGTCGCCCGCGCCGTGCGCCGAGGTCGCCGACGTGCACCACCAGTGCAGGTCGTGGCCGCCGGGGCCCCAGCCGCGCCGGTCGTACTCGCCGATCGTCACCTGGAGGATCTGGGTGTCGTCCGGCCGGTCGATCCAGTCGTAGGTGCGGCGGACGGGCAGCTGCCAGCAGACGTCCGGCTTGGTCTCCAGCGGCTCGCGGCCCTCGCGCAGCGCGAGGAGGTGCAGGGAGCAGCCCGCGCCGGCGGGGAAGCCGGGCCGGTTCTGGAAGATGCAGGAGCCCTCCCAGCGCCGGGTCTGCCGCTCGCCGTCCTCGTCCTCCTGGACCCAGCCCGACTCCGTGCCCACGTCGTGGTGCTGCCACACGTCGGGGGTGAGCCGGGCCACGTGCTCGGCCACCCGTTTCTCGTCGTCCTCGTCCGAGAAGTGCGCGCCGAGCGTGCAGCAGCCGTCGTCCGCCCGGCCGGCCTGGATGCCCTGGCAGCCGCTGCCGAAGATGCAGGTCCAGCGGGAGGTCAGCCAGGTCAGGTCGCAGCGGAAGAGCTGTTCGTCGTCGGCCGGGTCAGGGAAGGTGACCCAGGCGCGGGCGAAGTCGAGTCCGACCTCGTCGGCCGGGGCCTGCTTCGGGGACCGCGCCCTCTCAGTCGCCTGAGAGCGCCGCTTTTCTTCCTTGGTGAGCGGTTTTTCGTGCTTCGCCTTTTTCGTCTTTGCCACGACTCCAGCCTAAGGCGCGTCACGGTGCGCACCGCGACGACAAGAGTGAGCGACACGCGCAGTAGGTTTCCCCGTATGAGACTCGGTGTCCTCGATGTGGGTTCGAATACGGTCCATCTGCTGGTGGTGGACGCACACCCGGGCGCGCGCCCGCTGCCCGCCTATTCGCACAAGGCGGAGCTGCGCCTTGCCGAACTCCTCGACGAGTCCGGCGCGATAAGCGATGCCGGGGTGGAGCGGCTGGTGGCCACCGTGCAGGAGGCGCTGCAGGTGGCCGAGGACAAGGGCGTCGAGAGCGTGCTGCCGTTCGCGACCTCCGCGGTCCGCGAGGCCACCAACGGCGAGGAGGTCCTGCGCCGGGTGGCCGCGGAGTCCGAGGTCGAGCTGCAGGTGCTCTCCGGTGAGGACGAGGCGCGGCTCACCTTCCTCGCCGCCCGCCGGTGGCTGGGCTGGTCGGCGGGCCGGCTGCTGGTGCTGGACATCGGCGGCGGCTCCCTGGAGATCGCGTACGGCCTGGACGAGGACCCGGACGTGGCGGTGTCGCTGCCGCTGGGCGCCGGCCGGCTGACCGCGGCCGATCTGCCCGGTGACCCGCCGGAGCCCGACGACGTACGGACGCTGCGCCGCCGGGTGCGGGCCGAGATCGCCCGGGTGGTGAGCGAATTCACCCGCTACGGGACGCCCGATCGGGTCGTCGGCACGTCCAAGACCTTCCGGCAGCTGGCGCGGATCGCGGGCGCCGCGCGTTCGGGGGAGGGGCTCTACGTCCAGCGGGAGCTGACCCGTAAGAAGCTGGAGGAGTGGGTGCCGCGGCTGGGGGTGATGTCCGCGGAGGAGCGGGTCTCGCTGCCCGGTGTGTCCGAGGGGCGCTCGCGGCAGCTGCTCGCCGGGGCGCTGGTCGCCGAGGCGGCGATGGATCTGTTCGGGGTCGAGACGCTGGAGATCTGTCCGTGGGCGCTGCGCGAGGGCGTCATTCTGCGGCGGCTGGATCACCTGCCGTAGGGCGGGCCCGGACCGCCCGCCGTAGGGACAGGCCCCGGACCGCCCGCCGCAAGGACAGGCCCCCGGGTCATCTGCCGTAGGACAGGCCCTGGACCGCCCCGCCGTACGGCGGGCCCCGGACTGTCCGCCGCCCGCCGGGCGTTCGTGAGACTCGTCACGCCCCGGCCGCTCCCGGCACACCCGTGGCCCCCCGTCCCACGGCCCCCCGCCCGAACCGACAGGGGGCCGCGGCTGTCGGACCTCCTGCCCTGCGCCCGGCCCCGGCCCGTACGCTGTCCTTCGTGACAGAGCCAGTGGTGCGCATCCCGGATGCGAAGGTCGCGCTGTCCACGGCCTCGGTGTATCCGGAGTCGACGGCGACGGCCTTCGAGATCGCCGCGCGCCTCGGCTACGACGGTGTCGAGGTCATGGTGTGGACCGACCCGGTCAGCCAGGACATCGAGGCGCTGCGCCGGCTCTCGGACTACCACGGCGTGCCGGTGCTGGCCATCCATGCCCCGTGTCTGCTGATCACCCAGCGGGTGTGGTCCACCGACCCGTGGGTCAAGCTCCAGCGCGCCCGCACCGCCGCGGAGAAGCTCGGTGCCTCGACGGTGGTCGTGCACCCGCCGTTCCGCTGGCAGCGCAGCTACGCCCGGGAGTTCGTCCGCGGGGTGTGGCGGATGGAGCACGAGACGGACGTGAAGTTCGCCGTCGAGAACATGTACCCGTGGCGCTACCGGGACCGCGAGATGCTGGCGTACGCCCCGGACTGGGACCCCACCAACGACGACTACCGGCACTTCACGGTCGATCTGTCGCACACCGCCACCGCCCGCAGCGACGCCCTGGAGATGATGGGGCGGATGGGCGACCGGCTGGCGCATGTCCATCTCGCCGACGGCAACGGCTCCGCCAAGGACGAGCACCTGGTGCCGGGGCGCGGCAGCCAGCCCTGCGCGGCGATGCTGGAGCGGCTGGCGGCCACCGGCTTCGACGGCCATGTGGTGGTCGAGGTCAACACCCGGCGGGCGATGTCCGCGGCCGAACGCGAGGCCGACCTGGCCGAGGCGCTGGCCTTCACCCGGCTGCATCTCGCCTCGCCGACCTGGGTCCCGGGCTCGTGAGCGGCAGCGGGAACGGGCCGGACGACGCGTCCCCGGGGCCCGGTACGCCGCCCGCACGGGCCCGCCGCCGGGGCCGCCCGGCCCGTGCCGCCGCCGAGGCCGGGCCCGGCGCCCGTGAGCGGATTCTGGCCGCGGCCCGTACGGAGTTCGCCGAGCGCGGCTACGACAAGACCTCGGTCCGCGGTATCGCCAAGGCGGCCGGGGTGGACGCGGCGCTGGTGCATCACTACTTCGGCACCAAGGAGCAGGTCTTCGAGGCCGCCATCGAGCTGACCTTCGCGCCCGCGCTGACCATGCCGGAGGCGATCGCGGGCGGCGGTGAAGCGGTGGGCGAGCGGATGGCCCGCTTCATGTTCGGCGTCTGGGAGAACCCCGTCACCCGGCAGCCGCTGCTGGCGATCATGCGCTCGGCGCTGACCAACGACACCGCGGCGGCGGTGCTGCGCGGGCTCATCGAGCGGCGGATGCTGCAGCGGGTGGCGGGCGAACTGCACGTACCCGACCCGCAGTTCCGGGCGCAGCTGGCCGCCGGGCACCTCATCGGGATCGCCATGCTGCGCTATGTGATCAAGATGGACCCGGTCGCTTCGGCGGACACGGAGGAGATCATCGCCATGGTGGCGCCCACCCTCCAGCGGTATCTGACACAGCCCTGACAACCGCCTCCCGTGCCGCCCCAGGGGCCTGATCGCCGCCATGACCTGCATGGACGGCCGTCGCGCCGGCGTCCGCAGTGCGGGCAGCTGTCTCATATGCCGGAGAGGCTGTCCAGATCTTGGATCAGGAGCGTAATCTCGACTGGAGCTGATATATGACGCCACCCGGTACGTGGCAGGGCCAGGTACCGGCGCCGGCGGTCGTACGGACGTAATCCCGAGGGAGTGACCATCGTGCCCGAGCTGAGGTCCCGCACCGTTACCCATGGCCGCAACATGGCCGGCGCCCGAGCCCTTATGCAGGCGTCCGGCGTAGCGCGGGAGGACTTCGGCAAGCCGATCATCGCCGTCGCCAACAGCTTCACCGAGTTCGTGCCCGGCCATACCCACCTCCAGCCGGTCGGCCGGATCGTCTCCGAGGCGATCCACGAGGCCGGCGGCATCGCCCGCGAGTTCAACACCATCGCGGTCGACGACGGCATCGCCATGGGCCACGGCGGCATGCTCTACAGCCTGCCCTCCCGCGACCTGATCGCCGACTCCGTCGAGTACATGGTCGAGGCGCACTGCGCCGACGCGCTGATCTGCATCTCCAACTGCGACAAGATCACCCCGGGCATGCTGATGGCCGCGATGCGGCTCAACATCCCGACGGTCTTCGTCTCCGGCGGCCCGATGGAGGCCGGCAAGACCACCCTCGTCGACGGCACGGTCCGCACCCTCGACCTGGTCGACGCGATCTCGGACGCCGTCAACGACAAGATCTCGGACGAGGACATCCTCCGTATCGAGGAGAACGCCTGTCCGACCTGCGGCTCCTGTTCCGGCATGTTCACCGCCAACTCCATGAACTGCCTGACCGAGGCGATCGGCCTCTCGCTGCCCGGCAACGGCTCCGTGCTGGCCACCCACACCGCCCGTAAGGCGCTGTACGAGAACGCCGGCCGCACCGTCGTCGAGATCACCAAGCGGCACTACGACGAGGACGACCACACCGTCCTGCCGCGCAACATCGGCACCCGCGCCTCCTTCGAGAACGCCATGGCCCTGGACATCGCCATGGGCGGCTCGACGAACACGATCCTGCATCTGCTGGCCGCCGCGCAGGAAGCCGGCCTCAGCTTCGACCTGGACGACATCAACGCGGTCTCGCGCCGGGTGCCGTGCCTGGCGAAGGTCGCGCCGAACGTCGCGCCGGGCGGCACGTACTACATGGAGGACGTGCACCGGGCCGGCGGCATCCCCGCCATCCTCGGCGAGCTCTACCGCGCCGGCCTGCTCAACGAGGACGTGCACACGGTGCACAGCGCCTCGATCGAGGAGTGGCTCAAGACCTGGGACGTGCGCGGCGGTTCCCCGTCCGACGTGGCCGTCGAGCTGTGGCACGCGGCCCCCGGCTGCAAGCGCTCGGCGACCGCCTTCTCCCAGTCCGAGCGCTGGGCGAGCCTCGACGTCGACGCCGAGGGCGGCTGCATCCGCGACCTGGCGCACGCCTACTCCGTCGACGGCGGCCTGGCGGTCCTCAAGGGCAACCTCGCCGAGGACGGCTGCGTCGTGAAGACCGCCGGCGTCGACGAGTCCATCTGGACCTTCGAGGGCCCGGCCGTGGTCTGCGAATCGCAGGAAGAGGCCGTCGACAAGATCCTCAAGAAGCAGATCAAGGAGGGCGACGTCGTCGTCATCCGCTACGAGGGCCCCAAGGGCGGCCCCGGCATGCAGGAGATGCTCTACCCCACGTCCTTCCTCAAGGGCCGCGGCCTGGGCAAGACCTGCGCCCTGGTCACCGACGGCCGCTTCTCCGGCGGCACGTCCGGCCTGTCCATCGGCCACGCCTCGCCCGAGGCGGCGGCCGGCGGCACCATCGCCCTCGTCGAGGACGGCGACCGCATCCGCATCGACATCCCGAACCGCACGATCGAACTCCTCGTCGGCGACGTGGAGTTGGAGTCCCGCAGGCTGGCCCTGGAGGGCGTCTACGCGCCCAAGCAGCGCGAGCGCAAGGTCTCCCAGGCGCTGCGCGCGTACGCGGCGATGGCGACCAGCGCGGACAAGGGCGCGGTGCGTGATGTGAGCAAGCTGGGCTGAGGCCGCACCCGCCTGCCTCAGCAGAAGGCCCCCGTCGTGTGACGGGGGCCTTCTTGCTGTGCGCCTGCCGGGAGAGCGGCGGGCGCGGTGCGCACGCGCCCGACGCTCGGTTCGCGCTCCGAGGTCACCGGCCGTCCGTGCGGAAACACCGACAGGGGGTTGTCGCCGCCGCCTCCGAGGGTGGGACGAGCCGGGACCCGCCCGGCGCGATACGAGAGGGACGACATGCCTGGATTCAACGGCATCGGCTGGTTCGAGATCGGTACCGACGACCCGGCGGCCGCGGAGCGGTTCTACGGTGACGTGTTCGGCTGGACGGTCTCGCACGACGACACGAAGAGCACGGACCCGGCGTACCAGATCCTCACCACGGGCGACACGGAGGGACTGCACGGTGGACTCTTCGCGACACAGGGAAAGACGCCCAACTATGCGGTCTTCACCGTGCTGGTCGAGGACGTCGCGGCCACCTGCCGCCGGGTCGAAGAGGCGGGTGGCCAGGTCCGGCGCGCGCCGGAGGCCAACCCGGCCGGGGTGACTTTCGCGCACCTGCTGGACCCGGCCGGTAACCACTTCGCGGTGTTCACGCCGCCGCTCGCCCGACCCTGAGCGGTCGCGCTGACGGGCCGACGGGCCGACGGGCCGGTCGGCGGGGCCTGCCCGGCCTGGCCGGCCGAGAGTGCGGCGGTCAGCTCAGGGTGAGTTGATGGACGATCCCGTACGGGATGTCGAGGTCCTCGCTGCGCAGCGTGCGTGGCGTGGGCACTTCGGCGGTGACCGAGACCGAGGTGATCCGGTCGGTGCGGAAGGCGCGCAGAGCGTCGCGCATCCGGCACCAGGCCACCAGATACCAGTGGGTGGCCGTGCCGACGTAGCCCAGCGGCTCGATCTCCCGCATCGTGGTGGCACCCTCGCGGTCGCCGTAGCCGATACGCAGGACGCGGCCGGTGGACACCGCGTCGGCCACCATGCGCGGCATCGACGGCGGGGTGCCCGCGTCGTCGCCCCCGAGCAGGTGGATGCGGCCGGCCAGGTCGTGGGCCGCGGCGGCGTCGTCACCCTGCATCGCCGCGACCAGCTTGCGCAGCGCCGAGCCCGCGGTGGCCTGGAACGGCGTGCCCTTCAGCCGCCGTAGCGCCACCGCCATCGCGACGGCCTCGCCCGGCGTGAGGTTGACCGGCGGCAGCGTGCGCGCCTTGTCGAGGCAATAGCCGCCCGTGCGGCCGGACTCGGCATAGATCGGCACCCCCGACTGCTGCAGCGCGTTGATGTCCCGTTCGACCGTGCGCACGCTGACCTCGAAACGACCGGCCAGCCAGCGGGCGCTGCGCGGGCGGGGCGCGATCGCCCGCAGCTCCTCGACCAGGGCATAGAGACGATCGGTACGGTTCACGCGCGCCAACCTACAAGCCGGGTACGACAAGAGACGGCCGACGGGTGCGGTGCGCGACAGGGGCCGGGTGCGCCCCCTGTCGGCGCGCGGGAGGCCTCTCCTACGGCAACGGCCCCCGCCGCGGGCGAGCGACGGGGGCCGGTCTTCGGGCCGGCCATGAGGGCCGGGGCGCGTCAGACGCCGGGGAGCTGCCCGCTCTTCACGGCGGCGACGAAGGACGACCAGGCCGGGGCTTCGAAGAAGAGCGCGGGGCCGTGGGGGTCCTTGCTGTCGCGGACGGGGACGAGGGCGGGGAAGTCGTCGGAGACCTCGATGCACTGACCGCCGTCGGAGTTGCTGTAGCTGGACTTGCGCCAAGTGGCGGTGCTCAGGAGGTCGTCGGAGACCTCGATGCACTCGCCGCCGTCCTGGTTGCTGTACGTGCTCTTGCGCCAGGTGACGGTGCTCAGGTCGATGACTCGCACGAGGCTTCCTCCAACATCTGCCTGATGAACTTCCGTGATTCAACCGGGGATAGGGCTAAGTCACGGACCAGATCGTAGCTGAGCTGGAGTCGTTCAACTGCTGCCGCTTCCTGGACAAGTTCGCCCGAATATCCGGTCTCCACCCATGCCACGGTGCGGCCATCCGGGAGTCGCAGGAACATGGTGTGTGTGTTCGTCAAGGCATGAAGCCCGGATTCCTGCCGTACGACTTGAATCGCGATGTTTCGCCGTTCTCCCATGTCCAGCAGGTGCTCAAGTTGCTCGCGCCACTCTTGGGCATCCTCCAACGGCGTGCGCAATACAGCCTCGGAAAGGACGGAGCGGAATCGTGGCGCATCGCCGCCGTCGAGCAACTGGCGGCGCCCCATGCGCGCTTCAACCTGTCGCGTCAGCTCTTCGCCGCTGAGGCCACCCACTGTGAGCAAGTCATGTGCGTAGACCTCTGTCTGGAGCAGACCAGGGAGGGCACTCACCGCGTAGTGCCACAAGCTCACAGCCTCGGCTTCCAGCGTCATGTAACGCCGGTACCGCTCGCGGAATTGAGTAGGATCCCCCGCCGCCAACTCCCACAGTGTCAGCAGAAGACCAGGCGTCCCGTAGTGCTGGTCCAGCGCCTGCGCGACCTCCGGGCTCCCGAGGGTTTGCCCGCCCTCCATCTTGCCGAAGAGCGACCAGTCCCAGCCCAGCACGTCGCCGAGCTGTCGCAGGCTGTCGCCCTTCTGCGCGCGCAGTAATCGGAGTTCTTCGACGAACCGTTGGCGCGGCTCCTGGCTCCGACCGGTGACCGCTCGCCTCGGCGGCATGGCGACCTCCTCCGTGGAAGGTGTGGAACTAACGGTGCGTGGCCGCGAAATACAGCCCGCAAGCGGCATTCGTGCCCTTTTCCGGGTCCATTCTCGTGAGGTCCGGAACACACACGGTAGTGGTGCTCCGGAGTCTCAGGCAGGGAAACGGCAGACGGGAGCGGCACATATGACGACGCAACGAGGGGCGGCGGGCGACACGATGAGCGAGGCCGAGGCGGCCTGCGAGGAACTGGCCGCCGCGCTGAAGCGGACCGGCATCGTGCTGCCGTCGCTGGCCGTCGACCCGGTGACGTACGGCTACGAACAGTCCCGTGTCCTGGTCGAGTTGGGGCGCTGCAATCTGGAGACGACGCGCAAGCTCATCGCGGTGCTCCAGCGGGCGGCCCGGTGAGCGCGGGTGCCCCGTACGTCTCCCCGGCGTGCCACGTCGGTACGCACACGAGGTGCACCAAGGGCACCCCCGGGCCCGTCGCCGCGGTCCCGGGCGTACGGCGCGAGGCGTGTGTCTGTCCCTGCCATGCGGGCGCCGGGCCCGGTCGTCACCAGCCCGCCGGGTCCGCTGCCGCCGCCGAGAAGACGCTCCCGTCCGGCGCCGCCGCGTAGACGCGGCCCCGCGGGCCGTCCACCAGCGGGGCCGGCAGGGATTCCACGAACCCGTTGTGGCGGCCGTGCATCCGGGGCGGTGTCTGGCCCAGCAGTTCGCCGGAGCGGGTGTCGACGGCGAGCAGCCGTCCGTCCGCCGCGGTGAAATACAGCCGGTTGCCGTTCACCACGGGTGCCGAGCCCCGGCTGACCGAGGTCTCGGTGTCCCACTTCCGCCCGCCGACGGCCTGCAGCGCGCCGCCCTCGGCCAGCAGGTATACCGATTCGCCGCGCACCACGGCGGACACCCCGTCCAGCGGCGCGGTCAGCTTGAGGCGCCGGGTGTGGCCGGTGGCCGGGTCGTAGCGGAGTACGGCGGTGGTGCGGTACGACAACGTCGGGTCGGTGACGGTCAGATAGAGCGTTCCGGAGGCGCCGGTTCCGGCCAGGGCGAGCGTGCCGGGCAGCCGCCGGGTCGAGCGGACCCTGCCGTCGGCCGGGTCGATGGCGGTGACCTGGGTGCCGGTTCCGTCGGGGGTGCCCTCGGCCGCGTAGGCGGTGCGCGGATCGCCGTACGCCGTGAAGGCGGGCAGCGCATGGCCGGGGAAGCGCTTGTGCCAGCGCTGCTTGTGGGTCGCGCTGTCCAGCGCGGTGACCGTGCCGTCCGCCGCCGTCATCAGCACCTGGTCGCCGACGATCCGGGCCCCGCCCTCGTAGCCGGAGACGTCCTTGCTCCAGCGGGTGGCGCCCTTGCCGTCGGCCGACGGGTCCAGTGCCGTCAGCCGGCCGGCGTCGGCGGAGAAGACGTACAGCAGGCCGCCGGAGAGCGCCGGCGGGGTCGGTGAGGCGGCGTACTTGAGGGAGTTCTTGCCGGTGGAGCCGTCGTCCGTGTGCCGCCATGCGACCCGGCCGGTGCCCGGGTCCAGCCGGGCGGCCAGTACGCCGTGCTGGCCGCAGAAGACGGCGCCGGAGCCGGTGGTGCAGAACGGCAGCTCGGCGGCGTATCCCTTGGGGCGCTTGGTGAGCGTGGTGTGCCAGGGGCGGAAGTCGGCCTGGTCGGCGCGCGACGGACGGATCTGCAGCGCGGGGTCCTGCCCGTCGTCCGCCGGGGTCAGCGCCTGGATGCCCGCGAACGTTCCGGCTCCGGTCACCACCAGCGCGAGAGCGGCCCACAGGGGCCAGCGGCGGGGGCGGCCGGAGCGGGCGGGGCGGTGGGGGGCGTCGGGGCGTCCGGGATCGGGGCTGTGTCCGGCGTCGGAGGTGTCTCCGGGGCCGGTGGGGCTCTCGGCCGGCGCGGGCACGCGGACATGCGTCGTCTCGGCGCGCGGGGGCGCGGCCGCGGCCCGTACGGGCCGCCGCTGTTCCGGTATCCGTACGTCCGGCAACGCGCTGCCGGACGACGCGGGGTCCGTCCTCGCAGCACCGAGCGGTGCGCCGAACGCCGCGCCCAGCGGCTCGCCGTCCGGGGCATCCGTCCGCAGCAGCTCCATCAGCGCATCCGGCGTCGGCCGGTCCGCGGGATTCTTCGCCAGACAGCTTTCGATCAGCGGCGCCAACTCCTCCGGCACGCCCGCCAGATCGGCCTCGTCGTGCACCACCTGATAGGCGACGACATACGGGCTCTCCGAATCGAAGGGCCCGCTTCCGGTGGCGGCGTGCACCAGCACCGAACCCAGCGCGAAGACATCCGCAGCCGGTCCGACCTCACGCGGCCGCTGGAACTGTTCGGGCGCCATGAAGGGCGGCGTACCGATCAATTTGCCGGTCTCGGTGCGCATTTCGCTGTCGGACGGCCGGGAGATACCGAAGTCGATGACTTTCGGTCCGTCGGCGGCCAGCAGCACATTTCCCGGCTTGAGATCGCGGTGCACGACCCCCGCCCGGTGAATGTCACGCAACGCCTCGGCGAGTCCGGAGGCCAGTCTGCGGACTTCCGCGGGCGCCAGCGGCCCCTTCCGCTTCACATGGTCGGAGAGGGTCGGGCCGGGAATGTGGAGGGTCGCCATCCAGGGGCGTACGGCGTCCGGGTCGGCGTCGACGACGGGCGCCGTGAAGGCCCCGCTGACCCGCCGCGCGGCCGCCACCTCCTGCCGGAACCGCCCGCGGAACTCAGGGTCCTGGGCGAATTCGGCATGGATGACCTTGACCGCGAGTACCAGCCCGGAGGACGAGCGCGCCAGATGGACCACGCCCATTCCGCCGGAGCCGAGCCGCGCCTCCAGGCGGTATTGCCCGGCGTACTCCGGATGCTCCGCTTCCGGGCCGACCCCGGGGTCGCGCAGCGATGGCATGGTTCCACCCCCGTGTCGTTCCCTTGCCATTCGGTCGCAGGTGCGACGCGCGGAGCCTAGTCGATGGCGCGTACGACATGAACGAGGCTTGCTAGCGTGCGCGTTGCGAAACCGAAGCGCGTCTCCGGACGCGCATCGTCGGGAGCTCCTTCAGGAGCTTCTTCACGGGCTCTTTCATGAGCTCTTTCATGAGCTTGATCAACGGGGGAAAACGAAATGACGACTCAGGACCAACAGGGCGCCGTGGAACAGGCCGGCGACCAGGTGCTCGCCGCCGCGGCCGGCGGTCTCACCTATCCCGTCGCACCCGGCTACCGCCTCAAGGTCCGCCAGGGCCCCGGCACCAACTACCCGGTCGTGCGCCAGCTGGGCGAGGGTGCCCGGATCCAGATCCGCTGCCAGCGGCACGGCCAGTCGGTGAGCGGCCCGTACGGCACCTCGGACATCTGGGACAACATCGCGCCCGGCCAGTACGTCGCCGATGCGTACGTCCGGACGGGCAGCAGCGGCATGGTCGCGCCGCGCTGCATGACCTGAGGCGCGGGGCCGCACGGCCGCGGAGCCGCGGTGCGGCACGGCTGTGGGACCGCGGTTGCGGGACCGGTTGCGGGTCCGGCTGTGCGACCCGGCTGTGGAGCCGCGGCTCCGCACGGCTGGCGTATTGCGGCTCCGGGGTATTGCGGCACCGCTGGTCGCTCCGGCGCCGGGTCGCCGGGGCGCCGGGCCCGCCGGGGATAATCGCTGCCATGAGCGATGAGCAGAAGCCCTCCGGCGGTCCGGAGTCCGGCGGCCCGGAGTCTGGCGGCCGGGCGCCCGCCGATGCCGGGCCCGGCGGCCCGGAACCGGAGGAGATCCGGTTCTTCGGCACCACCTGGGTCCACCACGACGGCGGCTACGGCCTGCGCCGGGCCGGCGTCGCGGTGGGCTCGCTCGCGCTCGCCGCGGCCGGCGCGGTCGTCCTGCGCTTTGCGTTCCAGGGCCTGGAGATCGCCGCCGTCGGCCCGTTCGTCGGCATCCTCGTCGTCGCGGGCTTCGCCATCTGCAGCGCGCTGGCCTTCCGCCGCACCTGGGACGGCTTCGTGCGCCGCCCCGATCCGGCCGCCCGGAGCGCGGCCGACAAGTCCTCCCAGGGCCTGATGCTGATCGGCTTCATCGGCTCGCTGCTCGCCTACTTCTGCCGCAGCCTCGTCGAGGCCCCGGGGGAGAAGCTGCACCGCGCCGAGCACACCGCGGCCCGCGAGCGGTACGAACGCCGTCGTGGCGCCCGTACCGGCAACCCGGCAGCCAAGAAGTCCCGGCCCAAGAAGCGCCGCTGACGAACGGTTCGTGCCGCGGCCGTGTTCCGGACCGACCAGGTCCGCAAAAAACCTGTTCCGACTTTTTCGCCGGTCCCCGCGCGCGCTCGGTGCCGTTGGCAGGATGAGCCGTATGCCGCACCGAATCCCTCAGGAGCAACTGCCCCCGGCGCCCCAGCCCTTACCGCTCTCCCCGGTACCGGACCACGCCACCCTCGCCCGGTCGTTCGACGCGGTGGCCGCCCAGTACGCCGCCGCCCGCCCCGGCTATCCGCCGGCCCTCTTCGACGCGATCGAGGAGCTTGCCGGGCAGCCGCTGGCCGGGGCGCGGGTGCTGGACGTCGGAGCCGGGACCGGTATCGCGACCGGGCTGCTCACCGGGCGCGGGGCCCAGGTCACCGCCGTGGAGCCGGGTCCCGGCATGGCCGCCGAACTGCGCGCCGCCCACCCCGGCACCCCGCTCGTCCGCGCCCTGGGCGACGCACTGCCGTTCCCGGACGACGCGGGCTTCGACCTCGTCGGCTACGCACAGGCCTGGCACTGGACCGATCCGGCCCGCTCCGTCCCCGAGGCGATGCGGGTGTTACGGCCCGGCGGTGCGCTCGCACTGTGGTGGAACATCCCCGACCCGGACGTCGACTGGGCCGCCGAACAGGAGGCCCGGATCGCCCGCCGGCTGCCCGAGTACCACGGCCACGGGGTCTCGCCGGAGGCCCCCGACCTGATCCGCGGCCTCGGCCTCGGCCTGGATCCCGCCCTCCGGGTCCTGCACTGGACGCGGCGGGTCCCCCTCGACACCCATCTCGCGATGCTGGGCAGCCGCTCGTACTTCTCCGCCATCGGCCCGGCAGCCGCGGCCCCCGCCCTGGAGGCCGAGCGGACGGCCCTGCTGGAGATCTTCCCCGACGGCATCGTCGAGGAGGCCTATGCGCTCGACCTGACTGTCACACTCCGGCCGCCTGCCTCGTCGTAAGGGTCGTAAGGGCGGAAGCCCCGGCGCGAAGGCCGGTGCCTCGTCGTGATCGGCGGACGGCTCGTCGTCTTCGGCGGACGCCGCATGCCGTCAGGGCGGGCGCCTCATGCCGTCAGGGCGAAGGGCCGGATGGCCGGACGGCCGGGAACGGAAGCGGAGGAGCGGGCGATGGCGCAGACGGAGACGGAGACGGAGACAGGGACAGGGAAAGGGACGGCGACGGAGCCGGAGACGGAGACAGGGACAGGGACGGCGACGGAGCCGGAGACGGGTACGGGCGGACGGAAGGGCGCGCCGGACACCGACCGGCTCGCGCAGTTCGAGGAGCAGCGCGGGCGGCTGTGGGCCATCGCCTACCGGATCATGGGCACGGTCACCGACGCCGATGACGCCGTACAGGAGGCCTGGCTGCGCTGGCAGGCGCTGCCCGACGAGCCGCCGGTGGCCAGCCCGCGCGGCTTTCTCACCACCGTGGTGAGCCGCATCTGTTATGACCTGCTGGGCTCGGCCCGCGCCCGCCGCGAGACCTACGTCGGGCCCTGGCTGCCGGAGCCGCTGCTCGACGGCGCCAGGGGTCCGGTGCCGGTCGGCACGGCGGGCCACCAGGCTCCCGGCGGCCCCGAGGACCGGATCACCCTCGACGAATCCGTCGGGATGGCGCTGCTCACCGTCCTGGAGCGGCTCACCCCGGCCGAGCGCACCGCCTTCATCCTCCACGACGTCTTCGCGGTCCCCTTCCCGGAGGTCGCCGAGGCGGTCGGCCGCACCCCGGAATCCGTACGGCAATTGGCCTCCCGCGCCCGCAAGCGGGTACGGGCCGAGGCGCCGCGCCGTACCGTCGACCGCGCGGAGCACCGCCGCACCGTAGAGGCGTTCCTGTCCGCCGTCATGGGCGGCGATCTCGACGCGCTGCTGTCCGTCCTCGACCCGGAGATCGTCTGGCGTTCGGACGGCGGCGGCAAGGTGAGCGCCGCCCGCCGGCCGGTGCTCGGACGCGAGAAGGTCGCCCGCTATGTGCGGGGTCTGGTCACCCGCGGCACCCAACGGGAGGGTCTGCGGGTCGCGTTGACGGAGGTCAACGGAGCCACCGGGCTGGTCTTCGTCGACCCGGCGGGCGAGCAGTCCGGGGTGTTCGCCTTCACCGTCCACGCCGGGCGGATCACGGAGGTGGACGCCGTCATCAACCCCGACAAGCTCGGCCACCTCGACCTCGACCGGCTGTAGGGCGGCGGCCGGGCGGCCGGCGGGCCGGGGCGCGAACCGGCCGCCCGGCCCGCTGTCACACTTCGCCGCCCCGCGTCGTCCCCCTTCCGACGCCGCACCACCCGGCGCGGCGCCCCGAACCCAGGAGGCAGCATGAAGAGCGTGGCGAGGCAGCGGCTGCGGGTCGTGGTCCTCGGTGGCGGCTACGCGGGCACCATGGCCGCGCTGCGGCTCGCCCCGTATGCGCGGGTGACCCTGGTCGACCCCGGCGACCGGTTCACGGAACGGGTGCGCCTGCACGAACTGGCCGCCGGCCGCCCCGAAGTGGACCACTCCCGGGCCGCGATGCTGCGCGGCACCGGCATCGAGCATCTCGCCGCCCGTGCCACCGCCCTCGACCCGGGCGCCCGCGCCGTGCACACGGACTGCGGCCGCACCCTCCTCTACGACCGGCTGGTCTACGCCCTCGGCAGCCACACCGACCTGCGCGGGGCCGGGCACGCAGGAGCCGGCGACCGTGCGCCGTGGGAGCGGGCCTTCACCGCCGAGAGCGCCGCCGCCCTCCACAAGCGGCTGCGGGACGGCCCGGGGGCGCTGGCCGTGGTCGGCGGCGGGCTGACCGGCATCGAGATGGCCGCCGAGATCGCCGAGGCCCACCCCGGGTGGCAGGTCCGGCTGCTGACCGGAGGCGAGATCGGCGGCGGTCTGTCGGCCCGCGGCCGGGCCCATGTCCGTACCGTCCTCGGCCGGCTGCAGGTCCGCGTCGAGGAAGGCCGCCGGGTCGCCGGCGGGGACGCCGTGGACGCCGACGCCGTGCTGTGGACCGGCGCCATGGCCGCCGCCGGCGGTCTCGCGCGGGACGCGGGCCTGGACACCGACCCGGTCACCGGCCGGATCCTGGTCGATGCGGCGCTGCGCTCGGCCAGCCACCCCGACATCTATGCCGCGGGCGACGCGGCCGCGGCCCGCACGCCCCGCGCCGGGGCCCTGCGGATGTCCTGCGCCACCGCGCTGCCCACCGGTTCGCACGTGGCCGGCGCGATCATCGCCGAGTCCCGCGGCACCGAACCCCGCCCGCTGTCGTACGGGTTCTTCGTGCAGTGCGTGAGTCTGGGGCGGCACGACGGTCTGATCCAGTCGGTACGGGGCGACGACACCCCGCGCGAGCTGGTGCTGACGGGCCGTCCGGCCGCCCGGGTCAAGGAGCAGGTGGTCCGCAACGCCGTCCGGGTCCTGCGGCTGGCGGCCCGCCGGCCGGACGTCATCCCGCTCATCCCGGGCATCGGCTGAGGGGCGGCACCTGCCACCGAGGCACCTGCCACCGAGGCACCCGCCACCGAGGCACCCGCCACCCCTCCCGGTACGCGGGCCTGTCCGCTCCCCCTCCTGCTACGAGGAAACCCGGGCTCAGTACACCCGGTCCGGCTTCCCCTTGCCGTACAGCCACGCGTGGAACAGCCCGGTCAGATCCACGTCCGTGCGCGCCTGGCAGAAGGCGATGAATTCCCGCGAGTCGGCATTGGAGTAGCGGTACTTGGCGGGCCACTCCCTGAGGATCTTGAAGAAGGTCCTGTCGCCGACGGCGTTCCGCAGCTGCTGGAGCACCATCGCGCCCCGCGTGTAGACGGCCGTGCCGGTCACATTCTTCGGCTTGCCCGGATTACCCGGCGGGAAGGCCCAGACTTCCTTGTTCTTGGAGCGGTAGAGCGCATCGAACTGCTGCTGCGGGGTCTTGCCGCCCTTGTGCTCCGCCCACAGCCACTCCGCGTAGGTCGCGAAGCCCTCGTTGAGCCAGGTGTCCTTCCAGGTCTTCGGCGTCACCGAGTCGCCGAACCACTGGTGGGCCATCTCGTGCACCACGGTCGTGGTGTCCGGCGCCCCGGCGTAGACCGGCTTGGTCTGGGACTCCAGCGCCACCCAGGTGATCCGGGCCGGTGTGTGATCGACGATCGCGCCCGCGGAGGAGAAGGGGTAGGGGCCGAACAGCCCGCTCTCCCACTTCACGATCTCCGGCAGCCGCTCCAGCGGCTTCTTGCTCGCCTTGGCCTCCGCCGGGTCCACCGCGACATACAGCGGCAGCCCGTCGGGCGTACGGGACCTGTGGACATCGAATCTGCCGATGGAGGCGGTGGCGAGGTAACTGGCCATGGGCTGCCCGTTGTGCCACTCGAAGGTGGCCCGGCCCTTGGCCACCTTCTCCGACCGGTAGTCCCCGTTGGCGACAGCCGTATAGCCCTTCGGCACGGTGATCTTGAAGTCGTAGGTCGCCTTGTCCCCGGGGTGGTTGTTGCCGGGGTACCACGTCATGGACCCGGCGGGCTCGCCCGAGACGAACGCCCCGTCGGGGGTCTTGACCCACCCCTCCGTCGTACCGTCCGGATCCTTCAACTCCTGCGGCGTTCCCGCGTAGTCGACGGTCGTACGGAACTCGGCGCCCTTCCTGAGGCCCTCGACGGGCCGGACGATCAGCTTGTGCCCCTTACGGGAGAACGCGGCGTCCCTGCCGTCGACCCGTACGTGCGACACCCGCAGCCCCTGCAGATCGAGTTGGAAGGAGCGCAGGTCCTTGGTGGCCTCGGAGGTGATGTCGGCGGTCGCGTCGAGCCGCCTCTTCTTCACGTCGTAGTCGAGATCGAGCCCGTAGTGGCGCACCTGATAGCCGCCGTTGCCGAGCGCCGGGAAGAGCGGATCGCCCACCCCGCCGCTGCCCGCCGCCCCCTGGACGCCCACGGCGCCGCTCGCGCACGAGGAGAGCAGCAGGGCGACGGACAGGGCGGCGGTCGCGCCGCAGGAGCGGAAGGGCCGGCGATTCACAGCACTCCAAGGGTCGGCGGTCACAGGCATCCCGACCCTACGGTCATTTCCGCCGCAAACACCGGTCCCTTCCGCTCAGATCGCCTTACGGGGCGACAGAAGGGGCTTTCTGCCGGTTGGTCCCGTCCGGACCGCGCCGCTGTTCCTCCCAGCTGCCCAGCGCGGCCGCGCACGCGTGGTCGAGATGCCGCAGCCCGGACAGGTCCAGCTCGATCTCCCGGTCCTCGGGCAGCGCCTCCAACTGGTCGAGCAGTTTCGGCAGTCGCAGGAAGGTGGCATGGCCGAGGGCCCGTACGCGGATGGGGCGCCGGGGCCCCGGGGCGCCCGTTGCGCGGCCGGCCGTGGCGTCGCCGGCCGTGGTGTCTCCGGCCGTGGTGTCTCCGGCGGCGGGTGCCGCCGGCTCGTCCAGCCCGACGATCTCCAGGTGCACGTGCGAGGTCTCCCACGCCGACTTGGCGACGGCCATCAGCAGCCCCAGCAGCACCCCCTCGAACATGTTGGTGGCCACGATCGCCACCGCCGTCGCGGCGAGCACCACGGCCTCACCGCGATGCTCCCGCCACAGCGGACGCCACTGCTTCACCGGGAGCAACTTGCCGCCCGCGTGCACCAGTACGCCGGCCAGCGCCGCGACCGGCACCACGCCCAGCGCCGCCGGGAAGGCCACCGCGAAGACGAGCAGCCACACACCGTGCAGCACCCGCGAGGCCTTCGTCCGCGCCCCGGCGTGCACATTCGCGGCGCTACGGACGATCACCGCGGTCATCGGCAGCGCCCCCAGCAGCCCGCACACCGTGTTGCCCGCGCCCTGGGCCATCAGCTCCTTGTCGTAATCGGTCCGCGGCCCGTCGTGCAGCCGGTCCACCGCGGCCGCGCTGAACAGCGACTCCGCCGACGCGATCAGGGTGAACGCCAGGACGGTGCCCAGCGCACCGGCCACCGCCCCCGCCTCCGTCAGCCGCAGGAAGTCCGCGCCGCCCGGCGGCTGGACGACTTCCAGCAGGCCCGCCACCTCGACCCGGGCCACCGGCAGATCCAGCACGCACACCACGGCCGTTGACAGCGCCACCGCCACCAGCGGCGCCGGCACCACGCGCGCCGCCCGCCGCCACTTCGGCCACACCACCAGCAGCACGATGGTCCCCGCGCCCACCGCCAGCGCCGCGAGCGCGGCGCCGGACCCGGCGGTGTCCGCCGCGAGTTTCGGCAGCCCGCCCAGATTCGCCGGCCCGCTGCCCGGCGCCTTCGCGTCCGCCAGGGCGTACAGCTGCCCGGCGATCAGCACCAGCCCGATGCCGGCGAGCATCCCCTGGACGACCGCCACGGAGATGGCCCGGAACCAGCGCCCCAGCCGCAGCGCCCCCATGGCCAGCTGCAGCACCCCGGCGATCAGCACCAGCGCGCCCAGGGTGCCGAGCCCGTACTCCTGCACGGCCTCGTAGACCAGCACGGTCAGCCCGGCCGCCGGGCCGCTGACCTGGAGACTGCTGCCGGGCAGTAACCCGGTGAACAGCCCGCCGACGATCCCGGTGACCAGCCCCAGTTCGGCCGGCACCCCGGACGCCACGGCCACCCCGACGCACAACGGGACGGCGACGAGAAAGACCACGAGCGAGGCGGTGACATCGGCACGCCAGAGCGACAGCGCCTGCCGTGACGGTATGGACGGCCGGAACGAGCGGAGTCGGGCAACACGGGACCTACGCATGAGGATGCCTCCAGCGAGTGCGAGATGCGGTGGCGCACGGATACGCACGGGACGCACGGATACGCACGAGCGGACGCGGAGCGACGCGGGCAGCAAGCCGGAGACGGGCGGCCTGCGGCCGGCGCTCGTCTGCTGCCGCGCAGCGCCACGAGGCGCGCGCCATGAAGGGGGTGACGGCTGGATCCGTCGGATGCGCGGGCCGGGGGAGGCCCTTGGGGGCAGCTCTCAGCTCTCAGCAGCGGAAGACGAGGTGATGGACCGGCAGTTCGCCGGATCTCGACAGGGGGACCGCCTGCCGGCCGGTCAGCGGGACGGTCACGCTCAGCCCGCCCCCGGTGTGTACCGGGCCGGTGGTCGACACGGTCGTGACCGGTGGCGTCGGGGCGGAGACCGTGGCCGTGGAACGGCCACAACGGCGCGGCTGGCAGCGGTCGCCGCCGGATTCCGGGTGTTCCGAGGTGTCCGACGCCAACGACGCGGTGCCCGCGGAACCGGGCCGGACGGCGCCGTTCGCGGCCCGGGCGGCCGACGCGCTCTCTCCGTACGCGCCCTCGGCGAGGGCCGGCAGGGCCAGTACGACGGCCATGACGATCAACAGGAGCCGGCCGAGGCCGCCAACCCGGGTCTTCGCCATCGTCGCCCCTTCCGGCGCGGCTGGACAGGTCACCCCATTGTGTCCAAGCGGACACGCAGGACCGCAACTCGGTATGTAACCACCCTGTAAACGTGGAGTTATCGACCAGGGACGGCCGGTTCCCTTCACTCCGGCGCCCGCCGGTGCCCGCGCCGCCTCCTCATGCGCCGCCCTCGCACCCCACTCCGCCGCCTCGCCATCCCAACGGCCCATCGGCCCACACGGGCCGACTTCCCCGACTCCGCCCCCCTCCGTCCCGCTCGTCACCTCGCCATCCCTCTCGCCCCGCCCACCGCGTCCGTACGGGTTGACGGGCCATCCCGCCCGGAGCATTATTCATCGCATGATGAATTATGGCCGTGACCCCGCCGTCCACGCCCACGACCTCACCGTCGCCCGAGGCGGCCGCACCGTCCTCGACGCCCTCACCTTCGACGTGCCCCGCGGCCGGATCACCGGCCTCCTCGGCCCCTCCGGCTGCGGCAAATCCACCCTGATGCGCGCCGTCGTCGGCACCCAGGCCAAGGTCACCGGCACCCTCGACGTCCTCGGCCACCCCGCGGGCGACCCCCGGCTGCGCCCCCGCATCGGCTATGTCACCCAGGACCCGTCCGTATACGACGACCTCACCGTCCGCCAGAACCTCGACTACTTCGCCGCCGTCCTGCACCCCGGCCGGGCCGCCCGCGCCCGGCGCCGCGAGAGCGTCACCCGCGTCATCGAGGACGTCGACCTCACCGGCCGCGCCGACGCCCTCGCCGGCAACCTCTCCGGCGGCCAGCGCAGCCGGGTCTCCCTGGCGGTGGCCTTGCTCGGCGCCCCGGAACTCCTCGTCCTCGACGAACCCACCGTCGGCCTGGACCCCGTCCTCCGCCGCGACCTGTGGCACCTCTTCCACACCCTCGCCACCGACCGCGGCGCCACCCTCCTCGTCTCCTCGCACGTCATGGACGAGGCCGAGCGCTGCCACCGGCTGCTCCTGATGCGCGAGGGCCGCATCCTCGCCGACGGCGCACCCGACGCGCTCCGTGACCGCACCGGCTCCGCCACCGTCGAGGCCGCCTTCCTCCATCTGGTCGACGAGGCCAGGTCCGCGGGCCGACCGCCGGCCCCCGGCACCGCCACCCCCAAGGAGTCAGCGCGATGACCACCGCACCCCTCCCCGCCGGCGCGCCGCACTCCGCCACCGCCCCCTTCTCCCCGTCCCGCACCCTGGCCACCGCCGCCCGGGTCCTGCGCCAGCTGCGCCACGACCCGCGCACCATCGCGATGATGCTCGTCGTCCCGTGCGTGATGATCGCCCTGCTGCGCTACGTCTTCGACGCCCGCCCGGAGACCTTCAACAGCATCGGCGCCTCGCTCCTCGGCATCTTCCCGATGATCACGATGTTCCTGGTGACCTCCATCGCCACCCTGCGCGAACGCACCTCGGGAACCCTGGAACGCCTGCTCGCCATGCCCCTCGGCAAGGCCGACCTGATCAGCGGCTACGCCCTGGCCTTCGGCCTGCTGGCGATCGTCCAGTCGGCCCTCGCCACGGCCCTGTCCGTCTGGGTCCTCGGCCTCGACATCATCGGCTCCCCCTGGCTGCTGCTGCTCGTCGCCGTCCTGGACGCCCTCCTCGGCACCGCCCTCGGCCTGTTCGTCTCGGCCTTCGCCGCCTCCGAATTCCAGGCCGTCCAGTTCATGCCCGCCGTCCTGATGCCCCAGCTGCTGCTCTGCGGCCTGTTCACCCCACGCGACACCATGCAGCCGGCCCTGGAAGCGATCTCCGACGTCCTCCCGATGTCCTACGCCGTCGACGGCATGAACGAGGTCCTCAAACACCCCGACATCACCGGCGACTTCCTCCGCGACGCGGTCATCGTCAGCGGCTGCGCCCTCCTCGTCCTCGCCGTCGGCGCCGCCACCCTCCGCCGCCGTACGGCCTGACACCGTCCCGGCCCTCGATACGCCCCGGCACCTCGCGCCCCCAGGTGCGAGGATGACGGGACAACCGACCAGGCACGCACCACGGCGAGGTGAACCGCAGCATGACCCAGAAGGTCGCCGTACTCGGCACCGGCAAAATCGGCGAAGCCCTGCTCAGCGGAATGATCCGAGGCGGCTGGGCGCCCTCCGACCTCCTGGTCACCGCCCGCCGCCGGGAACGTGCCGAGCAGCTGCACGCCCGCTACGGCGTCGAAGTGGTCAGCAACGCCGAGGCCGCCAAGTCCGCCGACACCCTCATCCTCACCGTCAAGCCCCAGGACATGGGCACCCTCCTGGTCGAGCTGGCCCCGCACGTCCCCACCGACCGCCTGGTCATCAGCGGCGCCGCCGGCATCCCCACCTCCTACTTCGAGGAGCGCCTGGCCGCCGGCACCCCGGTCGTACGGGTCATGACGAACACCCCCGCCCTCGTCGACGAGGCGATGTCCGTCATCTCCGCCGGCACCCACGCCACCGGCGCCCACCTCACCCGCGCCGAGGAGATCTTCTCCGGCGTCGGCAAGACCCTCCGCGTCCCGGAGTCCCAGCAGGACGCCTGCACCGCGCTCTCCGGCTCGGGCCCGGCGTACTTCTACTTCCTCGTCGAGGCCATGACCGACGCCGGCATCCTCCTCGGCCTGCCCCGCGACAAGGCCCACGACCTCATCGTCCAGGCCGCCATCGGCGCCGCGGTGATGCTCCGCGACAGCGGCGAACACCCCGTCAAGCTCCGCGAGAACGTCACGTCCCCGGCCGGGACCACCATCAACGCCATCCGCGAACTCGAAAACCACGGCGTACGCGCCGCCCTGATCGCCGCGCTGGAGGCCGCCCGCGACCGCAGCCGCGAACTGGCCTCGGGCAAGGGCTGACACCGCCGACGCGAGGCACGGCCGACGCCGGACGCCGACGACGCCGACGCCGACGCGAGAAGGGGCCCGCCCTCGCGACGGGCCCCTTCCCCTCAAGACCGGGGGACCGGGGGAGGGGCCCCGACGAGCCACCCCCCCCAGCCCCTCACTTCATGGGCCGCAACCCCACCGCCTCGAACGCCGCGTCCACCCGCGGCTTGGCCAGCCCCCGGGCCCGCTCGGCCCCCGCCAGCAGGACGGCATCGACATACCCGGGGTCCGCCGCCAGCTCCGCATGCCGTGCCCGCACCGGCCGGAACATCTCCACCACGGCCTCCGCCACATCCTTCTTCAACGCGCCGCACGAGTCGTACTCCCCGGCCAGCCGCTGCGGATCACCGCCCGCACACGCGGCCAGCACCTCCAGCAAATTCGCCACACCCGGACGCTGCTCCGGCTCGTACGCGACATCCGGCCCCGAATCCGTCACCGCCCGCATCACCTTCTTCCGCACGGCGTCGGGCTCGTCCAGCACATAGACGGTCCCCGCGGTCCGGGCATGCGACTTCCCCATCTTCGACGTCGGCTCCTGCAGATCCATCACCCGCGCCGCCACCGCCGGAAGCGTGGCCCGGGGCACCACGAACGTCGCCCCGTACCGCTGGTTGAACCGCACCGCCAGATCCCGCGCCAGCTCCAGATGCTGCGCCTGATCGCCCCCGACCGGCACCTCATGGGTTCCGTACGCCAGGATGTCCGCCGCCATCAGCGCCGGATACGTCAGCAACGACAGCCGCACACTCCCGCCGCGCGCCTGCACGGCCGCGGCCTTCTCCTTGTACTGGACCATGCGCCGCATCTCCCCGTCGGAGGCGGTGCACTCCATCAGATACGACAGCCGCAGATGTTCATCGACCTGGCTCTGCACGAAAACCGTGCAGAGCTCCGGATCCAGCCCCGCGGCCAGCAGCAACGTCGCGGCCTGCCGACTGAGCCGCCGCACCCGCGCCGGATCGTGCTCCACGGTCAGCGCATGCAGATCCACCACACAGAAAAGCGCATCCGCACGATGCTGATCCGTCACGACCCACCGCCGCATCGCCCCGAGGTAGTTCCCCAGCGTCAGATGCCCCGTCGGCTGCACCCCACTGAAGATCCGCGTACGCGCCCCGACCGCCGTCGCCATCTCGTTCATTCTTCTTCTCTCCCGAGCTCCTGCACTCCGCTGAGTGCGTGCCGAGACCGCCGGCCTCGCCGGCCGGCTGCGAGAGGGAGATACGCGAACGGCCGCCGAAGCGGCGGCCGTGGTCATGCATGCGCTGCTGGTCGGCCGCCGTCAGGCGAGCCACCACTGCTGTACGAGCGCATGCGTAGTCATGCGCTCAAAGTACCCCGTCGGCCCATGCCGGGCACGGGTTTGAACAACCCCAACCCCTCGTGTAGTGTCCTCCGGGTTGCCACGGAGCCGACAGGAACCGGGCAGCCATCCGCCGCTTCGCGGCACCCCACTACTGCACGGCCCCTCACCGGGACTGATTTCGGTATGCCGAAATTCGGACCATGACGTGATTATGCGTCAACGAGGAATTCCGCTAAAGTAGTGATCACGCCGAAAGGCGCGGCAGATCAAATAGCCGCACCACGGCGGACCCCCTC
>NZ_JBSHAW010000059.1:0-38865 GCF_053611685.1 Streptomyces sp. NPDC054786 | reverse complement strand
CGGCGAGCATCCGACAGCCGCTCCACCAGCAGCACGCCGACACCCTCGCCCCAGCCCGTGCCGTCCGCACCCGCCGCGAAAGACTTGCAGCGCCCGTCCGGCGCGAGCCCTCGGTCCTGGCTGAAGCCGACGAAGGAGTCAGGGGTGGTCATGACCGTGACACCACCCGCCAGTGCGAGCGTGCACTCTCCTGAGCGCAGTGCCTGGATCGCCAGGTGCAGCGCGACCAGCGACGACGAACAGGCCGTGTCCACCGTCACCGCAGGGCCTTCCAGGCCGAGGGTGTAGGAGACGCGGCCCGAGACGACGCTGGCCAGGCGGCCGTATCCGTTGGCCGCGTAGTCGTGGTAGGCGACTCCGGCGAAGACACCGGTCCGGGACCCCTTGAGGGAGGTGGGGGCGAAGCCGCCCCGTTCCAGGGCTTCCCAAGCGGTCTCCAGGATCAGCCGCTGCTGCGGGTCGGTCTCCCTGGCTTCCCGAGGACTCATCTTGAAGAAGTCGGCATCGAACTCCCCTGCATCGTGGAGGAATCCGCCCTCCCGCGTGTAACTCTTGCCCGGTGTGGCCGGCGCCGGGTCGTAGAGGTTCGCCAGGTCCCAGCCGCGATTGTCGGGGAAGCCGGTGATGGCGTCGCCGTCGGCGACCACCAGATCCCAGAGCTTCTCCGGTGTGTCGACGCCGCCCGGGTAGCGGCAGGCCATGGCCACGATCGCGATCGGCTCGTGGTCCTTGGCCTCGACCTCGCGCAGTCGCCGCCGGGTCTGCTGCAGATCGGAAGTGGCACGTTTGAGGTAGTCGCGGAGCTTTTCGTCATTCCCCATCGTCCATCAGCCCATCTCGAGGTTGTCCAGCGCCTGGAACAGCTCGTCGTTCATCGCAGACGCGTAGTCGTCGGGTGTGTCGTCGGCCGGGCCGGTGCTCCGGGCATCGCGCGCCCTGCGGAGCACGGCTTCCCTGCGGGCGGCGATCAGCGGCTTCTCCAGCCTGGGTGCGGCCGGTCTCCCCGCCAACCCCTTACTTGGATCCCCAGCCCCTAGTCGGTCCCCCGGGCCGGTTTTCCGGTCAGTCCTCGACGAGGGAAATGGCGGCCACCGGGCAGCCGTCGGCCACCACCCGCAGGGCCTCGATCGCTGCCGCGTCGAGGAGTCGGGGATCGGGGCGGCCGGCGACGAGCACGACCCGGCCGTCCTGTTCGCTCTGGTCGAAGGTGTCGGGCCGAGCGTGGACACACATGCCCGAGCCGACACACACCTCACGGTCGACGTCGATGCGCATCAGGACCTTCCGCCCGGTCAGGCGACGCCGGCGGCGGGTGCCGCCTTCAGTAGGTCGCCGAACTCCGGGTACTGCGCGATGGCCTGCTCGCGGGTAAGGGGCGTGCGGCTCGGTCCCCGGGCCACGGTCAGCAGCGCCGGCAGGGTCATCATGCTGCTGGGCGGAGCTTCCAGGGCGGCCACGTTGAACGACGCGTTGGACAGCACGGCGTTCTCGGTCGTCAGGCGGGCGAACCGCGCGGTGAAGCGGCGCAGCAGCTCGGGGGCGCGCTTGATGTTCGACTCGGCGCCGGGGAACCACTGGTCGGCGCCGACGGCCATCTGCCACGGCCCCTCAGCCGCCTTGGCGATGGCCTGCTGCGCGGTGCGGCCGAGGCTGGGTGTGATGCCGTGCCGTTCGGCTTCGGTGCGCAGGGCGAGCGCGCCGAGCGCGGCGATGGACATGCCGGTGGCGTAGTTCGGGTTGAGGGTGGTGGCGGCGTCGCCGATGACGACGAGGCCCTCGGGCAGCGGCAGCTTCTCATAGCGGCGACGCCAGTTGGACATGCCGCGGTAGGCGCGGACGGGGCCCGCGGGGGTGGCAACGGCCATCAGGTCGGCGATGGCGGGATCGCGCAGGGACCTGGCGAACTCCTCGAAACCGGCCTCGTCGACGGGCGGCTGTCCACCCCGGGTACCGATCAGCGCGACGATCCAGCGGTTGCCTTCGTTGGGCAGCAGCGCGGCGCCGCGGCCCGGCTCTCCGGTGCCGGACCGGGCCTGGACAAGCACGCCGGGGAAGTCCTCTGACGTGCCTTCGGGAGCCTCGTAGAGGCGGCTGGCGTAGGCGAAGCCGGCGTCGACCCGCTCCTCCTGGACTTCGGAGAGTCCGAACTCGGCGAGCCAGTGCGGTGTCCTGGAGCGGCGTCCGGTGGCGTCCACGACGAGATCGGTTCCGATGGCCTCGTCCTCGGCGCCCGCCCGCTCGATGCGAACTCCGGTGACGCGGTCTCGGTCGCCGGTCAGGCCGACGGCCTTGGCCGAGTCGATGACGGCGATCTTCTCGTCGGCGAGGGTCCGGCTCCGTACGACATGGTCGGTCAGATCGCGGCTGCACGCGATGACGTACGCGTCGCCGCGGTGCCGCCGGTACCAGCCCTCGGCGGATAGGGTCAGCAGGTCGCCGGGCATGCCGCGGCGCCTGGCGCCGGCGGCGAGCAGCCGCTCAGTGGTACCCGGGAGCAGATCGTCCAGGGCCTTGGCGCCGCCGCTCATGAGCATGTGGTTGTGGTAGCCCTGGGGCAGGCCCTTGCGGGGGGCCGGGCCGTCGGGGAACCTGTCGCTCTCGATGACGGTGACGCGTTCGGCGCGGCTGGCGAGTGCCGCCGCCGCGAGCATTCCGGCCATGCCGCCGCCGAGCACCACTGCACTGGTCATGGTCTGAAGTCCTCCTGTGGGCTGGACATGGGTGAGCGGGTCACTGCTCGATGCCGGAAACGGCGAGGAACTGCTTGATGCGGTGCTCGGCGAGTGCGGGGTCGGCGAAGAGACCCAGTTCGTCCGCGAGCCGGTAGGCCTTGGCCAGGTGCGGTACGGAGCGGGCGCCTTGCTCGGCCCACAACATCCGGAAGTGGTCGGCGTGGCCCGCCAGCCAGCCCAGGAAGACCAGGCCGGTCTTGAAGAACAGCGTGCTGCGGCCCGGGCCCTCGAAGACGTGCCCGGCCAGTTCGAGGGTGGCGTCCAGGCGGCTGCGGAAGCCCTGGTCATCGCCCCGGTCCAGGGCGCGGAACGCCTCGGCCGCCACCGGCGCGATGAGGTCGAAGACGGGTGAGAGGGCATCGCTGTGGCCCTGCTCGTCGCCGGCGATCAGATGGGTGTACGTGTCGTAGTCGCCGGTGTAGAAGCGCACGCCCTCGGGCAGCCGGCGGCGCAGCGCGACCTCGGTTGCGGCGCTCAGCGGAGCAACCTTGACGCCGTCGATCCGGTCCCGGTGGGCGGCGATCAGGTCGATGAAGGCCTGGGTGGCCTCCTCCGCCCCGGCGTGGCCCCAGTAGCCGGTGTGGCCCGGCACCCACTCGGGCAGCAGCCAGTGCAGAACGGAGGGGCGGCTGGTCTGCGCCAGGAGGGTCGCGTACACGCCCACGTACTCCTCGGGCGTACGGGCGGCCTGGGCGAGGGCCGTGCTGGCCTGGATGATCGCGGTGGCCCCGGCCTCTTCGACGACCTCCAGCTGCTCGAGATACGCCTTCTTGACGTCGTCGATGCTGTGCTGCGCGAACGGGTCGAGCTGGTCGGTCCATACGCCGGCCGCGAGCCGGCCGCCGACCGCACGAGCCTCGGCACCGGAGCGGCGGATCAGTTCGGCCGCGGTGCCCCAGTCGAGGCCCGCGCCGCGGTGGGCGGTGTCCAGGGCCTCGGCGACTGTGAAGCCGTGCGCCCAGAGGTGACGGCGGAAGGCGAGGGTGGCGTCCCAGTCGAGCGACTGGGACGGGGGCGGGCCGAGCGGTGGGCCGAACGGCTCGTTGGGAGCGAGCGGGTCACCGACGACATGGGCGGCGGCGAGCACGGAGCGGCCGGAGAAGGGGGTGCTGTCGGGTGTGAAGGAGAGCGGGTCGCGGGTGGGCTGATATGACGTCAGGGACCCGTCGGTCTCGGGAATCTTGATCACGGGGTGTCTCCTCGGATGGCGGGGCCTCGGCCCGAGTGCGGGCGCGGGTCACCAAGTGACGGGCAGGGAGTGCATGCCGTGGATGAGGGTGTGGCTCTTGAACGCGAGCTCGTCCTCGGGGACAGCGAGGTGCAGGCCGGGGATGCGGGCGAAGAGGGTGTTGAAGACGATCTCCAGCTCGACTCGCACCAGCGAGGCACCGGGACACTGGTGGTTGCCGTGACCGAACGCGGAGTGCAGCTTGATCTCGCGGTGGATGTCGAAGGTGTCGGGGGCCTCGAACACCGTCTCGTCGCGGTTGGCGGAGCCGTTGAGCGCGATGATGCCCTCGCCCGCACGGATCAGCACACCGTCGATCTCGATGTGCTCGAGTGCGACCCGGCCGGTGGCGAAATCAGCGATGCTCAGGTATCGCAGCAGTTCCTCAATGGCCCCTGCGGTGAGCGAGGGATCGGCCTTGATCTCGGCGAGCTGCTTCGGGTGGTTGAGCAGCGTCGCGGTGCCCAGCGCGATCATGTTGGTGATGGTGTCGAAACCGCCGAAGAGCAGCATCCGGCCGAGGGCGACGATGTCGCCGTGCTCCAACGTGCGCTCCTCACGGTTGCGCTCGATGATCCGGCCGAGCAGGTCATCGCTTCCCTTTTTGGTCTTCTCCGCCACCAGCTTGTCGAGGTAGGCGTCCATCTCGGCGGTGGCGGCCGCCACTTCCTCCGGCGACACATCACTCTTGACGGTCTTCTCGGCGAAGGCCCGGAAGGTGGTCGTGTCCTCGTGCGGGACCCCCATCAGCTCGCAGAACAGCAGCGACGGCACGGGGATGGCGAGCGCCTCGACCAGGTCGACCGGCCCCCCCTGGGCGAGCATCGCATCGATGTGCTCGTCGACGATCTCCTGGATGCGGGGGCGCAGGGCCTGCATCCGCTTGACGGTGAGCTCGGGGATGATCGCGCGCCGGCGCACGGTGTGGTCCGGCGGATCCATCGCCACCAGCGGGAGCTCCATGGTCTGGAGCACCTCGTCCGGTACGGGGAACTGCAGCGGGTACCCGGGGAGTTTGACGCTGGAGCTCATCTCGGAGGAGGTCAGGACCCGGCGGACGTCCTCCTGCCGGGTGACGACCCACACCTCGCGGCCCGAGAGCGCCAGTTTCACCTTTGTCACGGGATTGTGGGCACGCATTTCCGCATAGGCGGGCGGCGGGCTGTAGGGGCACTTCCGCTCCATCGGAAAGGACGGAAGAGCGGCGGTGGATTGCGCACCGGTGGTGTCAGTCATGGAAGCAGGCTAGGCGGGCCAACAGGCTCTGATCTCCCCCTAATTGACCCCTAATTCGGCCATCGGCGAGGTGTGTTCCGGGGAAATTTCCGGGCGCCTACGGAAATGGGTTCAGCGTCCGTCCCGGGGGTGGACGGACGCTGAACCGGTGTACCGGAAGTGGCTTGTGCGGGTGAGGCGTTCGCTAGACGGGAAGCGCCGCCTCCATGGGCCGTACCTTCAGGGCCTGCCAGGTCGGCAGCAGGGTCGCGCCGATGGTCAGCAGGGCCGCGAAGCCGATCGTCGCGAGGTACATCCAGATCGGACCGGTTGGGGTGAACGAGTCGGCCCGAGCGATGCTGAAGGGAATCAGCGTCATGGGGGCGACGAGCGTGCCGAGGAAGATGCCGATCCCGGCGGTCATGCCGCCCTCGAAGGCCATCATCCGCAGCACCTGGGCGCGGGTGGCGCCGGTGAGCCGCTGGAGTCCGAACTCGCGGGTGCGGCCGCGGATCGCCAGCCACAGGGTGTTCATCACCGAGATGGTGATGTAGCCGAGCAGCGTACCGATCATGAGGTAGCTGACCAGTGCCTGCGCGCCGAGGTGGTGGGCGAAGGCGTCGGTGAGCCGGTCGCGGTCGACGACCTCGGTGCCGGCGAGCCCCTGGGAGACCTTGCCGAGCGCCGCGGCGAGCTGGGTGTCGTCGGTGCCCGCCCTGGGTGCGACCACGATGTGGCTGGGCAGCGAGCCCCGGGTGTGCTGGGCGAGCGTCTCCGCCGACATCATGATCGTCTCAAAGCTGGGCTTGGCCTTGACCAGTGCGACGATGTTCAGCTTCGCCGTTTTGCCGTCACCGAAACGCAGGGTCAGGGTGTCGCCGACACCGGCCTTGAGCTCCTTGGAGAACTGTTCGGCGATGGCGACGGAGTTGCCCTTGAGGTCGGAGAGCTTGCCCTCGACCGCTTCGGCGGCACCGACCTTCGCGGCCGCGTCCGGCGTATAGCCGAGGAACTGCCAGCCCTCCAGGTCCTTGTTGCCCCACGGGTCCTTGGGGGACTCGATGAAGCCGGTGCTGGCCACGAACTCGGAGGCCGCGCCGACCTCGGGCAGCGCCCTGACCTTCTCCAGGGTGCCGGGGGCGAGACCGTCGGGACCGCCACGGAGCACGGCGTCACTGGCAAGCTGCTCGGTGTAGACGCTCTTGACGCTGCTCTCGGTGGAGATCAGGTAGAGGTTTGCGGTGGCGATGCCGGTCAGCAGCATGACCGGCGTGATGACGGCGGCCATCCGGACCGCCCTGGCACGGGTGTTGAGCGCCGCCAGGTAGCCGGAAAGACCGGAGACCGCGCGCAGCAGCGGGGAGAGCACCGCGGTCAAGCCCTTGGCGATGTTCGGGCCCAGCAGCGCCAGACCCACCGCGAAGAAGATCGACGCGAAGGTGGACGGGCTGGCGATCAGCGGCCCGGTGACCACGTTCAGCGCGACGAACCAGAGGCTTCCGCAGAGCAGGAAGCAGATGATCGCGATGATCGGGCGCACCTTGCCCAGACGGTATTTCTCGCCGCCCTCGTCAGCGAGCGCCTCGGCCGGCTTGGTCAGCATCGAACGGCGGCCTGCGACGATCGCGGCGGTACCCGAGGCGATCAGGGCGACCACCACGGCGATGGCGGTCGGCAGCCAGCCGCGGTAGAAGACGAAGCCTTCGGGGGCGATGCCGGTGGCCGTCAGCTGGTCGAAGAGCCACTTGCCGGCGAACAGGCCGGGGAAGGCGGCGAGCGCGGTGGCGAGGACGGAGATGCTGACCGTCTCGCCGACGATCATGCGCCGCAGCTGCCGGGGCGTGCTGCCGATGGCCCGCAGCAGCGCCATCTCCTTGTGGCGCTGCTGGAAGGAGAGCGACAGGGTCGAGGCGACACCGAGGATGCCGACCATGAGGGCGAGGGCGCCCAGCAGGCCCGCGATGACGATGAGGTCGGTCATGTCGACGTCGGCGTACTCGGCCTTGCCGCGCTCGTCACCGGTGAGGGTGATTGCGCCGCTCCCCTCGATCGCCTTGTCGACCCGCTGCTCCAGCGCCTCGAGGTCCGCGCCCGGCTTGGTCAGCAGGCCGATGGCGTCGGCCTTGCCGGAGGCCGGGGCAAACTTCTTGGCGTCGGCAGCGGAGAAGAAGAGGCTGGACTCGACGGCCTTGGCGGTCGGCCGCGCGACACCGGTGACGGTGAACTGCTGGGTGTGGCCCTGCAGCGCGACGCCGATGGTGTCGCCGGCCTTGGCGCCGGCCTCCTTGGCGACGTTCGAGTCCAGGACCACCTCGCCGACCGTGGTCGGCGCCTTGCCCTCGGTGAGCTCGTACGGCATGAGCACGGCGGAGTCCCAGCCGTGCCCGAAGGACTTCTCCTCCTTGCCGACCGGCTTGTCGCCCTTGAGTGCCGCTGCGGCGAAGGACCGGTCGACGACCGCCTTGTCGACGCCGGGCAGCGACCGGAGCCTGTCGGCGAGCGAGGCGTCGACCCTGACTCGTTCACTGAGGTGAGCGACGGGGCTGCCGGCCTCCTCGTACTCGCCGTTGCCGGCCACGAGGATCGGCGCGGCGTCCAGCCGCTGCGCGGGGAGTACGGCCCGCAGACCGGTTTCCATCATGGAGCCTGCGGCGGTCATGATTGCCCCGGCGAGGAACATCGCGACGAAGGTCGCTGCGAAGCCGCGCCAGCGGAAGCGCACGGTGCGCAGTGAGAGTCTGAACATCACACGCCCCCAACGGCCTTGGACCGAGCGGCGACAGCGTCGCCGAGGTGCGTCATCTGCTCCGCGACGGCGGCCGCAGACGGGTTGTACATCTCCGTGGCGAGCCTGCCGTCGGCAAGGAAGACGACGCGGTCGGCGTAGGACGCGGCGACCGGGTCGTGGGTGACCATGACGATGGTCTGCCCGCTCTGGTGGACCGAGCCCGCGAGCAGCGACAGCACCTCGCGTGCGGTCCGGGTGTCCAGCGCACCGGTCGGCTCGTCCGCGAAGATCACCGCCGGCCGGCTGACCAGGGCCCGCGCGATGGCGACGCGCTGCTGCTGGCCACCGGACAGCTCGGCGGGGCGGTGGCCGGCCCGCTCGGCGAGGCCCACGCTCTGGATGACCTGCTTCACCAGGCTCTTGTTGGGCCTGCGCCCGGCGAGCTGGAGCGGCAGGACGATGTTCTGCGTCACGGTCAGCGCGGGCAGCAGGTTGAACGCCTGGAAGATGAAGCCGATCCGCTCCCGGCGGAGCAGGGTGAGCTCGGTCTCGCTCTTGCCCTGGAGGTTGATCCCATCGATGCTCACCGACCCGGACGTCGGCTCGTCGAGGCCGGCCGCGCAGTGCAGCAGGGTGCTCTTACCCGAGCCGGAGGGTCCCATCACGGCGGTGAAGGTCCCCTTCTGGAATCCGAGGGACACCCCCGCGAGTGCGGCGACCGAAGTGCTGCCCCTCGTGTAGACCTTCTCCACGGAGTCCAAACGGACAGTCTCGGTGACTCCACGGTTGCCAAGTGTGTCCACTTGTCTTGCCCCCTCAGTCTTCATGACTCTCGTTCATCTGCCTGCGCGATCTCGTGTGATTCGAGACTAGGAAGTGCCGGCCAGGCTCGGTATGGGCTTAAGGCGCCGGAGCGGGTGGTGCTAGGCCCCCTCTTGTGAGGTGGTGGTAGGGGTGGGTACGCCCTCCGGCTCCGCCTGAGGCAGTCGCGGAGCGTGTCGTCGTTCGCCATCGCACATCAACCGATCTCAAGATCGTCCAGGGCCTGGAAGAGCTCGTCGTCGCTCGCCGACGCGTAGTCGGCGTCGCCGGGGGCGGGTGCGGAGCCGGTGTCCCGGGCGTCGCGCCAGGCGCGCAGAAGTGCTTCGAGCCGGGCCTCGATCCGTGCTCCGGTGTCGGCGTCGGCGGGGTCGGCGGCGCGCAAAGCCACCTCGAGCCGGTCGACGTGGGTGAGGACCGGCCGGGCGAGGTCAGCGCTCTCCGGTCCGGCCAGGGTGAGCAGCAGGTCGGTCACTTGCTGGGCGGTCGGGTGGTCGAAGACGAGGGTGGAGGGCACCGCGAGTCCGGTGGTCGTCCGCAGTCGCCTTCGCACTTCGACCGCGGCGACCGAGTCGAAGCCCAGGTCCTTGAAGGCCCGGTCGGGTTCGACGGCGTCGGTGCCGGGGTGACCGAGCACCGCGGCCACCTGTTCGCGTACGAGCTGGAGAACCGCACGGTGGCGTTCTCCGTCTGGCAGGGCAAGCAACTGCTGCCAGTGCTCGGTGTCGGTCTCGGCGTCGGCGGGGGTGAAGGAGCCGTCGATGTGCTGGTACGCGGCGGCGGTGCCGGAGCCGGCCAGCCAGTACGGTGTGCGCTGGAACGGGTAGACCGGAAGCGGCACTCGGCGGGCGGAGCGGCCTTCGAAGAACGTCTGCCAGTCGATGTCCAGGCCGCGGGCGTGGGCGGCGGCGACCGCGGTGACCAGCTCACGTTCCTCACCTCGGTCGCGGCGCAGGAGCGGCAGAAACACGGCGTCGGTGCCGTCCGTGAGGCAGTCGTCGCCCATCGCAGAGAGCACGGCATCGGGGCCGAGTTCGATGTAGGTGGCGGTGTTCTCGGACTCCAGGTGGCGTACGGCATCGGCGAAGCGGACGGTCTCGCGCACGTGCCGCACCCAGTAGCCGGGGTCCTGGGCCTCCTCGGCGGTGAGCGAGGCACCGGTGAGGGTGGAGACGACAGGCAGCTGCGGTGGTGCGTAATCCAACCCGCCCGCGATGCCCGCGAATTCGTCGAGCATCGGCTCCATCAGCGGCGAGTGGAAGGCGTGGCTGACCTTCAGCTGCTTGGTGCGATGGCCCTCGGCGGCAAAGCGGTTGCACAGTTCGAGCACCGCGTCCCGCGCTCCGGAGACGACGACAGAGGTGCGGCCGTTGACGGCGCCGATGCCGACCCGATCGGTGAGGTAAGGACGCACCTGCTCCTCGGTGGCCTGGACGGCGACCATCGCGCCGCCTTCGGGGAGCGCCTGCATCAGGCGGCCCCGGGCCGCGACCAGCTTCGCCGCGTGCTCCAACGTGAGGATCCCGGCGACGTGGGCGGCAGCAAGCTCGCCGATGGAGTGGCCGACGAGTACGTCGGGCCTGATTGCCCAGGACTCCAAGAGGCGGTAAAGCGCGACCTCGACAGTGAAGAGGGCGGGTTGGGTGTACTCGGTGCGGTTGAGGTCGTCCTCGGTATCGCCCCACATCACCTCGCGCAGCGGCCGCTCCAGGTGCGGGGCGAAGGCGTCGGCGGCGGCTTCGAAGGCGCGCGCGAAGGTCGGGAACACCTCGCACAACTCGCGTCCCATGCCGAGCCGTTGGGCGCCCTGTCCGGAGAAGACGAACGCGGTGCGGCGGCCCGTCGCAGCGGCCGAGCGGGCGCCGCCGGCCGGCAGGTCACCCTCGGCGAGGGCGGCCAGCGCGTGGGCCAGCTCGCCGTGGTCGGCCGCGCCGAAGGCCGCCCGGTGTTCCATCGTGGCGCGGGCGTTGGTGAGCGAGTGGGCGACGTCGAGCAGTTCGAGCTCGGGCCGGTCGGCGAGGTGGGCGCCGAGCCGCCGGGCCTGCTCGCGCAGCGCCTTTGGGCTCTTGGCGGTCAGGACGACGGGCAGTGGGCGTCCATCGGCGGATTCGCGGTCAGTGGGCGGCTCCACGGCTGGCGGCTGCTCGATGATGACGTGAGCGTTGGTGCCGCTGATGCCGAAGGAGGAGATGCCCGCGCGGCGCGGCCGGCCGGTATCCGGCCATTGCTGGTGCTCGGTCAGCAGCCGTACGCTCTCCGACCACTCGACCTCACCGGTCGGCTCGGCGACGTGCAGAGTGCGCGGCAGGACGCCGCGGCGGATCGCCTCGGCCATCTTGATGACGCCAGCGACGCCCGCGGCGGCTTGAGAGTGGCCGATGTTGGACTTGATGGAGCCAAGCCACAGTGGCCTGTCAGCCGACCGGTCCTGCCCGTAGGTGGCGATGACGGCCTGTGCCTCGATGGGATCTCCGAGGATGGTGCCGGTGCCGTGCGCCTCGACGGCGTCGACGTCAGCGGGCTCCAGGCCCGAAACGGCGAGGGCACGCCGGATCACACGCTGCTGGGCAGGGCCGTTGGGCGCGGTCAGGCCGTTGCTCGCGCCATCCTGGTTGACGGCGGTGCCGCGGATGAGGGCGACGACCGGGTGGCCGTTGCGTCGGGCGTCGGACAGCCGCTCGACGAGGAGCAGCCCGACGCCTTCGGAGAAGCCGGTCCCGTCGGCGTCGGCGGAGAACGACCGGCAGCGCCCGTCGGGCGAGAGCCCCTGCTGCAGACCGAACTCGATCAGTACCTCCGGCGTGGCCATCACGGTCACGCCGCCGGCGATCGCGAGTGCGCACTCGCCGGAGCGCAGCGACTGCACCGCGAGGTGGAGCGCGACCAGCGACGACGAGCACGCGGTGTCGACAGTGACCGCGGGGCCTTCGAGGCCGTAGGTGTAGGCGAGGCGGCCGGAGTTGATGGATCCGGTGGCGCTGTTGAGGGCGTAGTCGTGGTACATGGCGCCGGTGAAGACGCCGGTCTGGCTGCCCTTGAGGGCGGCAGGGTCGATGCCTGCGTTCTCCAGCAGGTGCCAGGAGGTCTCAAGCAGCAGGCGCTGCTGCGGGTCCATGGTGAGCGCATCGTTGGGGCTGATGCCGAAGAACGCCGCGTCGAACTCAGCCGCATCGTGCAGGAATCCGCCGTAGCGGGTGTAGGTCTTGCCGGGAGTACCGGGCTCGGGGTGGTAGATCTCTTCGATGTCCCATCCGCGGCCGGCGGGGAACTCAGTGACGGTCTCGGCGCCGTCGGCGAGCAGGTCCCACAGCTCCTCGGGCGAGTCGATGCCGCCGGGGAATCGGCAGGCCATGGCGACGACGGCGATCGGTTCGTCGTCGCGTATGGCGGTCGCCGGGGCGCCGTCAGGCTGCGTCGGGCCGGCCGCGCCGACGAGGGTCTCCTTGAGGTGCTGGGCGATCGCGCGGGAATTCGGGTAGTCGAAGACGAGGGTAGCGGGCAGGCGTTGGCCTACTTCCGCGCTGAGCCGGTTGCGTAGTTCGACGGCGGTGAGAGAGTCGAAGCCGAGTTCCTTGAACGCTTGGCCGGGATCAACGGCGTCGGCGGAGGCGTGCCCGAGAGCGTCGGCCACGTGGGCACGGACCCGGGCGAGCAGCAGCCGGTCGCGGTCCTCCTCGGGGAGCCGGGCCAACTGGTCGGCGAGAGTGTCGCCGCCGCCCGCGCCGGCATGGGCCGCCTGCCGGGCCGGGGGGCGCACCAGGTCGCGCAGGACGGCGGGGGTCTCACTGGTGGCGGCCTGGGCGCGCAGCCGGGCAATGTCGAGGCGCAGCAGCAGGAGCAGCGCGTCGTCGCGTCTGAGGGCCGAGTCGAAGAACGCGAGCCCTTCCTCGGTGGCCATGGCGGGGAAGCCCTGCCGCTTGAGGCGTTCGATGTCGGTGTCGGTGAGGTCGCCGGTCATGCCGGTGCCTTCAGCCCACAGCCCCCAGGCCATGGAGGTGGCGGGCAGCCCGTGCGCCCTGCGGTGGTCGGCGAGTGCGTCGAGGAAGGTGTTGGCGATCGCGTAGTTGGCCTGGCCGGCGGCGCCGAGTGTGCCGGCGGCCGAGGAGAAGAGGGCGAAGAGGCCGAGGTCCAGCTCGTGTGTCAGCTCGTGCAGGTGCCAGGCCGCGTCTGCCTTGGGTGCCAGGACGGTGTGGAGCCGTTCGGGGGTGAGGGCTGTCAGGACGCCGTCGTCGAGGACGCCCGCGGAGTGGACGACGCCGGTGAGGGGATGGTCGGCCGGGATCGCGGCGAGCAGGGCGGCGAGTGCGTCCCGGTCGGCGACGTCGCATGCGGCCACCGTGACGTCGGCCCCGGCGGCGGCGAGTTCGTCGCACAGTTCGGCCACGCCGGGGGCAGCGGGGCCGCGGCGGCTGGTGAGCACCAGGTGTTTCACGCCGTGTTCGGCGACGAGGTGGCGGGCGGCGAGCGCACCGAGCCCGCTGGTGCCGCCGGTCACCAGGACGGTTCCGTCAGGGTTGAGTTCGGCGGGCGCGCCGAGCGCCTCGTCGGCGGAGGTACGGGCCAGTCTGGGCGCGTATATGGCGCCGTCGCGCAGGGCGAACTCCGGCTCACCGCCGGCTATGGCGGCGGGCAGCGCGCAAGTGGAGGCGTGGGTACCGTCGAGGTCGGCAAGCAGGAACACCCCGGGATTCTCCGCCTGTGCGGTGTGCACCAGGCCCCAGACCGGCGCGAGGGTGAGCTCCGGTGCGCCGTCGGCGTCACGGGTGCGGACCGCGCCGCTGGTGAGCACGGCGAGCCGGGTGGCGGCCAGCCGCTCGTCGGCGAGCCAGCCCTGCAGCAGAGCGAGTACCTCGCAGGCGACGGCGCGCACGGCGGCCGGCAGGTCGCCGGCGGGCGCGGGGCAGGCGTAGAGCACGAGGTCGGGTGGGGGTGTGCCGGTGTCGAGCGCGGCCCGCAGCGCGTCGAGGTCGTGGTGGCCGGGCAGGGTGCTGTCGCCGAGCGGGTCGTCGCCGAGCCACGCCCAGCCCGTGGTCGCGGGCGGGCTCGCCGGGGCCGGGACAGGTTGCCAGGTGAGCCCGTAGGGCTCCGCACGGCGGGCCGCGCCGGCCTGCAGCTGCTCGGCGGAGACCGGCCGGGCGACCAGGGAGGCGACGGAGAGCACCGGCTGCCCGGTGAGGTCGGCCGCCTCGATGAGCGTGCCGTCCTCCCCGGCCGGGGCGAGCCGGACGCGCAGCTCGGTGGCGCCGACGGCGTGGAGGGTCACTCCGGTCCAGGCGAACGGAAGATTCGTTCCCTCGCTCGGGTCCTCGGTGACCAACTCCGCGTGGAGGGCGGCGTCGAGGAGCGCCGGGTGCAGCCCGAACCGCGCGGCGTCGACGTGGGCTTGTTCGTCCAGCCGCACCTCGGCGAACACCTCGTCGCCGCGCCGCCAGACGGCCTGCAGCCCCTGGAAGACCGGCCCGTAGGCGTAGCCGCGCTCCAGCAGCCGGTCGTACGCGCCTTCCAGGCCGACCGGCTCGGCACCCGGCGGGGGCCACTGGGCGAGGTCGAAGGCGGGAGCCGGCACTGACTGCGTCAGCACACCGGTGGCGTGCAGGGTCCACGGCGCGTCCTCGCCCTCGGCGCGCGAGTGCACGCTCATCCGACGGGCGCCCGACGAGTCCGGGGCGGCGACGGCGACCTGCACCGCGAGCGTGCCGGCCTCGGGGACGACCAGCGGTGCGCTCAGGGTGAGTTCGTCCAGGGTGGTGCAGCCGGTCTGCTCGCCGGCGCGCAGGGCGAGGTCCACGAAGGCGGTGCCGGGCAGCAGCACGGTGCCCATCGCCTCGTGGTCGGCGACCCACGCGTGGGTCCGGGCCGACAGGCGGCCGGTGAGCAGGGTGGCGCCGTCACCTGCCGTCTCCACGGCGGCGGCGAGCAGCGGGTGGTCGACGCGGGTCTGACCGGTGCGGGCCTCCTCAGCGACGACGCCCGGCACCTCTTTCCAGAGCCGGCGGCGCTGGAAAGCGTAGGTGGGCAGGTCGATCGTGGTGGCTCCGGTGCCGTCGAAGAACGCCGTCCACTCCACCGGCGCACCGCGGACGTACGCCTCCGCAAGGGAGGCGGCGAACCGCTTCAGCCCGCCCTCCTTGCGGCGCAGCGACCCGGTGACGGCGCCCTGGCGGCCGGTGGCGTCCAGCGTCTCTTCCAGGCCGACTGCGAGGACCGGGTGCGGACTGCTCTCGACGAAGAAGTCGAACCCGTCGTCGATCAGCCGCCGGGCCGCGTCCTCGAACCGCACGGTCTGCCGCAGGTTGGCGTACCAGTACTCGGCGTCGAGGCCGGCGGTGTCGATCGGCTCGCCGGTCACCGTCGAGTAGAAGGCGATGTCGCACGAGCGCGGGCGCACCGGCGCGAGGATCTCCAGCAGCCGGTCGCGTAGGGACTCGACGTAGTAGGAGTGCGAGGCGTAGTCGACCGGGATCTTGCGGGCGCGGACTCCCTGCGCGGTGAGCTGCTGGTGGACCTCGTCGAGGGCCGCGGACTCGCCGCAGAGGACTGCGGAGCTGGGGCCGTTGACGGCGGCGAGCTGAACCTTGTCGCGCCAGGGGGTGAGCCGTTCGGCCAGCTCGGCAGTGGGCAGCGGGACGGACATCATGCCGCCCTGGCCGGCGAGCTCCTCGCCGATGACCTTGCTGCGCAGCGCCACGACGCGGGCGCCGTCCTGAAGGGAGAGGGCGCCCGCCACGGTAGCGGCGGCGACCTCGCCCTGCGAGTGGCCGACGACGGCGGCCGGCTCAACGCCGTAGGAGCGCCACAGCGCGGCGAGCGAGACCATGACGGCCCACAGCGCGGGCTGAACCACGTCGACCGGATCCAGTGTCGGCTGTCCGTCCTCCTGACGCAGCACACCGAGCAGGTCCCAGTCGGTGAACTCGGCGAGTGCGTCGGCACATTCGCCGATTGCCCGGGCGAATACCGGTGATTTATCGAGGAGTTCGACAGCCATTCCGGCCCACTGCGACCCCTGTCCGGGGAAGACGAACGCCACCTTGGGGGGCGCGCCACCTGCCGCGCCGATCACCGCGGCGCCGGGCGCGTCCTGCCCGGACACCACGTCAAGTCCAGCCAGCAGGCCGTCGAGGTCATCGCCGATGACGACCGCACGGTGGCCGAGCCGGGCCCGGGTGGTCACCAGCGACAGGCCGACATCCACGGGACGCAGCCCGGGCCGTCGGGTGGCGTGCTCCCACAGCCTGCCCGCCTGTACGCGCAGCGCCTGTGCGCTTTTTCCGGAGACGACCCACGGCACAACCGGAGGCATTTCGTCACTGCTCACCCAGAACACCCCGTTGAATCGAAAGCTGACTTCACAAAATCCGGGAAGGAGAAATTGCGGCGTAAAGCACCGCGGCAAAAAGGCTGCCCATTCCCGGTACGGTGGGCAACCCCTTACTTGATCCCGAGGCCCCTAACAGATCCGACCGGAGACTGGGGAGTTCACTGGTCGTCGACGGCGATGGCCGTCACCGAGCACAAGTCAGCAGCGCCGCAGGGGGCATCATGCTGCTGGGCGGCGCTTCCAGGGCGGCCGCCCGGAGCGCGAGGGCCTCCCGGGCATCGGTGCAGACTTCGCAGTCCATACCGAGACCAGAAAGCCCCCACCCCGTTCAAGGACCACTCAACGCGTTGTCACTCGTAGCCGACGTCTCGGAACGACACACCTAGGCCGGCTTGCGCCGGGAGCTGTCAGGTCAGTTGCTGCGCCGGGGCGTCGTGGCCGGCCTCCTGGGAGATGGCATGAGGGGCGTCTTCCACCGGCAGATCGCTGGGCAGGTTGGCTACGTGCCGCAGCCGGTTGACGGTGAAGGCGGCGGTGGCCACGGTGATGACGATGCCGAGCACCGCGGTGGCGTTCATCGAGGTGGCGAACGCCGAGTACGCGGCGTTCATCAACTCGTGCGCCTGGGTGGACGCCAGATGCGTGGCGGCCTCCATGGCCCCGCCGAGGGTCTGCCCGGCGGCGCGCACGGCATCGGCCGGGACGTCGGGCAGATTGGCGTGGTCGATCCGATTGCCGTAGATCGCCGCACCCAGGCTGCCGAAGACGGCGATGCCGAGCGCGCCGCCGAACTCCTGGAAGGTCTGGGTGAGCGCGGAGACCGAGCCCGCCCGCTCCGGCGGGGCGGCGGCGACGACCAGGTCGGTCACCAGGGTGAGCACGATCGCAGAGCCCACGCCGATCGCCGTGGCGCCGCCGACCACGAGCGGGATGTTGTGGTCCACTCCGAGCATGGTCATGCACGTGAAGCCGGCCGCGGCCACCAGGAGCGCCCCGGCGATGACGTACGCGGGGCGGACGATGCCCTTGTTGGCCAGGACCACCGCGAACGGTGCGAGCAGCATGGTGCAGGCGGGCGGCGGCATGGTCCACAGCGCGGCCTCCAGCGGGCTCATGTGCAGCACGTCCATCAGGTACTGGGTGACGAACAGGCTGAACCCGATCAGGCAGCAGAAGGCGATCAGGCTCAGGCTGATCGCCGGGCTGAACCCGCGGCGCTTGAACAGCTTGGGGTCGATCATCGGGTGCGAAAGGTGGGTCTGCCGGTAGAAGAAGACGCCCGCCAGCACGATGCCGACAACGATGGCGAGGACGCGGATGACGCCGAACCCGTCAACGGCGAGCTCCTTGAGCCCCCAGATGATCGACAACACCGCCACCAGCGACAGCACCGAGCTGAGCAGGTCGAACCTGCCCACCTCGTGCCTGGGCCGGCGGAACTCCGGCACGAGGATCGGCACCAGGACGAACAGCAGCACCAGAACAGGGACGTTGATGAGGAAGATCGAACCCCACCAGAAATTGTTGAGCAGGCTGCCGCTGACGACCGGTCCGATCGCTGAGCCGGCCGAGGTGCCGATCGCCCAGATCGAGATGGCAGTACGGCGCTGCGCGTCGTCCCGGAACATGTTGCTGACGAGCGCGAGTGTGGACGGCATGAGGGTCGCGCCGCCCAAGCCCTGGAGCAGACGGGCGGCGATGAGCATTTCGGCACTGCCGGCGTACGCGGCGGCAATCGAGGCGACGCCGAAGACGGCGGCTCCGATCAGCAGCAGCCTACGGCGGCCGATCAGGTCGCCGATGTTCCCCATCGTGATCAGCATGCCGGCCAGCACAAAGCCGTAGATGTCCGTCATCCACAGCTGCTGGGTGCTGCTAGGGGCGAACTGCGCGGAGATGGACGGCACCGCGAAATACAGCACGGTGATGTCCATCGATATCAGCAGCAATGGCAATACGAGGACGCCGAGCGCGATCCATTCCTTGCGCCCGGCTCGTGCATTGGTGCGCGTCATGCGTATTCCAGTCCTTCTTGCGGTCGAGTGTGGGTGTGGTGACGGAATTCAGCACGGCTACGAAGCTGTCCGGAAGGCCACAAGGCAGTTATGTGGCCGCCGGGGTGAACCAACGGATCCGGACGCTGGTCGCCACCGCCGACTCCGCCGTTGTCCGGACGGTCATGTCAGGCTCGAAGCTCGGGTGAGATCACGTAGTCGGTGACCTCGCCGGAAACCGGCTCGATGCGAGCCAGAGCCTCCTTGACGGCGAGAGCGAGGCGGGCCTGCTTGGCGGCCTCGCGCGCGTCACGGCGGGCGGTGAACTCGGGCATGACCTCGGAGGCGAACAGTTCGAGCGATTCCATGATGTGCTCGTGCCGGTTCTTGCCGATCTGCACCGAGAAAATGACCTGGTCGACGCCGGCCGCCTCGTAGCGGCGCACCAGGTCGCTGATCTGCTCGGGCGTGCCGATGCCGCGGCGCAGCGAGGTGATCTGCTCCAGCATCGCCTTGGCCTCGCCGGTCGGCTCCTCGCCGTCCGCGGGCGGCGCCGGGTTGCGCGTGAGCCCGACCGAGGCGCGGTTGTTCTGGAACTCCTGCCACACGTCGGTCACTCCGGGCCGGTGCTCGCCGGAAATGTAGTAGTGCATCAGGGAGTATGAGAAGAAGTGGGCCCCGTCCAGGCCACGGTCGAGCGCGGTCTCCTCGTCGCGATGGCACATGAAGGGCAGCACGACGGAGAAGTTGGGATTGACGTCGAGGCCCACGGGCACGCACTCGGGCGACTCGATGATGCGGTAGTACGTGTCGACCCACTCCTTGGCCTGCTCGGGGGAGACGAAGGAGAAGGACAGCGCGCCGAGCCCGTTCTGGGCCGCGGTCTCGATCGTCGTACGGGCGCTGCAGGCCATCCACAGCGGCGGGTGCGGAGTCTGCTTGGGCTTGGGCACCATGTTGCGCGGCGGGATGTCGAACCAGTCGTTCTTCGCGCCGGTGAACGGCGTCTCGTTCATCAGCCGGGTGATGACCCGCAGCGACTCGGCCCACTGGTCCTTCTTGGTCTCGCGGTCCACTCCGAAGGCGGCGAGCTCCAGCTGCGAGCTGCCGGCTCCGCTGCCGAAGTCGACCCGGCCGCCGGAGAGCAGATCGAGCATGGCGATCCGCTCGGCCACCCGCACCGGGTGGTTGACGGCCGACGGCAGCTGCACGATGCCGTGGGCCAGCCGGATGTCGCGAGTGCGGGCGGCCGCCGCGCCGAGAAACACCTCCGGCGCCGAGGAGTGCGAGTACTCCTCCAGGAAGTGGTGCTCGGTGGCCCAGGCGTAGTCGAAGCCGAGGCGATCGGCGAGTTCTATCTGCTCCAGCGACTCGTTGTAGAGCCGCTCCTCGCTGTCCTGCGCCCAGGGCCGCGGCAGTTGGTGGTGGTAGATGAGTCCAAATCGCATGTCGTGTCCTTCAGAGTGTGTCGAGTGTTGTGGTGCCGGGGCGGGCCCGTCGGACCCACCCGCCGCCGCCGGTCAGGCGGCGATGCGGTGGAATGCGGCGCGGTAGTACAGCAGCGGCTGGGCGGCCGCTCCAGGCAGGCCGACGTCGAGGGCGCGGACCCGGCCAACGACGATGCGGTGGTCGCCGCCGGGGTGAACTGTCTCGATGGTGCAGTCGATCCAGGCAAGCGATCCGGCGAGCCTCGGCGAGCCGGTGGCCGCGGCCGGAGTCCATTCGACACCGGCGAATTTGTCGGTACCGCTCGCCGCGAAGGCCCGGCACAGCTCCTCCTGCGGCCCAGCCAGTACGTTGACGGAGAACGCACCGGCCGCCGCGATCCGCGGCCAGGTGGTGGAGGTGCGGTTGACGAAGCAGGTGACCAGCGGCGGGTCAAGGGACAGCGAGGCGAACGACTGGCAGGTGAAGCCCACCGGCCGGCCCCCCTCGGGGGTCTCCTCGATCGCCGTGACGACGGTGATTCCGCTGCAGAAGTGGCCCAGCACGTCCCGGTAGGTGGCCGGATCGATGGAGGCGGGCAGCGGCGCGAGTGGCGCTTGCATCGGCCTTGTCATCCTGCCTGTTCGATGATCAGGTGGGCGTTGGTTCCGCTGATGCCGAACCCCGAGACGCCCGCCCTGCGGGCCCGCCCGGTCTCGGGCCACTGCCGGGCCTCCGTCAGCAGCTGTACGTTCCCGGCCGACCAGTCCACGTGCGGGCTCGGGTCGTCGGCACCGAGTGTCCTTGGCAGTACACCGCCGCGGATCGCGAGCACCATCTTGATGATCGACGCCACGCCGGCGGCGGCCTGCGTGTGGCCGAGGTTGGACTTGACGGAGCCGAGCCACAGCGGCAGGTCGTCGGGCCGTTCGCGGCCGTATGTGGCGAGCAGCGCCTGTGCCTCGATCGGATCGCCCAGCGTGGTGCCGGTGCCGTGCGCCTCGACCGCGTCCACATCGCCGGTCTGCAGGCCCGCGTTGGCGAGCGCCTGGCGGATCACCCGCTGCTGGGCCGGGCCGTTGGGCACCGTGAGACCGCTTGAGGCACCGTCCTGGTTGATCGCCGAGCCGCGGATCACGGCGAGGATACGGCGGCCATGGCGCTCGGCATCCGAGAGACGTTCGAGCACCAGCATGCCGGTACCCTCCCCCCAGCCGGTGCCGTCCGCGCCTGCTCCGAAGGGCCGGCAGCGGCCGTCCCGGGAGAGCCCGCGCTGCTTGGTGAAGTACTGGAACGTCTCCGGCGAGGCCATCACGGTCACCCCGCCGGCCAGCGCGAGCGTGCACTCCCCCTGCCGCAGGGCCTGCCCCGCGAGATGGGTGGCGACCAGCGACGAGGAGCACGCGGTGTCCACCGTCACCGCCGGACCTTCCAGCCCCAGGGTGAAGGCGACGCGGCCGCTGACCAAGCTGCCGCCGGTGCTCGCGCCCTCGTACTCGTGGTACATCAGGCCGGCGAACACCCCCGTCTTGCTGCCCTTGAGGGAGAGCGGGTCGATGCGGGCGTTCTCCACCGCCTCCCACGCCGTCTCCAGCAGGAGCCGCTGCTGCGGGTCCATCTCCAGCGCCTCGCGCGGCGAGATACCGAACAGCTCGGCGTCGAAGTAGGCCGCGTCGTGGATGAAGCAGCCGTCGCGCGTGATGCTCGTGCCCGGCGCGCCCTCCGGGTCGTAGAGGGCCTCGATGTCCCAGTCCCGGTCGGTGGGGAACGGGGAGACCGCGTCGCGGCCGTCGACCAGCAGCTCCCACAGTTCCTCAGGCGAGTCGACGCCCCCGCCGAACCGGCAGGCCAGGCCGATGATGGCGATCGGTTCGGTCGTCGCGTGGGCCAGCCGCTCGTTCTCCTGCTTCAGTCTCTCGTTGTCGATCAGCGAGGCGCGCAGCGCCTCGACGATCTGCTCCACTTCCATGACTACTTCCGCCTCCAGCTCGGTTGGACCCATCAGTTGGACCTGCCGCCCGACAGCGCCGCGAACACCAGATGGTCGATGCGCCTGTCCCGGATCGCATAGATGTCGATCGCCGCGGTCTCGATCAGCTCGCGCACCAACCCGCTGGTACCGTGGACCGTTCCCGTGCTTTCGTTCAGTGAATTCGCGTAGCTACCCAACGCTGCTCTCCCGCCTGGGGTGAGAACCAGTCAGTGAATGGGAATGTGATCTCACGCTAGAGCGGCGGTGCAGTCACCCACACCCCTAAAGCACCCCTCACCCCGGCCTCACAGTCACTGTTTGATCGTGGTGGCGGCCCCCGCTTCGAGTGCGGCCCGGTGACGTACCGGGACTCGTCGGGCCAGCTGGACGATGGCGCGTGAGAAGTCGATCGCGCTGCCGAGCGTGAGCGGTGTCGGCTGAGTGTCGGTCCGGCTGCCGCCGCCGGGCCCATGCCGGCCTTCTTGGCCTGTGTACCGCGAGTTGCGCACCACGCGGCGCCAAGGTGCCCAGCGATCCGTCCCGTTGAGAGACCAGGTTCGGATATCAGTTGTCCGCCGGACGGATCGGGTGCAAAACACCGTGTCACATCTCGCACGACCGACCCCCATAGTCCCTTAACGCAATGGCGCTCGCCGTCTTCGTGGTCATCTTGTTAAAGGGAGCCGCCATGAACTGCGACGAGAGAATTCGGTATGTCTGGTTGCGACGCCAGATTTGCCACCGGGTCTGCGGGGCGAAGAACTGTCCCGCCCCTTCGGCAAGTTTCTGGCAGGCCTCGGCGTAATCGCGCAGTTCCGCCTCGTAGGCGGCGAAGGCGGTGCGGTGGTCGCCCCCCGCAGCGGCCAGCTCACCGGCAAGTACATAGGCGCCCACGATCGCGAGACCAGTGCCCATGCCGCCCATAGTGGCCCCGTAGCCGGCATCGCCGAGCAGCACGGCCCTGCCTGTGGACCAGCGGTCGAGGCGGATCTGGCTGACCGAGTCGAAGTAGAAGTCGTCCGCTCGCCGCATGGCGTCGAGCAGCCCGGGCACCTCCCAGCCCACTCCGCTGAACACCTCCGCAAGGATCTTCTTCTGTTGTTCGACGTCCCTGCGGTCGTAGTCGATCTGATCGGCGGCGAAGACGAAGAGCGGTGACGCCTCGTCGGGGTTGCGCGCGCTGCTGAGGGTCACGCTCTTGCCAGGCACCCCGAACGAGACCCCCGATCGCAGCAGACCGAAGCGGTTGGGTACCCGGTAGCCACCGGCCACGTAGCAGCCGAGATGGCGGATGAACCGCGACTCCTCCCCGAAGACCAGCCTGCGCACGTTGGAGTGGAGCCCGTCTGCACCGACCACCAGGTCGAAGGTACGGGGCGCGGAACGCTCGAAGGTGGCATGGACGCCCTCCGCGGTCTCGGTGATCGAGGTGATCGAGTCGCCGAAGACGTACTCAGTGGTGTCCTTGGTGTGCTCGTACAGCACTCGGCTCAGGTCGCCGCGCTGCAACTCCACCTCGCCGCTCATGACTGCCGACGGAACAGCCGCCTGGCGCCGTCCGGCAGCATCGATAAGAGCGACCTCCCCCATGCCGGTGCGCAGTGCGCGGATGTCGTCGAGGATCCCCATCTTCCGCAGCACGCTCATGTGCGCAGTACCCCGGAAGTCGACGGAGAAGCCCCCTTCGCGCAAGGCCGGCGCGCGCTCGACGACGGTGGCCGCGAAGCCGTACCGCTGCAACCAGTAGGCGAGCGCAGGTCCGGCAACACTCGCGCCGGAAATCAGGACGTTGGTCTTGCCCATGACGGCCTCCAGATGCCCGTGGGGGTGTGCCGTGGCCTGCCCAGACCGAACTATACAAGCGTATTAGGCGTATGAACAAGACGCAAGAGCAAGACTAGCGTTCAACACGAGCGTCTCAGTCGTTCGTATTGAACAATCGTTCGCGGCTGGATACCATGGCTGACATGGGGAATCGTGAGGATTTGCTCGCTGGAGCGAGGCGCTGCCTTGTAGAGAAGGGCTACGCGCGCACCACGGTGCGAGACATTGCGAAGGCCTCCGGTGGCATCAGCCTGGCCGCCATTGGCTATCACTTCGGATCCAGGGAAGCGTTGATGAACGCGGCGCTCTACCAGGCCATGGACGATTGGGGGGCCCAGGTCGAACTGGCGATGGCGGCCTACGCCGACCCGCAGGCGGGCCGCGTGGAGCCGTTCAGGTCGATGTGGACCGAGATGATCAAGTCGTTCACCACCCAACGCCCACTGTGGGTCGCCACATTGGAGGCGATCGTCCAGGCCGAACGGGCACCCGAGCTACGCGACCAGCTGGCGGACGGGCAGCAGCAGGGCCGCAGCGGCATGGCGGCCGCACTACGCGGCTCCCACGAGGGCGAGGTGTCCGACTCCGTGGTCCGCACACTCGGCTCGGTGCAGACGGCACTCATGACCGGCATCATGATCCAGTGGCTGACCGACCCGGAGAACGCCCCCTCCGCAGAGGAGGTCATCGAGGGCTTGCGCGCCATCGTGACCAGCTTTGACGCGCCCGCTAGCGCGGAGCCTGCCAACGCCCCCTAGAAGCGCGTCGTAGTAGCCGCCGCCCCTCCCCCGGCTTGTGACCTTTCGTGCGGGGTGATCCCGCTGTTCATGGTGAGGATGGGCTGTTCGAGGTCCATCCGACGCCGACGGAGCGTCGCGCGGCGGCGGCAGAAGAAGACGCTCCGGGCGTTCGGACTTCAGCGGGTGTTGCCGCTCCGCCGTCGGCATGACCGGCCTCCCGCGGATCACCTGGCCCGGGGCGTCGCCGACCGAGTCGACGAGGTGCTCGACCTCTCGCCGGTCCTGGCCGACCGTCCCCAGCGCGAGGCCCCCTGCGATCCCTGGCTGATGGCCACCACCGGGGCGTGCTTCACACGGACGATCGAGCACAGGGGCGTCCCGGCCGGTTTCCTGCACCACTCAGCGGGACTCGATCCCAGGACCGGCACTACGGCACCGAGCAATGACTCCGAACCCGGCTGCCGGCGGGCCTGGGCCATCGCCCCGCCGCGGGAACCCGCCAGTCCTGCTGCCACAGCCCTGGAACACAGCCATTCCCGAGATCGATCAGGGCCGCGCCTGCGGAGAGGCTTCGAGCTGACGATATCCCGAGCGCCCGGAGCCCCCCGCGGTCAGGGGCGTACGCGGACGCGTCCCCTGCCTCACGGCCCGCCGGAACCGCCTCACACATGCGATCGCCCAAGGCGGCGCCCTTAGAGGTCGTTTCAGTTGGTGAGTCGGCGGTAGCTGATGAGGGCTGCGGCTATGCCGACGAAGGCCAGGAAGTGCTCGGCCTTTCGCTCGTACCGGCGGTGCAGCCTTCGGCATCCGGCCAACCAGGAGACCGTTCTCTCGACGACTCAGCGGTGTCGGCCGAGCCGCGTGGACGACTCGATGCCCTTGCGGGCGATGCGGTGGCGGATGCGGCGCTCGCGAAGCCATTTCCGCAGGTGGTCGTAGTCGTAGCCCTTGTCTGCGTGGAGCTTGGCCGGACGCCGGCGGCGCGGGCCGCGGCGGGAGCGGATGGGCGGGATCCCGCGCACGAGCGGTTCCAGGCCGAGGCTGTCGTGCATGTTGGCGCCGGAGATGCCCAGCGACAGCGGCAGGCCGTTTCGGTCGGTGATGAGGTGGATTTTCGATCCTGGCTTGCCACGGTCGGTCGGATTCGGTCCGGTCAGTGGCCCCCTTTGCCGCCCGGACGCTGACGGAGTCGATCGCGCACCGCGACCAGTCCAGCTCGCCCCGGGCGCCGAGTTCGTCGAGGATGACCCGGTGCAGTCTGGCCCACACCCGATCCCGGCTCCACTGAGCGAAGCGCCGGTAGACCGTGGGCCAGGCCGGCCCGAACACCGGTGGTAACTGCCGCCAGGTGCAACCTGAAGTGGCCACGAAGATGACCGCCGCCAGGCACTCGCGATCACCGGCCCGACGTCGCCCGCCGCCCTGCGGGCGTACGACCTCCGTCGGCGGGACCACCCGCCGAAACAGCGTCCACAACTCATCCGGCACCAACCGCTCCACCAGATCCGTCATGCACGGCTCAACGAGCGATCACACCATCAGAAACGACGTCTTAGACCGTGTCCTATGTGGTGAGGCTTCGTTGACCTCGGTATGGGGCGGGGTACATGGAGTTGGATTGTTCCGGACGGGTTGTGGGCGATCGCGAAACCGCTGATTCCGCCGTCGAAGGTGCGGCCTCAGGGCGGGGGAACGCAGGACACGCCTGATGAGACGCTGTTCGCGGCCATCATCTACGTCCTGGTCAGCGGGTGCGCCTGGCGGGCTCTGCCGCCCTGCTTCGGCATCTCGAAGTCAACCGCCCACCGACGGTTTCTGATCTGGTCCAGAGCCGGCGTCTGGGGCCGTTTGCACGAGGCCGTGCTGCACCGGCTCGACGACGCCGGCCTCATCGACGTCACCCGCGTCGTCCTCGACTCCGCCCACGTGAGGGCTAAAAAAGGGGGCGAACACACAGGTCCGAGCCCCGTGGACCGAGGCAAGCCGGGTTCCAAGATGCAGTGTGCCACGAACGCAAGAAGGAGTCCTATGTAGGAAGTGCTCTGAAAGCGGTGCTGTGCAGGAGATGAGGGAATTGGCCCCTCGGAGTCGCCCTGCGGGGGGAGGCTTCAAACCGCCGCATGCTGCGGAAGCGGTGACGTGACCGTGGTGAGCGATGCGGAAAAGGCGTCCAGGAGACGTCAGGTGGGGATCAGGAAGACGAACGCAAGTGAATCACTGCTGACGTGTCGTTATGGATGAAGTGACATCAAAACCGGGGTTACTTGTATCGGCCCCGGGAGGAGTCTGGCGGGTGCCCGTCTATTGGCCAGATGGTGTCCGGCATGGAGGTGACGTGAGACTGATCTGCTGCTCTTGCACGGAACGTGGGAAAGCACGTCTCGAAACTGCATCCCGCAGCGGGGTGCGAGAGGGAGCGCTCCAAGCGGAGGACCCGCAAGGAGTTGAGTACTGTCGCGAGACGTGGTTGGCGGACCGGTTCGTAGTAGTGCCGAAGCCTCTGTAATGGGGGTGGAGCGAAGGAGCCGGGCCATCTGTGGCTGTGTGTATCTGGTCAACCGGAAGTTCTCCGGGAGGAGCCGATGGGCAAGCTGAAGTCACCTGACAAGCCGTTTGACATCTCTAAGTGGGAAGTCCTGGAGGCGTATCAAGAGGTCAAGAGAAATCAGGGTGCACCTGGGGTGGATGGACAGTCCATCGAGGACTTCGAGAAGGATCTGAAGGGAAACCTTTACAAAATCTGGAATCGGATGTCCTCGGGGACCTACTTCCCACCGGCGGTGCGTGCGGTGGAGATTCCGAAGCAGCACGGTGGCGGGACCAGGATGCTGGGCATCCCCACCGTGGCCGATAGAGTCGCACAGACCGTCGTTGCCCGGCATCTGGGAATCCGTGTGGAACCTGTCTTTCACGAGGATTCCTACGGGTATCGACCGCGGAGGTCGGCCTTGGACGCGGTGGAGGTATGCCGGCAGCGCTGCTGGAGGAAGAACTGGGTGATCGACCTCGACATTCAGAAGTTCTTCGACAGCGTCCGCTGGGACCTGATCGTCAGAGCTGTGGAAGCTCACACCGATGCCGCTTGGGTGAAGCTGTATGTGGAGCGGTGGCTACGCGCTCCGCTCCAACTACCCAACGGCACCTTGCAGATACGGGACCGGGGAACCCCGCAAGGGTCAGCGGTCTCTCCTGTGTTGGCGAACCTGTTTATGCATTATGCGTTCGACCTCTGGCTTGCCCGGACGTTTCCGGGAGTCCAGTTCGAGCGGTATGCCGATGACGCCGTCGTGCACTGCGTCACAGAGCGCCAGGCCCGCGAGGTCCTGGCCGCGCTGGAGAACAGGATGGAAGATGTCGGGCTGCGTCTGCACCCCGAGAAAACCCGGATTGTGTACTGCAAGGACGGCAAGCGGCGCGGCTCGTACGAGGAGACGTCGTTTACCTTCCTTGGTTTCACTTTCCGAGCTCGCAAGGCGCGGAACAGGCTTGGGGTGAACTTCACCAATTTCCTGCCCGCGGTCAGTAAGGACGCCCTGAAGAAGATCGGCAGAGAAGTCCGCTCCTGGCGGCTTCACATGCAGATCCACCTCACGTTCTACGAGCTCGCGCGAAGGATCAATCCCATCGTGCGTGGCTGGACGCAGTACTACGGGGCGCATTATCGCTCTCTGCTGCATCCACTCCTCTCGCGCATCAATGCCTGCCTGATGCGCTGGATCCGCAAGAAGTACCGGCGGTTCCGGAGCTTCAAGAAGGCCCATGCATGCTGGAAGCGAATCACCCAGCAGCATCCCAGGCTTTTCGCCCACTGGGCATGGACTCCGACGTTCTGGTGATCAAGATGGCAAGAGCCGTGTAACGGGAGACTGTTACGCACGGTTCTGTGGGAGCCCGGAGGTGAGATTCCTCCGGGCCACCCGACCGTCCTGTCGGACGCGAACGGACTGCCCCTGGTCGTCGGCGTCTCAGCTGGGAACACCCACGACAGCCAAGGGCTGAAGCCGATGATCGAGGGTCACCAAACGAGACACGACCCGCACCGTGGCCGGTACCTCAAACCTCAGCGCCTGCACGCCGACAAGGCATATGACCGGCCTGATCTGCGGAAATGGCTGCGTGGTAAGCGGATTGGAGTGCGGATCGCCCGCAAAGGCATCGAGTCCAGCGAGCGGTTAGGGCAGCGTAGATGGGTGATCGAGCGCACCATGTCGTGGCTGTCGGGCTACCGCAGACTCAGCCCCCGCTACGAACGCCACCCCCGCAACTACCTGGCCTTTCTCGGCCTCGCCGCCGCCATCTGCTGCTACAAGCGATACCTCCGCCTCACCACATAGGACACGGTCTTAGCCGGACTCGGCCCGTAACAGGCCGGCATCGAGAAGGCCGTCGAGCCAGCGGGTCATCTGCTCGCGCGTATCGGCGGGGTCCGTACCCCAGGTGCGGGCAAGGGTGTTCGCCGCCGCATCGGGGTTCCCGTCGTGCCGCCTCAGAGCGATCCACCAAGCGGCGCCCGGAGGCTCGTACTCCAGTCGCAGCTCCCGGGCCCCGTGCGCCGCCAGGAGGTGGCCGTCCGCGGTCACCCACACCGTCACCCCGCGCACCAGCTGGACTCGCATGCCCACCCACCTCGAAGTCCTTGGGTTGATCATTGCCAATGCTTTACCCGTACCCATGGCAGATGTACGTATGTATAGAACGTAATGCAAGACCGGCGCCCAGTCTTCCGCTTTGGTTTGTCCGGCCCCCTAAATTCGGCCGCCGCGTCAATTAGGGGTCTGTACCCCCCGCTGCTGGGTGCACGTCGGCAGTAAGAAATACCTGGGATCCCTCCGTCGGGGAATCTCCCGGAAGCGACAAAAGGAGTGCGGCATGGGACGGGTATCAGGCAAGGTAGTGGCCATCACAGGGGCAGCACGCGGTCAAGGCCGCAGCCACGCCGTCCAGTTGGCGCAGGAAGGTGCCGACATCATTGCGATCGACATCCCTTCCGACCTCGCGATCACCGAGTACCCCCTCGGTACAGCTGAGGAATTGGCCGAGACTGCGCGCTTGGTGGAGAAGGCGGGGCGGAAGGCCGTCGTCAGACATGCCGACGTTCGTGACCGCGCCGCTCTGCGGACGGCCTTGTCCGAGGGCGTTGCCGAACTCGGGCGCCTGGACGTGGTGGTGGCCAACGCCGGCATCCTGCCGATCGGGGCCGACCGGCCGATCGAGGCGTTCACCGACACGGTGGAGATCAACCTGACCGGCGCCATCAACACTGTGCACGCCGCGCTGCCACATCTCGGGGAGGGAGGCTCCGTGGTCGTCGCCGGTTCGGCCGCAGCATTCATGCCGGGGCACGGCGACACGGGTCAGGCCGGCTCCGGGTTCGCCGCCTACAAGTACGCCAAGCGATCCCTGGTCGACTTCGTCAACACCCTTGCTGTGCAGCTGGGGCCGTCGGGCCGCAGGATCAACGCCGTACACCCGACCAACGTCGATACCGTGATGCTGCACAACGACGTGATGTATCGGACCTTCCGGCCCGATCTTGAGAGCCCGACCCGCGAGGACGCGGAGCAGGGGTTCACCGCCATGCACGCGATCGCGGTCCCCTATGTGCAGCCCGCCGACGTCTCGCACGCGGTGGTCTACCTGGCCTCGGACGAGTCCCGGTACGTCACCGGCCTGCACTTGAAGATCGACGCCGGCTCGCTGGTCAAGCAGGGGCTCTGAGCAGCCGGTCCCCCCGGCGGGGGTACCGGTAAGGGGCCCGGCGAGGGGGAAGTTAGGGGTACTTCGCTTGCTCGTGCCCGGCTAACTTCCCCCCTGTGCCGATGTGTTGACGCGGATCGTTCCCGACTCGCCTGTCAACCACCTTTCTTCGAGCCTCGGAGACCTGCTTTGACTGCTCAGCAGAACTCGTCGAGCCTCGTCCACAGCCTGCTGGACGAAGCCGCGGCGGAGCGGCCCGAATCCCCCGCGATCCGTGATGCGATCGGGGTGTGGAGCTATCGGGAACTGTTCGGATGGAGCCATGCCTACGCCCGGTGGCTGCGGGCGAAGGGGGTGACCGCTGGGCAGCGCGTCGTTGCACAGCTGCCATCGACGCGGGAGTTGGTCGCCCTGTTCTTCGCGGCCTCCCGCATCGGAGCGATCTTCGTGCCGCTGAACCCGGCGATGAAGAACTACCACCTCGCCTCGGTGTTCGACAATGCCGATCCGGTCCTGGCCATTACCACGCCGGCTGCCGTCCCCGCCGTCGCGTCCCTCGCCGACGTGCCGGTCCACGATTTCGAAACCGTCCGGGCCCAGGTCGCGGCACTCGCGAACGACCCGGTTGAGCCGGCCCCCGTACGCCCCGACGACGTGGCGGTGCTGGTTTACACCTCGGGCAGTACGGCGGCACCGAAGGCCGTCATCTGTCCGCACGCCCAGATGACCTTCGCCAGCCGTGCGATCAACGCTGAGCTGCGGTACGGGCCGGACGACGTCGTCTTCTGCCGGTTCCCGATTTCCTGGGACTACGGCCTGTACAAGATCCTTCTGTGCTGCCTCGGCCGCAGCGAGATCGTGCTCGCCGGCGAGGAGTCCGATCTGGTGCTGCTGCGGCGGATGCGCGAGACAGGCACGACGGTCGTACCGCTCGTGCCCTCGCTCGCCGGCATGATCGTCAAGCTGGCGCGGCGCGACCCCGAACCAGCCCCGCCGGTACGGCTGTTCACCAACACCGGAGCAGCGCTGGCGGCGACGACGATCACGGCACTCCGCGAGTTGTTCCCCGGCACCCGAGTGGTGCGCCAGTACGGCCAGACGGAGTCCAAGCGCATCTCGATCATGCCGCCGGAGCAGGACACCGAGAGGCCCGACTCGGTGGGCCGGCCGCTGCCCGGCACCACGGTGCAGATCCTCGATGCGGACGGCAACGAGCTGCCCGTCGGCCAGATCGGCGAGATCGTGGTGTCCGGCCCGCACGTGATGCCTGGCTACTGGCAGGCCCCCGAACTGACCGAACGCACCTTCCGGATGGATCAGCGCACCGGCCAGCGACGGCTGCACACCGGTGACTACGGGAGCCTCGACGAGGACGGTTACCTCTACTTCGACGGCCGCCGCGACGACATGTTCAAGCGCAAGGGCATCCGCATGAGCACTCTTGAGATCGAGGCCGCCGCCATGGACATCGCCGAGGTGCGCACGGCCGCCGTGCTGCCGCCCTCGGACAAGCACGACCTGGCCCTGTTCGTCGAGGGCGATCTGGCCCCGCACGTCGTGCTCAAGGAACTTGCGCAGCGGCTGGAGCCGGCGAAGGTGCCGGCCGTCTGCCGCGTGCTCACCGACCTGCCACTGACGCTGCACGGCAAGAACTCGCGCCAGGTGCTGGCCGAGATGCTCGATGAGGGGGACACCCCGTGACAACGGACCGACACGCGGCCCTTGCCGAGCGCTTCGGCACCCCGTTGTACGTCTACGACCTCGACGAGGTCGCCGCTGCGCGGCGTGAGCTCTTCGAGGCACTGCCCGAGGGCTTCGAGCTGTTCTACGCCCTCAAGGCCAACTCGCACCCGGACCTCATCCGGGCCCTGCACGAGGGACCCGGCCCCGCCTGCCGACCGGAGATCAGCTCCAGCGGCGAACTCGCCGCGGCACTCGACGCCGGCTTCGACGGAGCCGACTGCCTCTACACCGGACCGGGTAAGACGGCGGACGAGCTGCACGAGGCCCTTCGGCTCGGGGTGCGGCTCTTCTCCACGGACTCGGTTACCGACGTCCAGCACGTCGGCGAGGCCGCTACCGCCCTCGGCGTCACCGCCGACTGCCTGCTGCGCGTCAACAGCGCCACCGCGAGCGCGACCACCAGCATCCGGATGACGGGCACCCCCTCGCAGTTCGGTTTCGACAGCGAGACCCTCGCCGAGATCCTCCCGGCACTGCGCGGCGTGCCGGGCGTACGCCTGGTAGGCATGCACTTCTTCCCGCTCAGCAACGCGCGTGACGAGGCGAGCCTGATCGCCGAGTTCCGTCACACCATCGCCCTGGCCGCGGAACTCGAACGCGAACTCGACCTTCCACTGCGTTTCCTGGACATCGGGGGCGGCTTCACCGCTCCGTACGGCACACCGGGTGACCGTGGCTCGTATCCGAAGCTGCGTACGGAGCTGGCCGCGGCGCTGGATGTGCACTTCCCTCAGTGGCGGTCCGGCGTGCCGCAGCTGGCGTGCGAGTCCGGCCGGTTCCTCATCGGGTGCAGCGGCACGCTGATCGCCTCGGTGAGCAACGTCAAGGTGAGCCGCGGCCGCCGGTTCGTCATCCTCGACGCGGGCATCAACACCTTCGGGGGCATGTCGGGGCTGGGTCGGCTGCTGCCCGTGACCGTGGCGCCCAACGGTGGCCCCGAGGGAGCGGCCGCCCGAGAACGGGGCAGTCTGGTGGGGCCGTTGTGCACCCCCGGCGACATCCTCGGCCGCGAGATCGAGCTACCGGCCGGACTGCAGCCGGGCGACCTCATCTCCATCCCCAACGCCGGTGCGTACGGGCCGACCGCAAGCTTGCTGATGTTCCTGGGCCGGCCTGCACCCGCCGAGGTGGTGGTGCGTGGCGACGAGGTGGTCTCCGCGATGCGGATCGAACACACTCGCACCGCTCTGCCGGGGCGGGATCGGGGCACCGCGGAGCAGTGGACATGACCGGCCAGGATGTCGCGTGCCCACTCGTGCCGGGCGTGCCCGCACCGGCCCGACTGCCGATGTCCGGGCGCGGAACGGTTGTGGTCAGCTCGATGGCCTCCGACTCCCACACCTGGAACCTGGTATTCCTGCAACTGCTCGTCGAGGAGTACGGCTACCACGTCGTGAACCTCGGGCCATGTGTGCCGGACGAGGTGCTGGCCGAGGAGTGCCGGGCGCTCAGACCCGCGATGGTGGTGCTGAGCAGCGTCAACGGGCACGGCTACCAGGACGGCCTGCGGGTCGTCGACCAGCTGCGGGCCTGCCCCGAGCTGGTCTCGACGCCGCTGGTGATCGGCGGCAAGCTCGGCATCGCCGGAGAGCTCGGCCACGAGCAGGTGGACCGGCTGGTAGCCGCCGGCTTCGACGCCGTCTTCGATGACGGGGCACAGGGCTTGGCCGACTTCCGGCAGCTGCTGGAAGCGGTGCCCGAATCCGCAGGGATCCCGGTATGACCCTGCCTCGGCCGGCGACCCACGGCGCGAGGCCCGTCGACTTCGGCGCCTTCGTCCGTCGGGTGGCCGCGGGCGGCGGGCTGGTCGTGCAGCCGCGGATGGGCCTGAGCAGTCCGGAGGACATGCGCAGCGGGCTGCTCGCCACCAAGAACGCCCACGCGACCACGGTCGGCACCATCACCCTCGACAGCTACACCCGGGTCGGCGAACTCGCAGCGGCCGAAAAGGCCCTGCGCGACGGCATCCCCCTCAACGGCTACCCCATCGTCACCCACCCGTCCGAGACGACGCGGGGCGTCCTCGCCGGCATCCGGTCCGCCGACTTCCCGGTGCAGATCCGGCACGGCTCGGCAGCTCCCCGGGATATCTTCCAGGCGATGATCGGGATGTCCCTCAACGCCACTGAGGGCGGACCGGTCTCCTACTGCCTGCCGTACGGGCGCACCCCGCTGGCCGAGGCGGTCCGCAACTGGGCCGAGTGCTGCGAGCTGTTCGCCACCCTGCGGGACTCCGGAATCGAACCGCACCTGGAGACCTTCGGCGGCTGCATGATGGGCCAGCTCTGCCCACCGAGCCAGCTGGTGGCCATGAGCGTGCTGGAGGCCCTGTTCTTCCATCAGCACGGGCTGCGCTCGCTGTCCGTGAGCTACGCCCAGCAGACCAGCGCCGCCCAGGACATCGAAGCCGTGCTCGCGCTGCGCCGGCTCTGCGCCGAGCTGCTGCCGACCCCCAACTGGCACGTGGTCATCTACGCCTACATGGGCGTCTACCCGATGACCGACGCAGGGGCCTACCGGCTGCTCGGCGAGGCGGCCCAGTTGGCCGTCACCACGGGCTCGGAGCGCATCATCGTCAAGACCGTCGCCGAGTCACGGCGGATCCCCGAGATATCCGAGAACGTGGCCGCGCTGGAGTACGCCGACGCGGTGGGGGCCAGGGCCCGTCCGCCGGCCTTCGCCCCGGAGCTCGACAGCGAGACGTACCTGGACGCGCGAGCCTTGGTCGAGGCCGCGCTGAACCTCGCCCCCGACATCGGCCAGGCCCTGCTGCTGGCCTTCAGACGCGGCTACCTCGATATCCCCTACTGTGTCCACCCCGACAACATGGGACGCACCCGCAGCTACATCGACGAGGAGGGGCGGCTGCGCTGGGCGCAGACCGGCTCCCTGCCCCTGGACACTCTGGCGCACAGCCCGCGGGCCCGCCGACTCACCTCCGCCGATCTGCTCCGGGACCTCAACTACGTGCAGGTCAAGTTCGACGGTGCGTCGTGGCCGCCGGCCGGCCAGCTCGGCTCCGTCCCGGATCGTGCGGTCGAGGGCCACAGCTCAGGGGTGCGCTAGGGGTATGGGCCGCCGCGCCTGACTCCTTACCGTTTGCACCCATGCCCAGGCACACGCCCGTCACCTGCACAGGACGGCCGGTGCGCGGCGATCAGTGATCAGTGATCAGTACAAAGTTGGTTCGGTCTGCCTTCACCGGCAGTGACAGCGACAGCGTGGAGTACGCAGATGAGCGAGTCCGTAAGCAAGGTTCTCGAGTCCGAGCGGCTGGTGTCGCTGCCGCCCGCCGAACAGGTCCGCCTGCTGGTGGAACTGGTCAGTGAGCACGCGGCGGACGCGCTGCGCAAGGCGCGTCCCGACGACGAGACCACGGTGGCCGCTGAGCGTGCGTTCCGGGACCTCGGGCTCGACTCCCTTGCCCTGGTCGACCTGCACCGCCGGCTGAACGCAGCCACCGGCCTCGCCCTGCCGCCCACCGTCGCCTTCGACCACCCGACCCCGCTCGCGCTCGCCCGGCACCTGCGGGCCGAGGTGCTGGGCCTGGCGCCCGAGGAGGCCGAGCCCGAGCCGGTGGGTCAGCCCGCCGACGCCGACGACCCGATCGCCATCGTGGGCATAGGCTGCCGCTTCCCCGGCGGTGTCAACTCGGCCGAGGACCTGTGGCGGCTGGTCACCGATGAACGGGATGTGCTCTCCGACTTCCCCACAGATCGCGGCTGGGCGCTGGACACCATGTTCGACCCGGACCCCGAGGCGGCCGGCAAGAGCTACGTCACCAAGGGCGGATTTCTCGCCGACGCCACGGAGTTCGACGCCGACTTCTTCGGCATCAGCCCGCGCGAGGCCCTCGCCATGGACCCACAGCAGCGTCTGATGCTGGAGACGGCCTGGGAGGCTCTGGAACGCGCAGGCATCGACCCCACCGCTCTCAAGGGCAGCCGCACCGGCGTCTTCATCGGCGCCGAGGTCCACGAGTACGGTGTCCGCGTCCACGAGGCCCCCGAGGGCCTCGACGGCTACCTGATGACGGGCAACGCGCCCAGCGTGGCCTCGGGCCGCGTGGCCTACGTCCTGGGGCTGGAGGGGCCCGCGGTCACAGTCGACACGGCCTGCTCCGGCTCCATCGTCTCGCTGCACCTGGCGGCCCAGTCGCTGCGCCGCGGTGAATGCTCACTGGCGCTCGTCGGCGGTGTCGCGGTGATGGGCAGCCCCGGTATGTTCACCGCGTTCAGCCGGCAGCGCGGCCTCGCCTCCGACGGCCGGGTCAAGGCCTTCGCAGCGGCGGCGGACGGCACCGGGTTCTCCGAGGGAGTCGGCCTGCTCGTGGTCGAGCGGCTCTCCGAGGCCCGCCGCAACGGGCACACCGTGCTGGCCCTGGTGCGCGGCACCGCGATCAACCAGGACGGCGCCTCCAACGGCCTGACCGCCCCAAGCGGCACCTCGCAGCAGCGGCTCATCCGGCAGGCGCTGGCCTCCGCCGGCCTGGTCGCAGCCGACGTCGACGCCGTCGACGCGCACGGCACCGGCACCACCCTCGGCGACCCGATCGAGGCCAACGCCCTCATCGCCACCTACGGTCAGGGCCGCGAGGAGGGCCGCCCACTGTGGCTGGGCTCGGTGAAATCCAACCTGGGCCACACCCAGGCGGCCGGCGGTGCCGCCAGCGTCATCAAGATGGTGATGGCGATGCAACACCGGCAGCTCCCCCGGAGCCTGCACGTCGACGCCCCCTCACCGAACATCGACTGGGCGGCAGGCGAGGTCCGGCTGCTGACCGAGGCGCGGCCCTGGGAGTCCGGCAGCCAGCCGCGGCGGGCCGGCATCTCCGCATTCGGCATCAGCGGCACCAACGCCCACGTCATCATCGAGGAGCCGCCGACCGTCGAGGCCGCGCCTGAGAAACCGGAGCCCGCGCAGAGCGAGCCCGCCGAGCCCCGGTCCGCGGGCCCTCTGCCGGTCGTGTTCTCCGCCCGCAGCGCGGCCGCGCTCCGCGCACAGGCCGAGCGCGTGCTCGACTTGGTCGAGGCCGACCCCGAGCTCACCGTCGTCGACCTCGGCCACTCTCTGGCCACCACCCGTGCAGTGCTCGACCACCGCGCCGTCCTCCTCGCCGACGACCGCGCCGAACTCCTCCGCGGGCTGCGCGCGGTCGCCGCCGGCGAGACGGCACCCGCCGTCGCCACCGGTTCTCCCGCCGGCCGCCTCGGCATCCTCTTCACCGGACAGGGCAGCCAGCGGCTGGCCATGGGCAAGGAGCTGTACGGGGCCCACCCGGTCTTCGCCGCAGCCTTCGAGGAGGCCGTCGGCCATATCGATCTCCAGCTCGAAACCTCCCTCTGGGATGTCCTGTTCGCCGCCCCCGGGTCGCCGGAGGCCGCGCTGCTCGACCAGACGGCGTATGCCCAACCCGCACTGTTCGCCCTCGAAGTGGCGCTGTACCGCCTCATCGAGTCCTGGGGAGTGCGCCCCGACTACGTCGCCGGCCACTCGATCGGCGAGCTCACGGCCGCCCACGTCGCCGGAGTGCTGTCGCTGGAGGACGCCGCCACGCTCGTCGCGGCCCGCGGTCGGCTCATGCAGCAACTCCCCACGGGCGGAGCCATGATCGCCCTCCAGGCGACCGAGGACGAGGTCTGCCCGCTGCTCACCACCGGCCTCGGCATCGCCTCGGTCAACGGCCCGGCCTCGGTCGTGGTCTCCGGCCCCGAGCAGGCTGCCCTCGCCGTCGCCGAGCACTTCGCCGCCCAGGGCCGCAAGACCAAGCGGCTAGCCGTCAGCCACGCCTTCCACTCGCCCCTGATGGAGCCGATGCTGGACGAGTTCGGCCGGATCGCGCGCATACTCGACTACGCGCCGCCGCAGCTGCCCTTCGTCTCCACTGTCACCGGCGCACTCGCCTCCGCCGAGGACCTGTGCTCGCCCGACTACTGGGTCGAGCACGTGCGCCGCCCCGTCCGGTTCGCCGACGGTATCCGCCAGCTTGCCGAGCGTGGCGTCACCACCTTCCTCGAACTGGGCCCCGACGCCGTGCTCACCGCCATGGGCCCGGACTGCCTCGACGACGCGGGCGCCCCGGGCACCATGTTCGTCCCGGCACTCCGCCGGGACCGCGAAGAATGCCGCGAGTTGCTCTCCGCCGTGGCCACCATCCACGCCCGCGGCGGCCTGCTGGATCGCGACGCCTTCTTCGCCGGCACCGGTGCCCGCCGGGTGGACCTGCCCACCTACGCCTTCCAGCGCCGCCGCTTCTGGCTGAGCAGTCCCCTCTCGCACGGCGACCCCGGCGAGATCGGCCAGACGGCGGCCGGCCACCCCTTCCTGGGCGCAGTCGTCGGTCTCGCCGACGGCGACGGAGCCGTGCTCACCGGGCGGATCTCCCTCCGCTCGCACCCGTGGCTGGCCGACCACGCCATCACCGGCACCGTCCTCTTCCCAGGCACCGCCTTCGTCGAACTCGCCGCCCGCGCCGGCGACCACGTCGGCTGCGACCTGCTCGAAGAGCTCACCCTGGAGGCCCCGCTCGCCCTGCCGGAGAGCGGAGTCGCCCTACAGGTCGTGGTCGGCGGCGCCGTCCACGACGGGCGGCGCACCGTCGAGTTCTACTCCCGCGCCGAGGAGGCGGGGCCGTGGACCCGGCACGCCCGGGGCATCCTCGCCACCGCAGACCGCACCACCGAGCCCGCCAAGCTCACCCAATGGCCGCCGCCCGGCGCCCGCCCCGTTGACATCTCCGGCCTCTACGAGCGGATGGCCGAGGCCGGTTACGGATACGGGCCGGCGTTCCGCGGCCTGCGAGCCGCCTGGACGCACGGCACGGAGGTCTACGCCGAGGTCGCGCTCCCCGACGAAGTCAAGGCCGACGCCGGCGGTTTCGGACTTCACCCCGCCCTCCTCGACGCGGTGTTGCACGCCACCGATCTCGGTTCCAGCGAGCCCGTGCCTGGCGAGACTCTGCTGCCCTTCGCCTGGACCGGCGTCACGCTGCACGCCGTGGGCGCCTCGGCGCTGCGGGTACGGATCACGCCCGGCGCATCGCATCCGGACGCCGTGTCGCTCGACATCGCCGATGCCGCCGGAGCTCCGGTGGCGACCGTCGAGTCCTTCCTGCTCCGCGCCGTGACCGAGAAACAGCTCCGGGATGCCCGCCACGGCAGTCACGACTCCCTCTTCCAGGTGCGCTGGACACCCACCGCCGTGCCGGTCGACGGCCCGGCCCTGGCCGACCACGCGCACCTCGGCGCCTACGCCACCGCACCCGAGTACGTCCGCATGGCGGTCGAGCCGGCCGACGGCGAAACACCGGTAGCCGTCCGCGCGGTGGCCGGTGCGGTGCTTGATGGGGTCCGTTCCTGGCTGGCCGACGAGCGCTTCGCCGCCTCGAAACTGGTCGTGGTGACCAGGGGCGCCGTCCCCGCCCTTCC